>JAGVJP010000105.1 GCA_020051075.1 Parachlamydiales bacterium
AAGAAAACGATCTCGAGGGCCATCACCAGTAGCTTCAAAGGCAGCGGAAGCATAGAAGTGCAGGATTTGTTCAGAATTGATCTCAGCATCTGTCGCCTGTTCCCCTTTTTCCAGCAATGCAAGAGGCGCTATATACGAATTGACAAATTCACCTGAGGCTTGCTGCGTATGGATAAGGGCTTTGCACATCTTCAATTTAGCGGCATCAGAAAGCTGATCATAGGACAAATCAATCTCATGATCGTCTAAGGAGAGGATAGCAGCGAAAAAAGCTGTATGAAAAACAGGGCCGATTAAGGGGCTTGCAGTACTTAAATAAACGTACATCATCACAGTTCCGATGTCATAAAAGATCGAAGATCGGTGATTATTCGTCGGTTGTCCCTGCGGAACCAATAACGTGCTATTTCTTTTGGTATGCGGATAAAAATCTCCCGGTTTTGCCCCCACAGAAGAAAACTGAGTTTTCAAAGATTGAAAAAGGAGATTAAAAAACTGCCGGGTTGGTCCTCCGCCATCTATAGCTCTGTCTGTACTCGCGTGTTGTTCGAAACGCACCCCAATATGCATATGAAGGCCAACAGAGCGAATAGACCTTGCTAAATTTTGGATATACCTATAAGGGTTGGAACGCAGGTTTTCATCACTCACAGAAATGGAATATGATCTATGATTTAGATGGCCATAATCGACGCCACGCCAATATCGGGAGACGGTTCTGCCAATCAACACGCCGCCAAATATTGCTAAAGCAATGCCCCAAACTAATAGAACAATCGGTTTGAAGACATGCTGACGCGCACTATAGTTAATCAAACTAGATTGGAGAGAGACTAATCCAATATTCATAAATCATACTCTTTATTAATGATAAATTAAAACGATAATCATATCAGATGAAAGAATTGAACTAAATCAAAGAAAGTATTAAAACAGCAAAAAAATATTCTTTACACTAAAAAAGAACCTCAAGAGGTAATTGCAAAAGTCCTTATCGAGCACGGGCACGGGCACGATAAGGACTTCTGCAATTACCCCTTGAGGTCCCTTGTCCCCTTAACAATGAGTATAGACATTGCTGTATTCACTGGCGATTTTGTTCAAGACCTGATAATATCCCTCTGCTGTATGATTATGGAGCAGTCCGAGTTCTCCTCTATCATTTTCCTTAGAATGCGTATTAGAGACGTATAACATACGACTGCAGGTCGATGCTCTCGGCAATAAGCCTCCATCGTCAGCACTAATAGAAATACTCTCCACCTTGTCCCAATCAATATAAGAAGAACCAGTCCAAAAAGTGAGCAGGCCTTCAATTAAAGTGTCTGTCGTTGCAGGATCTAAAATCCATGCCTTTATCCAATCAGCTTGCGTTTTCACGATCCCTGCTGTTGCATACATTGTGATTTTACTCACAAGAACCTCTCGATCCAACACCCCTTGAATTTTTCGCTGCAGTCTTTTAGCTGCTTCGATTTCAGGGGAAGATGTCTCAGTAGTAGAAGACGAGGTGAGGGAACGTATTGCTGTCCAACTATCTTTAGATACTGCTTTCATCGCTTGAGCCATGGTATGAACGGGAAAAAGGATCAACCCGACCGTCCCTAAGCTGTCTGTTTTTTGTTGGAGTAAATAACTCAAATATTTTGAGAAAAATCCCTTTTTATCTTTTTCAATTGCCTTCCAGTCAAATTTAACAGCATTCAAATCAAATTCATCTCCCTCTGCACCGAGAAAATCTCGCGACTCTTCATCAAGAACGCGTATAGCATAGAAGTTTTTTACATTCACATTGTTGAGGTCATCTTCTGTAAATTCATCACCTTTGTCTAAGAATGTTAAAACATCTAGGTAATCATCGAAATTTTCTCCTGAAGCTTGTTGAGCATTGATTAACGCTTTGCAGATCTTGAATTTGGTGGCATCGGTAAGCCTATCATAGGGGGTATGGATCTCCTTATCGTCTAAAGAGAGAATAGCCGCGAAAAAAGCTGTATGAAAAACAGGACCGATTAAGGGGCTCCTATTATTAAAATAAACGTACATCATCACGGTTCCGATGTCATAAAAGATCGAAGACTGATGATTATTCGTCGGTTTTCCCTGCGGAACCAAAAACGTACCAGTTTTATTTATATGCGGATGGAAATCTTCCGGTTTTGCACCTTCAGAGGTAAACTGTTTTTTCAAAGAGTGAAAAAGGAGATTAAAAAACTGCCGAGTTGGTCCTCCAGCATCTGAAGCAGGACTGGTCCCATCGGGATTTTTGAATCCCACCCTAAAATTCACAGAAGGTCCTGTAGAGCGAATAGACTGTGCTAAATTTTTTATATACGAATAGGGTTTAGAGATTAACTCGTCATGACTCGCAAAAATGTTCTGGGTAGGATACATAACCCCGTGATCATGTGCCTGAAGAGGAGAGGGATTTAGATGAGGAGTTCTATATGTATTTTGTCTAGAAGGATAAGTTGGATGATATGCATGATTGCTTCGCCTGTTTCTAGAAGATCGAGAGAGGACGCTGCCAATCAACGCACCGCAAAATATTGCTAAAGCTATTCCAGCCACCAGTAAAATAATCGGTTTGAAAACATGCTGACGAGCACTATAGTTAATCAAATTTGATTGGAGAGAGGCTAATCCAACATTCATAAATTACATCCAGGTCAATTATTAAGAACAAATTAACACATAAAGCAATAATCGTATCACATTAGAGAATTATATTAAATCAAGAAAAACAATAATTTTTATTAAAGAAATCACAATGAGAGGATAAAGATTACTGATGATGCACGTTACGTTAACTTAACGCGTGCGTTTGGATTTTCGCTTGGCGTTGTAGCACAAATCGAAAAGAACCGTAACATACAAAACTCCAAATACTTAACCACTGAGTTCACAGAGAGGGAGGAAAATGCGCAAGCCTCTTTAGAATGGTTTTTTAAGGCAATTGCGCATTATTCCCCTCTCCGTGATCTCTGTGAACTCAGTGGTTAAACATTTAATTAAGAGATAGTTAGATGAGAAACATTTATGCAACAACGCCCTTTCGCTGTATTCTTTCTTTGCGTCTTCGCACCTTTGCGTTTAATAGAAGCTAAGGACATCTTGGCATTCTTAGACGTTCATATTCCACAACCTGTGCACTTACTTCTGCGACTTCGATTTTACTCAGCAATAAAAAAACCCCCTCCGGTAATTCTCCGAAGGGGGTTGTTTCTCAAGTGCCTATTACGACGCGACGGCCTCATCGTCATCGAAGTCGAAAATCAACTCTTCTTCGAGTTCTTTATCGACAAACTTCTTCACTCGTCTGTGATATTGGAACCCAGTTCCGCCAGGGATGATATGTCCCATGATCACATTCTCTTTGAAGCCGATCAGGTAGTCGGTCTTACCCGCACACGCTGCCTCAGTCAGAACACGAGTGGTGTCTTGGAACGATGCTGCAGAAATGAAAGAATCTGTGCTCAATGAGGCCTTCGTGATCCCCAAGAGAACTGGAGTCGCTTGCGCTGCCTTCCCACCCTCTTTAGTGACCTTGAAGTTTTCCAGTTCAAATTCTTTCTTATCGACTTCTTCTCCATAGAGAAGGCTTGTATCGCCTGGATCGATCACACGCACCTTCTTCAGCATTTGACGGACAATAATCTCTATGTGCTTGTCATTGATATCCACCCCTTGCAAGCGGTAAACCTCTTGCACCTGGTTAACGAGATATTTCTGAAGTTCACGCACACCGCAGATTTCAAGAATTTCATGCGGGATGACCAATCCATCAGTCAACTGCTGCCCTTTGACAACGTGGTCGCCTCGTTGAATGATCAAGTGCTTAGTATGAGGAATCAGATGTTCTTCTTCCATTCCAGTCATCTCATCGCGGACAATGACAATCCGTTTATTTTTCTGGACACCGCGGAAGTCTACAACGCCATCGATTTTTGCAATCTCAGCGGAATCCTTCGGCTTTCTGGCCTCAAAGAGCTCTGCAACCCGTGGCAGACCTCCCGTGATATCCTTCGTCTTAATCGCACTGCGAGGGAGACGAGCAAGCATTTTTCCTGCCGTGGCATATTCACCCTCCTGAACAGAGATGATCGCACCGGCCGGAAGCGGATAGGTTCCAACAAGCTCTTCGAAGGCTTGATCGGCATAGATAGCGATTTGAGGGTGCAGTTCTCCTCGATGCTGTTTAACAATAAGCTCGGCCTGGCCAGTCTGTTTATTGAGATCACGCTCTGTTGACAGCCCTTCAACAAGGTCTTCATAGCGAACATATCCAGGGCGATCGCAGATAATCGGAATGCTATGCTGCTCCCATTCCGCGACTTTGACTCCTGGTTTAACCCTGCTGCCATCTTCGAGCAATATCTTGGTTCCCAGTTCGATTGTAAAAGACTGCAAAGGTTCGATCGACTTGGTGCTCAGAAGCTTCTTATAGTCATCGAGGGCCCTTCCCTCATCTCTGACGATATTTAACCGTCCGTTCTTATTTAAGACCACCCAATAGCCGTCAGCTGTTTTCACAGTGCGGAGATCGGAGTAGACGAGGATCCCGTCATTTTCAGCAACGATTTCAGGCGTGAGGCCTGCAGAAGCGATACCGCCTAAGTGGAACGTACGCATCGTCAACTGCGTTCCAGGTTCACCAATGGACTGCGCGGCAATGATGCCCACAGCTTCTCCCATGCTCACTGAACGGCTGTTTGCCAAGTTGATGCCATAACACTTCGCGCAAACGCCTCGTCGGGTTTCACAAGTCAGCACAGAGCGGATCCGGATGCTTTCAATCCCAGAGTCGTCGATGGCTTCTGCTTGCAATACTGTTAAGGTATCGCCCGCTTTAGCTAAGACTTTAGTGCTATCGCCTGGCAGATAGATATCTTCGCAAACGGTACGGCCAAAAATCCTGTCCTTGAGAGGAAGAAGCTCTTCCTGCCCTTGTTTAATTGCAGAGACGTCGATGCCATTAAGAGTCCCGCAGTCTGCTTCAGTGATGATCACATCTTGCGCAACGTCAACGAGACGTCTGGTCAAGTATCCAGAGTCCGCCGTTTTCAAGGCTGTATCCGCAAGACCTTTACGCGCACCGTGCGAGGAGATCGAAAACTCAATGACAGATAACCCCTCGCGGAAGTTCGATGTAATTGGCGATTCGATGATATCACCCGACGGCTTCGCCATCAACCCACGCAAGGCGCCGAGTTGACGAATCTGAGATTTGTTGCCTCGGGCTCCAGAATCCATCATCAGATAGAGAGGATTCATGGCACTGTCTTTCACTTCACTGATGAGTTTAAAGAGCTCCTCAGAGAGGACATCAGATACTTCAGTCCAAATGCTGATGGTCTTTGACTTCCGCTCGCCTTCGGTGATGATCCCGTCTTCATATTGCTTTCGAACAATCGCAACCCGCTCATGAGCATCGTGCATGATCTTCTGTTTCATTGGAGGGATCTTGACGTCGCAGACACCCATCGACAGAGCCGACTTAGTCGCTTCAGAGAAGCCTAGGTTCTTCAAACTATCTAAAAAGCGGACTGTTGCTTCCAACCCAACTTTCTTATAGCACTGCATCACCAATTCGCCCATTTTCTTCTTGGGCAGGCTATAGTTTTGAAAACCGAGTTCTTTTGGGACAATGGTGTTGAAGACAACGCGTCCAGGGGTCGTTTCGATGATCCCATTTTCTGTACGCAGCTTAATCTTCTCATGAATCCGCATCCCCCGCACGTAATCGCAACGGGTCGTTTCAGATACTGCTGTCGGCTCCTCATACCAGTTGTAGCTGCCGCTCGCTTGAAGCGCCAGCAACACCTCGCTGCTGTCGCGGAAAACACGCGTCTTCAGTCCGTGATCTTCTGGAAAGTAAAGTGGCTCGATCATCAGGTAATACAACCCTAAGGTCATATCCTGAGAAGGGACCGCGACAGGCTTGCCAGAAGAAGGCAAGAAAATATTGTCTGGCGCCATCATCAGCAGCTTCGCCTCGAGCTGTGCTTCGATAGAAAGAGGGACATAGACCGCCATTTGGTCACCGTCAAAGTCAGCGTTGAAAGCGGAACAGACGAGCGGATGGATTCTGATGGCCTTCCCTTCAATGAGGACAGGTTCAAAAGCTTGGATCCCCAACCGGTGGAGCGTAGGCGCCCGGTTTAGCAACACAGGATGCCCTTTGATGATATCTTCTAAAACGTCCCAAACCTCAGGAGCATGTCGTTGAATCATCTTCTTAGCCGAACGGATCGTATAGACGTATCCGAGATCTTTAAGACGTTTAACGATGAACGGTTCGAACAATTCGAGAGCCATCAGCTTAGGCAATCCGCACTGGTTGAATTTGAGCTCAGGACCGACGATAATGACAGAACGGCCCGAGTAGTCCACCCGTTTACCCAAGAGGTTTTGACGGAATCGCCCTTGCTTTCCTTTTAACATCTCAGAAAGAGATTTCAGAGGACGGTTTCCAGCACCCATGACAGGATGTCCATGTCGACCATTATCATAAAGTGCGTCGACAGCTTCTTGTAGCATCCGCTTTTCATTGCGGACAATGACTTCTGGGGTTTTTAACTTTAAAATCGCTTTTAGGCGGTTATTTCTGTTGATGACCCTTCTGTAAAGGTCATTGAGATCCGACGTTGCAAACCGGCCGCCATCGAGAGGAACAAGAGGACGGAGGTCAGGAGGAATGACGGGGATGCACGCCATCACCATCCATTCAGGCTTATTGCTAGAAGAGATAAAACTCTCAATGATTTTAAGCCGTTTTGCCAACTTCATCCGAGCTTGCTGAGATTTAGTCTTACGAAGCTTTTCTTTGAGTTCCACGAGCTGTGTCTGGAGATCTTCAGTCACGAGGAGGTCATGGATGGCTTCACCGCCCATCTTAGCAACGAAGGAATCACGCCCCCACTTCTCTTGAGCTTCACGGTAGTCAGCATCATTGAGGAGCTGTTTTTTCTCTAGGTCAGTCTGACCCGGATTGATCACGACATATTCTTCATAATAGATGATACGCTCAAGATCGGCCGAGGTCATCCCCAAGATGTTTCCAATGCGCGATGGCATGGTCTTAAAAAACCAGATGTGGACGATAGGGACAGCTAACTCGATGTGAGCCATCCGCTCGCGGCGAACTTTAGACAAAGTGACTTCAACGCCGCACCGGTCGCAGACAATCCCCTTATGCTTAATCTTCTTATATTTTCCGCACGCACACTCCCAATCACGGGTCGGACCAAAAATTTTCTCACAGAATAGTCCCCCTTTCTCGGGTTTGAGTGTGCGGTAGTTGATCGTTTCTGGTTTCTTAATTTCTCCGCGGGACCATTCATTGCGTATGACATCATCAGATGCAATCTTGATCGTCAACTGATCAAACTGCCCTTCTTGCTGATTCCTTTCAGACATGAGTGTCTCCTAAATTTTGTGTAAACTATTCAGCCAACAATCTCTGTTGGATTAGGTAATAATCTCTGCGGCAACATTGAGGCCCAATCCTTGCATCTCTTTAATCAATACATTAAATGATTCTGGAGTGCCTGATCTTAAGAGGTTTTCCCCTTTAACAATGGATTCATAAATTCTGGTACGTCCTGCAACATCATCAGATTTCACAGTCAAAAGCTCTTGAAGAAGATGAGCAGCGCCATAGGCTTCAGCAGCCCACACTTCCATCTCCCCAAACCGCTGACCGCCCATCTGAGCTTTACCGCCCAGAGGCTGTTGTGTTACCAACGAGTAAGGTCCAACAGCACGTGCGTGGATTTTATCTGCGACAAGGTGGCAAAGCTTAAGCATATAGATGTAGCCAACGACCACTCTGTTGTCAAACCGTTCGCCATTACAACCGTCATAGAGCCAGAACTTACCATCTTCAGGAAGCCCTTGCTGCACCATCATCTCCCAAATTTTATCTTCGGGGAAACCTTCAAAAACCGGACTCTTGACATGAATGCCTGCATGTTTAGCAGCAATGCCTAGATGTGTTTCAAAAAGCTGCCCCATATTCATCCGAGATGGAACGCCTAGAGGGTTTAAGATGATCTCGATGGGCTGCCCAGTGCTTAGGAACGGCATATCTGCCTCGGGGACGATCTTAGAGACGACCCCTTTGTTTCCGTGCCGGCCCGCCATCTTATCGCCCACTTGCAGCTTACGCTTCGAGGCAACATAGACTTTGACTTGTCGAATAATTCCTGGATCGAGGTCTGTATCTCCCTTGCGCAGGAATTCCAATTGCGTCTTGTACTGCATTTCAACAGTCTGCATCGCAATTTCATAGTCATGGAGTATTTGCTTGAGCAGATCGAAGATTTCATTTTCCGGCATCAAGAGATCTTCCACTTTTTCTCTTTCGAGCAATTCAATCATCTCTTGGCTGATGTGAGAGCCTTCTTCGATAAGGATCTCAGCTGTTCGACGGTGGATGATATTGCCAGGAGAAAGCTCATTTAAGAGAAGTGCTCCCACTTTTTCGTGTTTCTCAGTTCGGAGAACAACCTGCTGCGATTTGTATTCCCGTTGAATCTCTTTTAACTTCGATGCTTCTTCGATTAACTCATCATCTGTCTTAGATAATCGGTCCCGTCGGCTAAAGACTTTAACATCCATCACCACCCCTTCGGTACCTGGTGGGGCAATCAATGAAGCATCTTTAACATCAGAGGCTTTATCCCCGAAGATCGCCCGCAAAAGCCTTTCTTCTGGTGCAAGCTCAGTCTCAGATTTAGGGGTGATTTTCCCTACAAGAGTATCTCCTGGCTTAACCTCGGCTCCGATCCGAATAATCCCATCATCGCCAAGATTCCGCAATGTCTCTTCGGATACATTAGGAATATCCCGAGTGATCTCTTCCTTGCCAAGCTTTGTATCGCGCGCCGTCAGTTCAAACTCTTCGATATAAATCGACGTATAGTAGTCTTCACGGAGGAGCTTCTCAGAAATGATGATCGCATCTTCGTAGTTATACCCACACCAAGGCATAAAGGCGACCAAGACATTTCGTCCAAGAGCCACTTCGCCCTTGTCGGTCGCCGGTCCATCGGCGATGACATCGCCTGCTTTGATTTTATCGCCAACGCTGCATAAAGGGCGCTGATTAATGCAAGTTCCTGCATTCGAGCGGATAAATTTCTTCAAGGCATAGGTTTTCTTCTCGAGGCGGTTGTCATTTGGAGAAATAATGATCTGCAATCCGTCAACATAATCGACAACGCCATCTTCAAGAGCGATGATGACCGCACCAGAGTCTCTTGCAGCACGTGCTTCAAGCCCTGTTCCGACAATAGGAGCTTCAGGCTTAAGCAAGGGAACCCCTTGCCGCTGCATGTTCGATCCCATCAAGGCACGGTTCGCATCATCATGCTCTAAGAACGGAATCAAACCCGTCACAATAGAGACTAACTGCTTTGGAGAGACGTCCATATGGGTGACGTTCTTCGTATCGGTCTCAAATTGGTCTTCACGATATCGAGCCCAACAGATAGGCTCAACAAACATGTTGAACTCATCAAGAGGCGCCGATGCCTGAGCGATGACGCACTGCTCTTCTTGGTCTGCCGTCATGTATTCAATTTCTTCAGTGACAACCCCCTCTTTGACTATGCGGTAGGGCGTTTCAATAAATCCAAACTCGTTGATTTTTGCAAATGAAGAAAGAGAAGAAATCAGACCAATGTTCGGTCCTTCCGGCGTTTCAATCGGACAGATCCGTCCATAGTGGCTGATATGAACGTCTCGTACTTCGAAGCCGGCGCGATCTCTATTCAACCCACCAGGTCCCAGAGAGGACAAGCGCCGCTTATGCGTGAGCTCTGCCACCGGGTTGTTCTGATCCATAAACTGTGAAAGCTGAGAACGGCCAAAGAAATCCTTTAAAACGCCTGACAGACCTTTGGCAGAGACGATTTTCCCAGGTGTGAGAGTATCAGAGGAAAAGTCAAAGAGGTTCATCCGCTCGCGGATGATCTTCTCCATTCGAGCCAATCCAATCCGGCATTGGTTTTGAATGAGCTCTCCGACAGATCGAACACGGCGATTGCCAAGGTGGTCGATATCATCAATGGAAGCCTCTTCAATTCCACCTTTCAGCTTGATGAGGTACTTGAGAGCGCCGATCACATCTTCTTTTTTTCAAAGTGACTGTTTTGAGCTCTTCATCAGAAATTTCCAAGCCGAGTTTGCTATTGAGTTTATAGCGTCCGACTCTCCCTAAGTTGTACCTTTTTGGGTCGAAAAAGAGCCGCATGTTCGCCGAGCGCGCATTGGATAGCGTTGCAGGTTCCCCTGGTCGGATTTTGCGATAAAAGTCTTTCAACGCTGACTCATAAGAATCGGTGGAGTCTTTAGCCAACATCTTGATAATCGGACTCGTCTCATCGGCATCTTCTGCGATGCGGATCGTCTCGATTCCAGCATCCATAATACGCTTGAGCATCGCTGTTGTAAGCTTCTCAGAAGCCTTCCCGAAGATCATGCCCGATTCTTCATCGACAACGTCCTGTGCAAGAATTTTGCCAACTAACTTCGCAAATTCTTTCTCATTTTTTACTTTATATTTTCGCGTACTGAAAAACTCTTCGATGATATCGCTATTTGTGGAATAGCCTAAAGCTCGAATAAACGTTGTCGCTAAAATTTTGCGGCGCCGTTTTTTGCGGTCGATATAGATATGGATTAAATCATTGGTATCAAATGCTCCTTCAAGCCAACTTCCACGATAGGGAATGATGCGGAAAGAATAGATGACATTTCCTCGGGAATGACGCTCTTGCTCAAAACAGATCCCTGGAGAGCGGTGTAGCTGAGAAACAACGACGCGCTCAGCTCCATTAATGATAAAAGTCCCTTTATCTGTCATCACAGGGATTGTCCCCATGTAGACTTCTTCTTCTTTTATCCCTGTTTCATCGGTAAGCCGGAATTTGACTTTAAGCGTGACATTATAAGTGATCCCGCGGCGAATACATTCATCAGGAGAGTACTTTGGAACACCCAGATTATAAGAGACAAACTCAAGGACCGTTTTCTCATCATAAGACTTAATCGGGAAGATCTCATTAAACACTTCCAAAAGCCCGATATTCTCCCTCTCTTCAGGGAATTTATCTGCTTGCAAAAATTGGTTATAAGACTTGATTTGAATCTCTATAAGATTAGGAAGATCTATGATTTCTTCCTTCTCATTATAACCGATTCGTTGTGGTGGCCTTTTCAACATCAAAGACTCCTGCTCTTTTGAATTAAGAGTATTGGATTAAAGAGGATGCAAGACCTAATCCGATATTCTAAACTCAAAAATTTGGTTAAATAATTTTTGAATGATTAAAATCATGAAAAAACGAGAGGGATAAATGCCCCTCCCGTTTTCAGTAATGTCTGATTTGGAGATTAAAGACCTTTAAGGGTCGCTTTTCCACCCGCTTCTTCAACTTTCTTCTTGATCTCTTCAGCTTCAGCTTTTGGTGCTGTTGCCTTGAGTTCTTTCGGAGCTGATTCAACGAGTTCTTTTGCCTCTTTCAGCCCTAAGCCTGTGATTTCTCTCACAACTTTAATGATACCGATTTTTTTATCGGCAGGGGCATCAGTTAAAGTGACTTGGAAATCTGTAGACTCAGCCGCAGCGGGTGCACCAGCTGCTGCAGGTGCTGCTGCCATGACAGCAGGAGCGGCTGCTTTGACTCCCCACTTCTCTTCGAGAAGGGTCTTCAATTCTGCCATTTCTAAAACGGTCAATTCACTTAGCGCATTGACTAGTTCTTCTGTTGTTTTCTTATTACTCACGTTAATACCTCTTGATTTCAAAACCTAATGTTAATAAATTCATCTTAGTCATCGCCGCGTTCTTGCTTAGCTTTATTTTCCAAACAAAAAGGAATGCATGTAAGCAAGGCTTCCATGACTGCCAATGTCTGAGAAAGGGGTGCTTCAAGTACACTGAGCAGTTCAGCACGCATCCCGTCTCTAGACGGCAGTTTGGATAGACGTTCGACATCTTCTCCAGAGTAAAGCTGGCCATCAAAACGTCCGCCTAGGACGCCGATGACTTTTTCTCGTTCCTTGCTAAATTTGAAAACATATTTTGTAATTTCTAGCGGATCTTCTTCTGCTAGAAAAACAAGGCCGATATGTCCTTCAAAGATAGAAGGGTCAATGTCAATACCCGCATCTTGAACAGCTTTCAGCAATACTCTTTTTCGAATGATGCCAACATCGCCTCCCAATTTACCAACTTCACGACGGAATTCATTCGCCGCATTAGCTGATAATTTGGAATACTGCATGATGACAAACGATTTGAAACGCTCAATCTTTTCTTTGATTTCATCTTTCAGGAGCTCTTTTTCTTGTCTCATCAGTCACTCCTTAGTGTGTCACATCAATTTCGCGCAAATCAATTTTCATGCCAGGCCCCATCGTCGATGAGATCGAAAAGGACTTGATATAATGTCCTTTGGCTGAAGCAGGTTTCGCACGCTGAACAGCAGTGAGAAAGGCCCGAATATTTTGCACAAGTTGTTCTTTAATAAATGATAGCTTCCCAATGCCGTTGTTAACAACGCCAAGTCGATCGAGCTTAAATTCGATCTTCCCAGCTTTTAACTCTTGGACAGCTTTGGCAATATCTGTTGTCACGGTTCCGGCTTTCGGTGTCGGCATCAGTCCACGAGGACCTAACACCTTCCCTAATTTACCAACATCGCGCATCATTTCTGGGGTTGCGATGACAGCATCAAAATCTGTCCAACCTCCACTTACCTTCTCAAAAAGCTCTTCATGACCTGCATAGTCAGCACCAGCATCTAAGGCTTCTTTTATTTTGTCACCTTTGGCGAAAACGAGAATCTTAATCGTCTTCCCTGTCCCATTCGGTAGTGAGACAGTTCCGCGAACGCTTTGGTCTGATCGACGAGGGTCAACGCCTAGCTTTAAAGAAACTTCCACAGTCTGATCAAACTTGACTGGTGGGCATTTCTGGAGAATGTCGATAGCTTCACTAAGTGTATAGACCTTTAACGAGTCTACTTGTTTTGCTATCTCCCGAATTCTTTTGCTTGGACGCGCCATAAATCTCTATTTCCTATTTACATGAGTTTAGGACTCTGGAATGAGCTCAATGCCCATTGAACGAGCTGTTCCAAGGACAATATTGGTTGCCATTTCTAGATCATTAGCATTCATATCTTGCATTTTTTCTTGCGCAACTTTTCGTGCTTGAGATCTTTTAATTTTAGCCACTTTGTCTCGGTTAGGAACACCCGAACCTTTTGTGATCCCAGTCTCTTTTTTCAATAATTCTGAGACCGGGGGTTTTTTAGTGATAAACGTAAACGTTTTATCAACATAAACAGTAATAACAGTTGGCAAGATATCTCCTGCCATTGCTTGTGTTTTCGCATTAAACTCTTTACAGAAAGCCATGATATTGACCCCAGCAGCACCAAGAGCTGGACCGATAGGAGGGGCCGGATTAGCCTTCCCTGCAGGAATCTGTAGCTTAATGATTTTTAAAACTTTCTTCGACATGATTGTCCCTTATAAATATAATTGACTTATTGGGTTACCGTTCACAGCGGTGACGGGTCCCTTATTGGTTCTACATAATCAAATATACAAATCACATTGACAGAGGCAATCTATGTGAAAGTAGATCGTTCGTTAAAAAGAAACGGAGTATACAACAATTGAGAAGATTTTTCTAGCCTTTTTTCTTCATTTTCTATTTCATCGCTTCAAATATATTCTCGAGGCGCAGAAAGATTCTCTTCTACAAATTCTCCATTCCCTCATTAATTTCTTCAACTTGAACAAACTCCAAGTCATCAACCCGTGTATCTCGCCCAAAAATTGAGACCATGGCGCTGAGGCGTCCTTTATCATGAAAGACTTCGATGACGGTTCCGATAAAATTGACAAAAACCCCATCAATAATTTTCACTTTATCCCCCACTTCAAACTTATGTTTCTGGGTGATTTTCTGTTTTTTATCTTCTAAATCTTTGAGGATTTCAGCCACTTCTTTATCTGTCAAAGGAGTTGGCTTATCTCCACCAAGGAAGTCGATGACACCATTTGTATTTTTCACATACTGCCAAGAGTCATCATTCAAATTCATTTTGACAAGAAGATAACCAGGCCAAAGACGTTTTTCTACAACATGCTGCTGCCCTTTTTTTACTTCAGAAACGTTCTCGGTTGGCAACAAGATCTGTTCAATTTGATCTGACATCCCTTTAATTTCAAGATGTTCCTCCAACGCTTTTTTTGCTTTCTTCTCATGTGTTGAAAGAACTTGTACCACATACCACTTATGCATGCTTTTCCTTTATGATTGCTTTAACCAACCTCTTGTTTCATGAACGAACCTGAGTCCGAATCTATCGTGCCCCTGCCCGTGCCCGTGCCCGAAATTGTGTCTTATCATGACCATGTCCGAAATTGCCTTATCGGGCACGGGCACGGGCAGGGGCACGGGCACGATAAGGCAAGGTTGATTGCTTTAACCACCAATCCAGCGCAATATTAAACCAAGCCCACCCAAAAATCCTTGAATCATCAAATCTAAAAAATAGATAGACATCCCAAATAAAAGTGTTGCGCAAACAACAATTTTAGTGTAAGTTTTGAGTTCATCGCGACTTGTCCAAGTGATTTTATGGATTTCAGATTTTACATCAGCAACAAACCCTTCAACTTTCTTTGTTGAGAGAGCTTGTTCGGCTTCAATTATTTGTTGGTTTTTTTTGAGTTCCATTGATTTTACTTCTGTACCCACGTTGCACCCTCTGTTATCTTATGTATATATCTCCCACAGCGAGCTCTCTTCAACACGAGAAGGTGCATCTACCGTGATAGAGATAAGATAGACGAATAATCGAGTGCGGAGGGGATCGAACCCACGACCTACGGCTTTGGAGACCGTTGCTCTACCAGCTGAGCTACACACCCTTAGCACAAGAACCCACTTCTTAATATAGAGAAGTGTTGCAAAACTCATAACACCGACCTATGGCCCCTGAGGCTTGATCAGGGGCGCTTGGTCATCCCCGCCACGAGTTTTGCAACTCTCTCTTAATTACTACTTAATGATCTCGGAAATCGTTCCTGCTCCAATTGTATGACCGCCTTCGCGGATAGCAAAACGCATCCCTTTTTCCATCGCTACAGGCGCAATCAATTTAATAGTGAGCTCAACATTGTCGCCAGGCATCACCATTTCCACCCCTGCAGGGAGTTCTACAGTACCCGTCACGTCGGTTGTACGGATAAAGATCTGCGGGCGATAACCGGTAAAGAACGGCTTATGGCGGCCACCTTCGTCTTTCTTAAGGATATAGACTGCCCCTTTGAATTCTGTATGAGGAGTTGTTGTCCCTGGAGCCACGAGGCACATTCCTCGATCAATATCATCTTTAGTCAATCCACGAACGAGAATTCCGACGTTCTCACCAGCTCGAGATTCATCCATGGACTTATTGAACATCTCTAAACCTGTTGCAACGGTATCTCTTGTTTCGCCTAATCCGACGAGCTGAAGCTTATCGTTTAGCTTGACAACACCCCGTTCAACCCGGCCAGTCGCAACAGTACCGCGGCCAGAAATCGAGAAGACGTCTTCAACAGGCATGAGGAAAGGTTTATCCAGTTCACGTACAGGTGTAGGGATCTTCTCATCAACAGTTCTCATCAGTTCTTTAATCGACTCGACGAACTTAGGATCGCCTTCTAGAGCTCTTAGAGCGGAACCGCGGATGATCGGAACATCTTTATATCCTTGTTTCTCTAAAATTTCGTGCAATTCCATTTCAACAAGATCGAGAAGGTCTGCATCGCTTTCGGCAAGCATATCAACTTTGTTAAGGAAGACGACGATAGAAGGAACGTTAACCTGACGTGCTAAGAGAATGTGTTCTTTTGTTTGAGGCATCGCACCGTCTGTTGCAGCAACCACGAGAATTGCGCCATCCATTTGAGCAGCACCGGTAATCATGTTTTTGATGTAATCAGCGTGGCCTGGGCAGTCTACGTGTGCATAGTGACGTAGGGCTGTTTCGTACTCAACGTGTGTTGAGTTGATCGTAATCCCGCGCGCTTTTTCTTCTGGGGTATTGTCGATAGAGGCATAGTCTCTAAATTTCCCCCCGCCTTGTTCAGCCATAACTTTCGTGATAGCGGCTGTGAGTGTTGTTTTACCATGGTCAACGTGGCCAATTGTGCCGATATTGACGTGCGGTTTGTCCCGCTTATATGCTTCTTTTGCCATTTTCTTCCTCCGTTAAGCTCAAGTGAGTATATACTTTGTTAATTAAAGTCTTGCCCAGAATAGGAATCGAACCTACGACCTTTTGCTTACCATGCAAATGCTCTACCACTGAGCTATCTGGGCATGTTGACTTTACCCTTTTCGCGACTAAAATATCGCAAGTTTAGCTGGTCGATGAATTTTAATCAACCATACTCTTTTATCGTGATCCAGCTAAGAAATTTTAACTGGATCACGAACCTGTAAATCATTACGATTCAGTGTGTTGCAAGAAAAACAAAGCCTTATTTATGTCTAAAAATAATTCGAGCTTTGCTTAGATCATAAAGCGACATTTCGACAGTAACGACGTCTCCTATTGAAACGCGTATATTTTTCATTCGCATTTTACCACACAAGTGAGCAATCACCTTCATTCCATTCTGAAGAGAAACCCGAAAGTTCATATTTGGGAGAAGCTCTTCAACCGTCCCTTCAACTTTAATTGTATCTTCTTTTGCCATATTATCTGCTTTATCATCCTCTTAATGCAGCACTGTAGAAGAAATCAAGAATAGAAATAACCAACAGAACTGCTTCGAAGGAAGCGAAAATTCGTACCGCTTTTCTTCGAAATCATTTCTAATAAGGTAACCTATTACAGATAAAAGTCAAGAAAATTAAATTTGTTGGCCAATTATTCCGAATGGGACTTAAGAGACAATGGCTAAAAAGGCAATTGCATAAATCGGGTCAGAACCCATACGAGCGTAACAGGCTAAGACCCTTGCAGTCCTACAGACTTGCGATACTTAACTTGTTCATAACCAGGGCGTTGCCCTGGGCTGTTGCAATATTGAGCCCTTCGGGCAATAGCAAAAACAATCCAAAGGACTGAAACTGCAACAGACCAGGGCAACGCCCTTACCATTACCCATTTTTTTTACGCGAAGCGTTTGGAGTGCGAAAGTCCTCTTTCGCTTTATTCTAGATCAATTTTGAAGACATTAGTGTCTTTTGAATTTCTCTACCGCTTCGCCCAGCGCTCAGTATCTCCTACTTTTCTCTCAAGCTTATTCACTTCTCGGGCTATCGCCTAAAACTAACTATAATCTATCCACAAGCTCTTATCAATGCTGTTCGTCGGTAAAAGCGGAAGAGGACTTCCGCACTCCAAACGCTTCGCGCTGAAAAAATGGGTAATGGTAAGGGCAACACCCTGGGTATGAACAAGTTAAGTATCGCAGTCTGTAGGACTGCAAGAAGGTAAAGATTCTTAATCTGGTGCAATGGATCCAGGTTCGACTTCTGCAATTACCTCCTTAAGTCCCTTTCATGTACTCGAACTCACAACCGAAGAACTTTCACGACTCTCTATAACCTCTAGCAATGCTCTCAGCTGTGTTCTCAAAGAATTGATCGTAAGCTGCCGATCTTTGCCAATGGACGCATCTTTTGCAAGTTGATCTAAGAACAGTCCTTCAACAAATGCCTGACCAAAAGGAGTCAGCGTACTCACCTCTGCAGCACCATGGACATGGAGAACCCCGTTCGCTTGATCAATCACCCTGTTAAGTGTTTCTTGAATGGCATTTAACTGATGACGATGATCAGGGAGAGTTGACTTTAAAAATTCAATCCCATATTCCAAAGTGATCGCCCGTCCCCGGAAGCTCGAGTATAGAAATTGACATGCCAATTGAAGAGTCTTATCGTGATGGTAGACGTCTCGATCTTCGGGAAGAAGTCCATGCAGTTGATCCAATATCCCTAAAATTGAAGTCATAGACCATTTTATTTTTGCTAAATCGAACTGTAACGTGTCTTTTACAGCACCTTTTGCGGTGGGTGCAGCCCCTTTGGCAAGTCTCAAACGATACTGATCAAAAGTGTTCTGCCACGAAACATCTCCATCGACACCGAGTGCAAGAATCGCGAGAGATAACTCGTCTGGATTGATCGAATTGACCTCCATTCTTTCAATCAATCGAGTCACTTCGTGATCGATGTCGGAATCATCCTCATAGACATCAAACGAATGTAAAATCGGTTCGATTTCTCTTTTCTTCCGTTGAGAAAAAGCGTCAAGAGTTTCTGTTAATTCAATAAAACGGGATTCTACATTTTCTAGTTCAGGATTACATGTTCCTCTTTCCTTTCTGAGTGCGATAATCGCTGAAAATTGCTCTTGAGCGTCATGGATTCTTGGAGAGGCTTCTTCGCTTGAGGAATCTCCTTCAGCAGAAAGACGCCCCTCTAAGAGTTTCTCTCTAAGTTTTCGAAACAACGCTTTTTCATCATCAGGAGTTTTTTTATTATCTGCATATTTCTTAATGACATTCAGCATCCTTGGGTCAGTCGCTCCAGATCTGAAGTGGACGCCGCGTCTGTAGTAGTGTCGAGGATCCAATTGAATGAGCATGAGTGAATATAACAATTCCTTTTTTTTCTTTGAAAGCGGAAGCTTTTCAATCTTCTTCTTGCATGACGTTCTGAGCTGAGAGAGAACATTGATGAGCAACCTTTTTTTGACCTCTTCAGACGAAAGTTCTGCGATCTCCTGCTCCAATGAAGCTCTCTTTCGAGACAAAAATTGTGAGAGTAACGTTTTCTTATCCTCTTCTGAACACGAACGTTCGGCAAGCTCCTCTTCACATGCAGACCTTTCCAGAGAGAAGGATTGAGTGAATAGCGCTTTCGTGGCCTCCTCAGACGAAAGCTCTGCGATTTTCTCTTCGCACGCCAACCTCTCATAGCAGCCTGCTAAAAATTCCTCTTTAATCTGATAGATCTCTCGTCGTTTGTTCCTCGCTTCCTCCCCCATGACAGTCATTCTTAAAGCCGTTTGTTCTTCAAGAGAGATTTGGGAATCAAGATAGACAACTAATGTGCGAAGATTGTTTACCTCGAGTTGAGGGAGATCCTGGTCAACGTTTTGAAGATTTTTTATTTCTAACCACTCTCTTGCTTTCGAAACTTCTATTCGCTCTCGCATAAAATAGTGTAAGAGCTCCTTGAAGTCTTCGATGATAGCCACAATTTGACACCCAGGCAAATTGTCCATTTTTAATAGTGCTTGCAATCGCTTGTTGACTTTAAATTTCTCAAGATGCGCTAACAAATCACGAAGCTGCTCAATGCATCTGCTGGCAGATTCGTTAACATTGAGCAGTCCTGCTTGGCGAAGGGTTTTTGAAAGCTCTCCAACCATCTGAATGGTTCTTAAAACGGCATATTTAACCCTTATTTCATTAACTTGGCTCGCGTCTAATGGAGTTGTTTCCCACCATTGGAGAATGCCGCATATTTCGTTGAGACTATTTAAGATTTGCTGTCGATCACCTAAGAGATGGATATATCTAAAACAATCTTCTGGCAGATCTGTCGGGGGTTGTAACGATGGTGAATCGGTGAATTCAGACAGTTCAAACTCGATCAAATCTGTCATAGCCGCCTCTATAATTCGAAATTCATCGAAAAGGTCGATTAGAGCTTCGCCTAAGAGCCTTCTATTATAAGCGATTTGTTCAGGCTTTATGCCTCCACCTCCATGGAAAAGAGATCCTATTGCGATTAATGCTTTCCAAGGAATTCTGCTATAAAGAAGCATTCGGCAGGCTTCTCGCTTTTGTGCAGTTGTTTTTTTTGAGGCTAAAACACGAACAGCATCTGATTTTTCTTTCTCGGGGATATTCTGGTAGTTATAGGGAATCTCGGGTTCAGCGGTTAGACTCTTATTTGAGATGGATATCAAAAAATAAACAGCATTTGAGATGTAGAGCTTCTCTCCCTGTGACAATTCATACTCTCCAGGCCATTTCAAGATGATTTGTATCACATCCCTCAAAAAAACTAACGGTTCAATTCGACGATCAAAGTGATCCAATTTATTATTCAGAAGAACGTAGATCTCTCCGATTTCCTGTTTCAATTGATTTAATTGATCTGTCCCCTTTTGAGGAGAAGCAGCAAATCGTTCGCAGGCAGCGACGATCTTCGAAAAGAGAGTGATATAAGGGTCTTTGTAACAATCAGCTTGATAACCGCGGCCGATGTCTACAAGAGAGGAGAAACGCATCCTCTTCATTTGATGATATTTCTCCTTCAAATCTGGACAGCGTTTAAAAATCAGCTGCCAACAGGAAGATACTTCAGGCCAACATAAGTAATCATTGACCTTATGGGTAAGCTCGTTTCTTTTACGTTGAACGAATCCTTGTGCAAGCCTTGCGAGCTCTTCGATCTTTCCAGCCGAGTCTGGGTATTCGTCCTGAAGCTTCTTGATTTCAGAGGAACTCGCTTCGTCGTCAGTTTGAATCTGAGACTCGAAAATATCTAACCTAATGTTGTTAAAAGGAGCTTGATCCATTTCCAGGAACACATCCTTCAATTCATCGTAGAAATCCCTCTGAAAACAAGATAGGAAGGCATGTTTGTCATTCTTTAATTTCTCAACGTTCTGTATCTGAATAAAAATAAATTGATAGACATTGCCATAAATCGTTTTGAATTGACTGTAAATCTGATTCAAATCTAATAAGTTAACTTCATTGAATTCTAGGATAATCTTTATAGCTCTATCAATCGCGTTTTTCCATCCTTTTTTCATCTGTTCTAATTCACATCTCTGGTTCTCCAATCCTGCCATCTGTTCACATTTCTTTATCGCCTTTTCATAGGAAGATCCACGAATCCTTGGACGAGAAAGAACATTTTCGCACCATTCCGGATACTTCTCAGAATAATCCCTTCTGGATGCTCCCAATGGGAAACCTAATGGGTGCGTTTCTCGTAGAGGATTTTCGGCAAGAGGTAATAAAGGGCGGATAGATAATTGAGGATCAGCTTCTTGAGTAGTGGGCAAAGGTGGATTTACAGAAGTCTGTGAGTCATTTACGGAGCTTGAAGATCCTCTATCAATAGGGGATGAAGAAGAAGCTGAACTCAAGAGGTTGCTGTTGGAATCGTTCGAATAACGATCAACAGTTGCAGATCGATCTCTTATGTAAGTTGCAATTCGGTCAATTACCCATTCTATCTTCCCTTTTGCATTAATCGTCGGTTCAAATCCATCACGATGAAGTGAGATAATCAAGGAAGGATCTTCTTTAATACGTTCAACATTTATCTTCTTTAATGGATAGCATGAAGGTTCCATTTGGTTGTTGAGATAGCGGTATCCTTTAATGTCTTGCGTCGCTGGATCTTGCCTAATTTCGATTTTAGATTGATTACTTCCATAAGAGCCTAAAAGCACTGAATACATCTTTCATTCCTCCAGGTGAGTGTTGAGAGGAGACTCATTTTTCCTGTTGCGTCTAAACCAAGGAAAGAATGGGCTGACATGTGACTGATAGTTCAGATAGGCCTCTCCTTTGGTCTCTACAGCAAGCTCTTCAGCTGGGGGAATGCCTGAAACCTTCAGCAATAAATAAAGAATTAAAACAGGAGAAACGATGGATAGCCACCCCAACGGAGCGGGCAGAGCCATCAAGAAGAATCCCAACCAGATCACCCATTCAAAAAAATAATTAGGATGCCTTGAATAGCCCCATAAGCCCTCTTCACAACACTCTCCTTGAGCGGGAGCGCGTCGTTTGAATTGCACGAGTTGCCAATCAGCGACTGACTCCCCTGCAATTCCGACCACTGCAATGAATAGACCAAACATTTCAGCTGTGTCGAAGCAGGGAAGGGGATTTTGACAGATCAAAAGAAATGGAAGGGAGAGAACGGTGACGATCGCCCCTTGACATGTGAATAAGAGAAACGCCTGAAAGAAAGGTCTGTGATTAGCAAACCATGTTTTCACCATCCGCGGATAGCGGGGATCCTCGCCCTGACGGAAATACCGTTTGACGAGATGGACAGCGAGACGGAGAGACCAAAAGGAGACAATGATCAAGAGAAGCATCTTCCGCCAGAAATAGCCCTGGCCAATAATGAAAAAAATAAGAGTGATGAAAAAGAATGCCGTTGCCCATCCAATATCAACAATGGAGAACCGACGCTGGAAAAGATAAATCCCCCAGCAAATAAGCATCAGAAGTTCTGCGGTGACTAAAGCCACTCCTAACAAGACGAATAGAGCGAGTATCATCGATCACCTCAACCGCTTTATTATCTTAAGCCTAATAGAATAATTCATTTTTAGCGAGAATGAAAATAGCATCTTCAGTCCAAGGATAGAAACACAGAGGCACAGACTCGAGTTTAGCATTTTTTTACTCTAAATCTGTGTCGCCCTTTTACACAGAAAAAAAAATTCAACCTAAATGGTTACATGTTTTGCAACTAATAGGATAAATGACAGGATGGGAAAGATGGGTTAGATCAGTCCGTCTCAATTTGTTGATTCTCAATAATAGATATTTTTCACAGTCTAGTAAAAACCAGAAGCGAGGAAAAATAGATATTGAAGAACTCTTCCGCATATAATGCTAAACTCGAATCTGCGTCTCTGTGACTTTAGAACCAGAATCGATATACAACTACTCGCCTCCCTCAGAGGATGGGGGCTTCATCCGTAACGATTTTCTGAAAATTCCGGTTTTAGAATTTCTTCTGCTTGGTTTTTCAGTTATCTGTCTTATCTCAGCTTTTAAGGTGTCTGATCCATGTTCTTCTAAATGAATCAATCTTTCTTGCAATGCTTGGCGCGCCTCTTTTTCAGCCTGAAGGGCATCTGCCTTCATTAGAAGCTTATTGACCGTTTCCTCGAAGGATTGTTGGGTATCCTTGAGATTGGCTTGTACTTCTGCTACCTCTTGACGGCTTTTCTCCAACTCTAGCTTGAACAAGATCGATTTTCGCATCATCTTTTTGACCTTTTCGGCTTGGTCTGGAGGGAGTTGACCAATTTTATCGATTTTTCTCGCCATCTTAATTGGCACGAGATATTTGGTCTCTAGCTCACTCAATTCCTCACCATAAATTGTTAATTGATCGTCTAGCCAGGCTGCGACCCTCCCCTTCAAAAAAACCACTTGTTCCTTCAGACTATCGGCCATTTCTCGCGGATAGAGCGTACCATCTCGCTCAAACAGATAATTCCGAATCTCCGATGATTTAAAAAAGCGATTGATCTGAATAAGGACCTGTAAGAACTCTTCTCTCTGCTTTCCTGAAAGTTTATTCCAGGATATCTTAAGACTATCATCTTCATCAATCTGAAGATTTTTGATCGAATGATTTCTAATTTGATGAGATCTTACAGATTGACTCTTAAACTTTTCATAAGCGTCAAATGCCAAATTTGTTCCGATACGAAAGTGAAAAAATCTTTGCGAGCGGATCACCGCTGTTTGTGCCGTTTGTGTTGATTGAGCTGCTTGCGCAGTTTGTGCAGCAATGATTTGACCACCTTCATCTGTCACCCAAACAAATCCGGCATTCTTCCCAATTTTACCAATGGGATCGATATCAGCAAGAACTCTAGCTAAAGCCAAGAAGCCAACTATTCCTTTTAATGGAACAGATGTCCCTTCTGGAGTGATGAGTGTTTCTGGAGGACGATGGTATGTCCTGATGAAATCGATGAACGATAATTCACCTCCATCCTTATCTTTTGTTTTTGCATCCCGAAAATCGCGATAGCCGTTGATAGGATTAAATTTCAATTTCAATGATTGAATCCCATAAGGATCAGTGCTTGCACTAGCAGAACTACTTTCTGTTATTGGAACACTAGAACTTACCAGAGGGGTCGCACTATCGATAGTGGACTCTTCAGATAAGCAGCTTTCCGGGGTGATAACAATTCCTTCTCCAAGCACTTGATAGCAGTCATTGGCAAGTTTCATGAAGATCATTTTGAGAAACATCTCCCCTTGTGTCACTCCACGTTCTAAGCTTGTACTTGGACCAGGCCGTTTTCCAATTGGCAATTGATCAGGCTCAGGGAATACTGATACTCTGACTGCCTCCACTCTTTCAGTAGACGTCGCGTCGCCTCCATCTGGCTTTGAGATGACACGTTTCACTCTTTCTAACGTGATTGCGTTAGAATTCAGATAGGGGAGGTCCACTTCTACAACCGAACTACAAGAAGGTCTCGGAGAAATTGGCGGCAGCGAACTTATCTGAATACGGGTAAGGGTAGGAGAGGTTGGAGGCGAGGCAGTCGGAAAACGAGTAGGGGTGGGATTGGTTGGGGGCAAGACAGCCGGAAAACGAATAGATCTAGGGGAAGTTGGGCTCGTCATATTAGACTCCTTTTATTATAGTGATAATTAAATTTATCACTAAGCTTACTAAAATATATTATTTTTTGCGAGAATGAAATGATGAAAATTTTATTTCATAGAAAAGGAGAATCGATTAAAATCAAGTATATGAGCGATAAACGCTTGTTTTTAGCAACTTATAATCACATTAACCATAAGGACATCAAACATGTACGAATCATGCCTAGCCAAACAACACCAAATTAAAGAATTGTTTTTATCTTGCCCAACAGCGGAAGATAAATATGAAAAAATCATTGAACTAGGCCGCAGTCAACTCCCTCTCTCTAAAGAGTGGAAAAATGCTGAAAACCTCGTGCAGGGATGTCAAAGTCAGATGTATATCCACAGCTATTTGTCAGGGAAACAGATGTTCTTTGAAACTGAGTCGGACGCCCTTATTTCTGCTGGCTTAGCGGCTCTGCTCACTAAAGTTTACAGTGGCGAAGAACCTGAAACCGTACTGAAATGCCTCCCCACTTATCTTGATGAGCTAGGTATCCCCTCAAGCCTCTCTCCAAGCCGGGCTAACGGCCTCTACAGCCTTCATCTAAGGATGAAACAAGAAGCCTTGAAAGTCCTCGTCGCTCAACAATGATACGCAATCTCACACATGATTGACAAAGGGACAGAACAGGATAGGCAGGATAAAAAGGATATAAATAGGATGGCGAATAATTAGAAGACAATCATCCATTCTTTTTTCATTATCTCACAAATTCTTCATACCCTTTTCCTTATCCTGGCTATCCCGCCGCGAAGCGATCCTGCCTATCCTGTTTTTTTGTGCTGGGAGGGGGGTACATGTCAACATCATGCACATCACTGACGGATGTCAAATTCGAGTTTCCATTTGCGGCCATCAGGTGCAAAGCACCAAAGCTCTAAGACGCCAAGTTCTGTGACTTTAGACTTCAGTTTAACACGGACTGTCTTGCCATCCCCTTCGGCTTTGCTTAGAACGGTCTCGATAGGGTGCAGCTCGGTCAATTCTTGCTTCCAATTGCGTACAGAAGTCCCCACGATAGGTTCTCTTCCATCAGATAGAAGAGGGGTGCTATGGCTAAAAAAACGAAACGTTGCCTGTTCCCCTAAGATGAGAGCGAACTCCTGTTCTCCCAGCTCTCGCTCTTCTCCTTCTTCCAACCCGAAAGGGACGATGCAACACGCACGCAACGGCGGGCTCATGCCAGGAACGGCAGGAGCCGACTCTTCAACCCCGATATAATAGCTGCGGCTTGTCCCCCCTCGAATCCGGATTGCCTTTCCTTGTCTCGCAAGTCCATAACAAGCTGCCCCTCGGCTGACTGCGAAGTCGTAGTCCGCTCCGCGCAGCTCTAAGACTGGGGGTTTATCTAATTTCTTTGCCCATTGGTTGAGGAGCGTCATCAGCCTCTGCCGAAAAGAAAAAGCCTTCAATGTGCCTCCATTAAAAAGCACTGCTGTGGGGAGGACGAACTGGTCAGTCGCAGCCTTCTCAGTTTCTCCTGTCATAGACAAAAATTTCGCCAGCTGGCAGGAGATGCGGGGATCTTGGACATAAGGCAAACCGATCTGCTGAATCCCCGCACGGTGTTCCACAGGGGAGCGTTCTTCCATCTCTACAAGTGGAAAGAACCCGTCTAAGATTAGGTGTTCAACATCCTTTAAAGAAAGTTCTACTGTGAGTGTGTTTCCTATTAATCTGCTTCCTCTTCCCAACACTGTCACAGCGATATGGTCGGGGGGATTTTCCCCCATGAGCTGTTCTTTGGCCTGGCGGCACTGATGGATCAAGGTTTGAAATTGCCAATGATCGATCTCATGCCCCTGCTCTTCGAATTTCCCTTTGACAAAGTAGGCTAAAGCCAGATCGATATTATCGCCCCCAAGCAATAAATGGGCTCCCACAGCGAGGCGCCTCAGCTCTAAATCTCCCGCTTTTTCTTCTACGCCGATTAAACTGAAGTCTGTCGTTCCACCGCCAATATCGATGACAAGAACCGTGTCACCCACTTTCAGATTTGTTCGCCACTCTTTCGAGTGTTGCTGAAGCCATGCATAGAAAGCTGCCTGTGGCTCCTCCAGGAGGATGACTTCGGGATAAGAAGCCATTTCAGCGGCCTCTTGAACGAGCTGTCTTGCACTCGGATCGAATGAAGCGGGCACGGTGACCAAAACTTCCTGCTCATTGAAAGGGGCGTCCGGGTGATTTTGGTCCCATGATGCCCTAAGGTGCTTCAAAATCTCCGCACATGCTGTCAAGGGGCTCATCCGGTGGTCGATTTCATCAGATTCGATGGGCAGGAGGTTTTCACGCCGGTCGACCCCAGCATGACATAGCCACGACTTCGCAGAGGCAATCAGCCGCGTCGGCAGCTCCGCTCCCCGGTCGCGTGCATACGTTCCAACCATAAAGTGGCCGTTGCTGCTCCATGGAAGCTGGCCAATGTTCCCTTTGACCTCTTCCTCAAGGGGGAAATAGATAAAGGAAGGAAGAGAAAGAGGCTGATCGATCGTATGTGCTTCAGTCGCTTGCAGAATTGGAACTTGATCGAGCTGAATCACATCGATTAATTCAGCGTCTACTTTAGAAGCAGTCATTGTGCAATTTGTTGTTCCAAGGTCGATACCGATGATGTAATTGGCGGTCTTGCTCATAATCCCCTTAAGGCTTGACTTCTACTTCAGCAGGGCAGACAATTTCCATCGACTGCTCCCCAATTTTTTTTGGAAGCGATCGTTTATGAGCCTTCCACCCTCTGTGAACGAGGACCCCTTTAAAAGGAGGCTCTCCCTTGATTAAACCAACAAGTTTTATCTCTGCAGGGTTATATCCCTTCGGCACTTGAATGGCAGCTCCCTCAGCCTCGTCGCGCAGCGGACGAATCGCCACTAACTCTTCGATGACTTCTGCACAATCTTGATGGATTTTCCGCGCAGCCGCCCCGACTTGAGCATCGGTAAAAGAAGCGATATCTTCTTTAAGAAAATCAATGAGCCTTCCCGATTGCTGGAGGCAGCTCAGTAACCGAAGATGAGACGCCTCAGCCGCCGGTTCTTTGGAGACGGTCGGCTGTTCTTCAAGGAATAGCGACGCATCAGATGGATTCTTCCACGCCCTGACGAAGGCTTTAATCGCTAACATCAAACGGTTCATGATTATATTCCTCCTTGAAGCTGTTCTTTAGCAGCCATTTCACAAGCCTGGAAAATAGAACAGATCTGTCCTGAGTGGATTAACGTCTCTAGGATGAGGGAACTGACGAAGAAAGCTAAAACGACAACCAAAAGGATCTTTCCCCCTGGAGTTCTGTGCTCATCAGGAAAACGATACCAATACCGTCCCACCCAGACCATCAGCACCGGCATGATTCCATTGAGGATTGAATCTCCAAATCCGCCAGACGTATCCAAAGCAATTAAGAAAACCCTTTCAAAATAGGCGGCAAAGAAAAATGTCGGGATAATGATCAGCAAACTTAAGATCACTTTGCCTTTTCCTTGATTCGGGATTTTGAGGCCATCTGACAAGAAGTCGAAGAGACCTAATGCCATCCCTAAGAAAGAGGTGACTAAGGCAAAAAACGCAAAATATTCCGCAATGACAGAAACCCAAACGCTCTGCACATGTTCCCTCAAGAATTGTGTAATGGGCTCGCCTAATTCTAAAGCTTTAATCAAGCTATGAGGTCCTGAAACAGGAACGATCCCCAATACCAGATATTGCCAGATGAGATAAACGATGAACGTGAGGGTCGTTCCGGAGATGATCGCCCAGCGGAGCGCCTTGGCATTTCTTTTTAGGTAGGGGGTTAAGCTAGGCAGCATCGTCTGAAAACTGAATGTTGTCAAAAGGAGTGGAATGGCCAAAAACGATGTCGGCCAGTACCGATGGCTCAATAACTCAGTTTTTACTTCTGAAAATCCTGTCCCGACAAGGGCAAAGTAGGCAGCAATCATCGCAACAAATAAAATAGTATTGACCCGACCAACGATCTGATTGCCAAGATAGATCACCCCTCCGAAGACGACAATAAAGAGGAGGCAGCCGATCTCTTTGGATAAGGTGGTTCCGATCAAATTTGCAGCGCCATGGATGACTAAAGTCCCACCCGCAGCAGTATAAGCAACAATGGAGGCGTATGAAATGAAGAGATACACACACCAGCTGAAGACTTTCCCAACAGGGCCAAGCAATGTCGACGCCATGGTGATCACATGGGCACCCTCTTTCATCCAGAGATTGACTTCCAATAAGAGCAAAGCTGATGCCGTCATCGCCATCCAACAAAGAGCCATCATCAAAGCAGAGGGGAAAAATCCAGTTATTCCAGTGGCCACTGGCAAAGCAAGCATTCCCCCGCCTATGCAGGTTCCTGCCACTAAACATGTTGCAGCCAAAAATCTCCCGTTAGGGACGTCTGTACTCGAATCCTCTGCCATGCACCTCTCCACTGTCTCGTATGTTCAAAAAACTGATAAAATAATTTTCGGCTTATTATAATTTTTCTGAGGATAACCGAAAAGAGAAAAAGCGCAACTATTCACATTCACGTCTCTCCTCTTTATTAAAGCGAAGGAGCAAAAGAGGCGCAAAGGCGCAAAGAGGAATAACAAGCTGTGAATTAAAAACGTCTGTTTGAGCCATTGTTTGGTCAAAACAGGTACCTGTTTGAACCAGATTATGGTGAAAACTAGTAGCAAAAAAAACCATTTCGTGGATAATCTACTTTAATGGGCACTATTAAGGATAATCATGAAAAGAACGCTAAAAGCTGAACTCATTGCTTGGAAAAATAAGAGCGAACATCTCCCTATTCTGTTACGAGGCGCACGGCAGGTGGGAAAAAGCTACCTTGTCGAAGAGTTTGGCCGCGAACAATTCGATGATGTAGCTTTAGTTGACTTCGAAAATCGACCCGAACTCATGACAGCATTTGCCACAAGGGAACCTAAAGAAATTCTTGCAAAGTTGGAAATTGCACTTCAAAAACCGATAAAGCCGGAACAAAGCCTACTATTTCTTGACGAAATTCAAATGTGTCCCGAAGCCCTACATAGTCTTCGTTATTTTAAAGAAAAAATGCCCAATCTCCATGTGATTGCTGCCGGATCATTATTGGAGTTTTTGTTAAAAGACGAAAATTTTAGTTTCCCGGTTGGCCGGGTAGAATTTCTCTATTTACATCCGCTTTCTTTTGATGAGTTTCTACAAGCCGTTGCACCCTTTATTGCTGAGCGTTTGAAGACATATCGTTTAGACAATCCCCCAAGCGAATTTGAACATAGCGAACTTTTAAAATTGGTTCGTCAATATATGTTTATTGGAGGAATGCCTTCAGCGATTAAAACCTTTAAGGAAAATGGTTCTTTTTATGAATCTCAGCGTGTCCAAAGCCGCATCTTGCAAGCTTATGAAAGTGATTTTGGAAAATATGCCAATCGGACCCAGCACAAATACTTACAATTGATTTTTCAAAGAACTCCAGCACTTATCGGACAAATTCTTAAATACCATCGTATTGACGAATCCTATCGCGCTCGTGAACTTAAACCTGCTATCGAACTGCTTTGCTATGCTGGATTAATCCAACAGGTTTTTGCAACAACTGCCGTAGGCTTGCCGCTTCACGCTCATCTCAAGCATGAACGTTATAAATTACTTTATCTCGATGTTGGACTCCTTCAAACAGCAACCAAAGTTGATGCTACGCACTTCTTCGATCAAGATATTATGCAGATCAATGCAGGCATGCTCGCAGAACAATTTGTCGGACAAGAGTTGATTGCCTATTCTCCGGCCTACCAAAATGCACCTCTCCTCTTCTGGGAACGTGTCGTTGGCGGACAAGCTGAAGTTGATTTCGTTGAGACAGCTGGATCCATGATCATCCCCATTGAGGTCAAAGCTGGTGCAACGGGGAGCTTGAAATCCCTTCGCAGCTTTCTCCAACAAAAAGAGGCTCCGTTAGGAATTAGAATCGCAGAACAACCCCTATCTCACCATGACAAGATCCTTTCCATTCCCTTCTATCTGGTCCATTCTCTTGGAAGGCTTGCCGCACAAGCGGTTTCTCTTTTACAATAACCGCCTCTGCGCTCCCTATGAACTCCGTGATTAGGTTTTTTGAGTTTTATATGTCCTAAGATTCATTTCAATTAATGCAACAACGCCTCCATTTCTTAAGGACTTACAAAAATCATTTAAGAATCATTTTTTTATTATTTGCCTTTTTAAACAAAACGAATTAAACTTCATTGAATATCATCAAATTATTTTTACTTAGGTTAAATCATGTTTAATAGAACAAACTCAATGACTTCGTCATCATCATCGTCGTCCTCATCGTCTTTTCCTTCGCCCGCTTCATCTTCCAGATCTTCTTCATCTTCATCGAGAGCTTCACGTAACGCGAGCCCCCTCAATTACATCGCCATCCCTAGAGAAACATCAGACTCTGCGATTGAAAGAATCAAAAAAATTTATAAAGGTTGTAAAATTACAGAATCAGGCGGAATTTTCACGATCACCCCGGCGCCACAAAGCATTAAAGGATCTCGAGGAAGAAGAGGTCGAGTGACCTACCAAGCCCCTCAAACCGGTCGTTTAGGGGCGATACAACTTGGACAACAACAAGTTTCTATACCAGAGAGCCAACTTCCAGTTTTAAAACAAATTCCAATTTTCTCTCTTCCTAACTATTTATCCACACAAATGCAAGCGTTGTCCAAGAAGTACAATTCTATGTCAATCAAAGATCTGTTGATCTTTTCTTTTATTCAGATGTCACGCATCTATCACACTCCCCCGATCGACACAACAAATAGTTTTGAAGCTTATCATGAAGATGCGACAATCATTAAGGACGTTATTCTTAACAAGATCAATCGGACTAATCTTTGCACGATTAAAAAATTCATCCGACATCTGCACTCTAACGGGTATCCAGAACTCGTTCCCGTTTTATGTACAATTTCAAAATACATTGAAGATGAACTTGGAAAAGCAGAGGAGATTGAACTATCCATCCAGCAACAACAGTCTTTCAGCCTCCCAGCCAACTCTTTTAATCTCTCTTTTCTTTTCGGGCAATCTGAAATGACAACTGATATTCAGAGCGATGTGGTGCTAAACGCTTGTCTATTGCCTTCGATGTTGAAGGATTATGAAGCAATTCTCAAAAATATTATCGAAGAAAGCTTAGAAAGTTACAATGCCTGCATAGATCAATTTAGGAAATTTATGGGGAAATTCCTCCCTCTTATCGAGAAAAAAGGCTTGTCAACACTAGCAACTTTGGATTATTTCACCAAAAAACCAGAAGACGATAGAATGGATCAAATCATCAATCTTCTGAAAACTAATCAACCGATAAATATAGAAGATCCCACACTCTCCCCCGAAACTAAAGAACTCATCAAAAGCCTCCTCATAAGCACTTCTCCACCTATTGATGAGATCATTAATCCGATCATCCAATTCACTGACGCTACCATTCCTAATCGATTTAAAAAATTAGAAGCATTTTATGCTGTTGATATCCAAGCATATACAGAAATGTTTTCTACAACTTACGGAGAGCGCTTATTTAAAGAAATAAACGATACTGAAGGGAACGAAATCGTTCACCAGAGAATTGAAGAACTCCTTGAATTAGTTGAGGGAATTATATCGATCAATATTCAAACTTATGATTTAAGTAATGAATGCATTAATTATTCACAATTTCTTCTTCAATATCCCTCCTGGTACTGGGGATTAGGAGAAAACTGCAAACCTGAAAACTTATTACATACCTTTACTCATTTTCGCAATTTTACAATTCAGAGATTGGGAAGCCCTAAAGCGATTAAGAAGCACATAAAGGAAAGCCTCAAAGCTATCTTAATGGATTATCCTCAGCTTAAAGAAGATCTTCATGATTTCGAGAGCTCTTTGGAAGCATTTATGAATAGAACTGGAGCCCTCTGCCGGCACACAAAAGCGATTCAATGGCAATGTTCCACTATCAGAGAGAGATGTCGACAATTGAAAGATAAAATTCTCCAAGAAAGAACAGAACTTGAACGAAAAGAGACCGAACTGAAAGCAGCAAAAGACAAAGCCTTAAGGTTAGCAAACCAACTCATCAAAGAAGAAGCCCGTACACACTATAAACCCACAAAGGCAAGAAAAGACAATTCTGCCTCCAAACCAGCTTCAAGGGGATTAGAAAAGCCTAAATTAGAATCGGTGATGCCAATACATTCCTCAGCTTCATCAAGTTCATCAGCGGTATCCTCTTCGTCATCGTCTTCGTCATCGTCTGAAGAAGTGACACCTGCATCATCGACAACGATTATTGACCCTACAGAAAAGCTATTCTTTAACCTCACTCAAGGTTTCGAAGGGATACAATTTGAGAACATTTACGCTCGAGAAGCGTGGAATAGTGCTGTCAACCAATTCAAAGATCTCTATGCAGAAGTTCAAGATCATGTTTCTTTAGACGAGCCGCCAGAGGTTTCTGAACATATGACTCGTCTAACAGTTCTTATAAGTGTTCTGATGGAAAAGATTTTGTCAGCTTTCATGCTTGAAAAAAAGAACCCCAAAGATCAATACGACTGCTGGGAACTTCTTAGACACAGTATTGACCACCTGTTAGCGAATTCAGATTTAGCAAAAGAATTTCCTGAGCTATCCCCATTAGCCTATGACGCGGCTCATTTAGAACCTCTATCTCGCTCTCTCTATAGTTCCCCTCTGCAAAGCTCTATGGGTGCAAAACTACTTTATCTTGCTGAGGAATTGCGAGTGACACAAAATCAAGAACTCATTCCGCAAACCATTGAACAAGGACATGCATTATTGAGAAGGGCTCTTCAATTTATCAATAAACTGGTCGTCCCAGATCAACAACTTTCCCTAGATTGTTTGGATGGTCTCATCACTCAATCCTTTGAACCCAAAGAGAAAAGGAAACAGAATGATGAAGAGGAAGATCAGTCTTTGATCCACTCAATCGATGCTGCGCTTGCTTTAATGCCAAGCACACAGATCGCTGTCGGGGATCCGCAAGAAGCGAACCCAATCCACCATCTCGCGGATGCGAAACGGCAACTTCATCTGCTCCAGATCAGGTTAAGACGTGAGGGGAATGTCAGGAATCTCTATAAAATAGTGAACACGGCGATCCCCCTTGCCATTGAAAGTCTCTCTATCGCTAGGACAACAGAACAAGGACTTCTAGACTGGTCGACAACACGTCGATCAGAGCTCCCTCACAACCTCATGGAGTGGTGCGAACGCTTAAAATTTATTGAGTACACACCAGAAATGAAACAGTATCTCTATGATTCAGGCAAAATTCATAAATACGTCCGCAATCCACAATTGTATCAAAAATCAAATCCTAGCTCAGGCATCCTGCAGGAATTAAAACAAGTGAATCGACACGTCACAGCAACGCTGAACCCTAGAGAAACCGATTGGACATTGGAAAAAGGATCCAGCCAACGCCTAACGCAAATTATCAACCATTCTTTAATAAACGCTCAGACTGGTCTCGAGATATTTATCAAATTGGCGCAACGACGTCCCGCCCAAGAATAAAGGTATCCGTTCACGGAATGTCTCAATTCATAGGGGTATTGACAAAAGGAGTTTTCTGATAGGGGGTCTGTCTGACCTGGTTGAAAAGCGAGGGACTATAAAGATAAAGCCCCACAAAGATCGCTAAGACAATGAGCCAAAAAATAATCACTGTTGTTCGGCTAAAAGGACGTGTATACCACCCATTACTCATTGAACACCTCTTATTATGATGATAGGGTCATGATCTCTTCTTGAATTCCCCCTGAAATCGTCACTTTCCCATCAGGGTGAAGATAGACATCGTATTCTAATCGCACACCAAACTGATCAGGTAGATAAATGCCGGGTTCGATAGTAAAAGCTGTCCCTGCGATCAACTCGCGATAATCATATGTTTCAAAGTTGTCGAGGTTAGCCCCTGGACCATGTACCTGTTCACCGAGATTGTGCCCAGTGCGATGGATAAACCATTCTCCATAGCCGCTTCTGTTGATTTCTTCTCTGGCTACTTGATCCACTTCCCAACCTTCTAAGCGGAGTCCATTTTCATAACGTTCTTGGATGAAGCGAATCGCTGAATCCCTCGCTCTCTTGACACATTCAAAAATCTCCTGCTGCTTTGCTGTAGCCTTTTTTCCTGCAACGCCAACTCTTGTGATGTCGGCATAAACTGCGCCAGATCTCTTTTGCTTGCACCAAAGGTCGAGCAGAATGAAGTCATCTCTCTTAATGGACTCTCCATGCTGAACGGGACAGAAATGCGGATCAGCCGAATGGACATTGACAGCGCAAGTCGGAGGATCATCGGTCTCACACCCACTGGCATGCATCTTCTGCAGCATAAATTGCTGTACATCATATTCAGTGAGTGTTTTCTCATGAGCAAGCGAAGAGCCAATATGTTCCCACGTCAACGAGACGATCTCATCGAGGGCTTGAGCCGAAGCGAGATGTCCCATATATTGCTCTGGACCCCATATGCTGGTGTAGCGTTGGAGAAGATCTGCCGAACTCACAACCTCAGCGCCGGCTCGGCGAATCAAATCGACAGTGCCTGCATCGACCTTAGAAACGATAGGCAATGCATTAAACGGGGAATACTCCATCGCCACTTTATTCTTCCCTGCAACCAATTCGATCAGCAGCCGTTCAAACTCCTCCCAGCGACGGTAGAACAGCGTTGTCCCTGGCAGGTGTTCGAGGGTATGCGGTTCAATCTGTGGAACGATTTTGATCGGCTCACCCTTGGCTGGAAGCCAGTAGACAAACCGCCGTGATGTCATTTTCTTTAAGGCAATCTCTAAGACAGTGTAAACAAGAGGATTCGAATGGCGGAAATCATAGAAAAGCCACCCAGAGATCCCCTGTGAAATGAGATTTGCCTGTATTTCTATCAACTTGTCCGCAAGCGACATCCGAACACCTTTGTTTGATGACTACACATTACGTATTTTCTCCTTTATGAACAAGGTTCCTTGTCCCTTATCATTCTGGCACGATTCATGCAACAACGCCTCTTTACACAACATTTATTAGTTATATGTAATTTAATAACAAAAAAATAGTTATAATTTAATTAAGTGAAATTAATCGACTTAGGAGGTGTCAAGATGAATTCAGCAGGTGATTTAACCATTTCAAGAAACTTAAGTACGTCTCCCCTGCCTTCCGTCAGAGAAGATGAAAGCCGATATATTTTATTGCCGACAGACGTCGATCATAGTGACGAGATCGAAGATCAACTAGATCTTGAGCCAGACTTAAAAGTGAATCTTTTCATGGCAAACGACACACATGTTAGCGATTTACATCCCGGAAGCAAGGCTCCAGAGAAAGGATTTCTGGAACGGCACAAAGTTCTAGGCGTTTTCCTCATCGGCGCAAGCGCCATTTTGACTGTAGGAGTTCTTGTTGGAGGTATTGCTGGATTTATTGTAGGAATTACGGCGCTCGCCGGCACGCCAGGTGGAGCCATTCTTGCTGCCTTTTCACCGTTCGTTTTTATGGGGTTAGCACCGATATTAATGGCTCTAGGCTCTCTCACGGTAATGTTAGTTAATAAAACATTCAAAGAACATTTTCGAACAGGCGATGCAACTGATAATTTGTCACGGAAACTGAGACAATCTCTGGAACCTCAAGAAGCAAGGGCCAGAACACGGGCCGCTAAAGAAATTTTTAAGGGGTTGGCAACGGTAAAGACAACAACATACGACAGCTCACGTTCTGTTGCCGAGGTCGATTTCTTGGTTAAGTACTCGCAATTACCCGAAGATCTCAAACGCGATCTGCTTGCACGGTTCTTTAAAGAACGGACGAAGGGAACGGAAGCACCGGCAACATTACTACAAAGTGAAGAACGGGAATTTGAATCCACCCAGAAACTGTACAGCGGAGGGTTGTTGGACACTTTGTCAACACGTCTAAGGATAGACCGCGCTGACATTCACCCTAAAGAGAGCAATGAGAGCTGGGAAGACTATTACAAAGACATTTTCTCTATTGTAAAGGAAAATAAATACTATCAGGCATTACCTCAAGAGCGTAGGGATGCAATCGAAGCGTTGTCTACTCATCCAGCAACACAACTTTTTCACGCTGCCCAAGATCTTCAAGCCGTCGAAGAGGCTATAACGAATGGTGTAACGACAACTTTTCAACAACAAAATGTTAAAACACTCCAAGCACCTCAGGATGAGCAGATTGCTTCCGGAACAGTGACGATGCAGCAATGGTTGGATTCTGAGCTCGTTCAAATAGCGATCAAAAACCGCATGAACGAACTTGCGAAGTCGAGGGTTTATGTGCCTATTATCCAACGTACACCTCTGCCTGCACACTAGAAGCAATGGATTGTCCTTTACCTCCTTACCATTCTGGCACGCTTCATGCATTAAGAATTTCTATAACTGAATTATTCACAATAAATCGGAGGATTTATGAAAACTAAATGTTCAGAAGTTAATGTATCATCATTGGATGTTATATGTGATTGGCTGCTCACCGAAGACATTCTCCACCTCGATGATGTCGCAGGAACCGATCCAAACTGGCGAGAAAATCTGCAATCACAGATTGGCACCTCACTCGCTATAAACGGGGAGCTGATCCGGGCAGGGTATCTCCTGGTCCTCAAGGAGGCTGCTCACCGCTTCTCCGCAAAAGAACAAAAACGGTTTGTCCTCTCATCAAAGAGTGAAAAGAATCTTCAGTCCAAGAAAGCAAAGAAGATGAGTGAAGCACAGCGGATGGTGCTATACCCCATGTTGGGACTCGCCAAAGAAACCTTAAAAGACATCTACGACATCGGCCGAGATCTCTTACAACAAGAAAAATATGGCGATGCAACACGGGTCTTCACCTACCTCATCTGGCTGCACCCTCTGGTGTCTTGGTTCTGGTTAGAGCTAGGCAAATGCTGGGAAAAACAAGATGAACTCACCTTAGCGCTGTACGCTTATGGCGTGGCCATCAATGAAGCGCCCACAGTCCCTGAACTTTACCGCTATGCCGCACATGCCTGCATTAAAATTGGAGACCTGCAACGTGCCAAAGCAATCATCACCTATGGCGTCGATTCGTGCAGGACAGCGGAGTGGTCGCACGATTCTATCCAGCACCTCAATGAGCTTGAGAAGATGCTTCTAGCAGTAGAGAAATTAGAGACTAAATAGGAGGTGTGAAGATGAATCCAGGTGATTTAACTATTTCAAGAAGTAGTATAAGTACGTCTGCCCTGCCTTCTGTCGGAGATGACGAAAGCCAAAATATTTTATTTCTGACAGACGTCGATCATAGTGACGAGATCGCAGATGACCTAGATCTTGAGCCGGACTTAAAAGTGAATCTTTTCATGGCAAGCGATGCACATGTTAGCGAATTACACCCCGGAAGCAAGGCTCCAGAAAAAGGATTTCTGGAACGGCACAAAGCTCTAGGCATTTTCCTCATCGGCGCATCTGCCATTCTGACTGTAGGATTAGTTGCTGGGGGGGTTGCCGCAGCAGTTCTTTCAGCGATTGCCATATTCGCGTCAGGAGGGCCTGTTGGGGTCATTCTTTGGTGTTGTTTTGGACCAGGTTTATCTTTTTGTCTTGTAGCTGGATTAGCTTCAGCCGGAGGACTTGCCACAGCCTTGTTGATTCAACAGACCTTCAAGCAAAATATACGTATGAGCGGAGCAACTCATAATTTGCAACAAAAACTGCGAGCCCCCCTGGGAGCTCAAGAAGCGAAAGCAAAAGCAAGAACCGCTAAAGAAATTGTTAGGGGAATGGAAACCGTAATAAATAAGAGAGGCAGTCGTTCTTCGATTGCCGAGGTCGATTTCCTGGTTAAGTACTCCCAATTACCTGAAGATCTCAAACGCGATCTGCTTGCACGGTTCTTTAAGGAACGGACAAAAGGAACGGAAGCACCGGCAACATTACTACAAAGTGAAGAACGGGAATTTGAATCCACCCAAAAACTTCACAGCGGTGGGTTGTTGGACACTTTGTCAACACGCCTAAGGATAGACCGCGCTGACATTCCTGCCAAAGATATAGATGAAAGCTGGGAAGACTATTACAAAAATATTTTCGCTATTGTAAAAGAAAACAGATTCTATCAGGCATTACCTCAAGAGCGTAGGGATGAAATCGAGGCGTTATCTACTCATCCTGCAACACAACTCTTTCACGCCGGCCAAGGCCTTCAAGCTGTGGAAGAGGCAGTGAGGGAGGGTGCAACAAAGGTGTTACAAGAACAAGTGTTGGATGCGGTCACAGCGACTCGGACTGAGCAGGTCGCTTCCGGAGCTGATGCAATCAAGCAATGGATGATCTCCGATGATGGTCAAAAGGCTATCAACGATCGTTTGACAGCACTTAAGAGATTGTGGACCTATGTGCCCATCATCCCACGTACACCACTTCCTGCACACTAAAAGCGCGGATGGCACTCATTCTAATGGTTCGTAGCAAAAGCGGAAGAGGACTTCCGCACTCCAAACGCTTCGCGAAGCCACATTTGTGTTA
>JAGVJP010000121.1 GCA_020051075.1 Parachlamydiales bacterium
ACCGCGATCAAGCTGCATTAGATTGACTCCAAAGCTGTGCAAATAGGAGAGGCTTTTCTTTTGCCTTCCCAAAACAGCATAATGGACCGCTGTTCTTCCGAGAGAATCAGTCGCTTCAAGATTCACTTTATACTTTTCCTCAACTGGCGCATCCTTCAGTAATACAAGAGCTCTTTCATCTCCCAAATAAGCAGCAAGCATGAAAGGAGTCAACCCTCTAGGATTCAGTTCATTCAAAAGAAAGGAAATTTCCTCAGGATATTTTTTCAACACAAACTCTAATAGGTGGCTGTGATGAAACGTAATCAACAAATGGACAAGGTTTCCAATGGTCCCGAATCTCAAATTGAGATTGAGGCTCGGATATTTTCGATTTTCAGAAAGAAATAGACCAACGCAATCACGATCCCCTCGAATAGCTGCAAAAGCGAGAGGCGTTAAATTAGGCAAAGAGAGGTCGCCAATCGACAAACTTGCTGGTGAATTCACCGCATTGATTGGCTCCTGCGTCGTTGCACTGAGGTTTGCTCCTTTCTGAATCAGAGTTCGAATGATATCCAATTGTCCGTGCGCTACAGCGCAATGTAAGGGAGTTTGTTTGTGATTATTGTGTGCATCTTGATTGATGTGCTCATAGAGCTTCAAGACCAAATCAAGATTTTCTGTCTGCACAGCATAGTGCATGGCTTTGTTTCCCATCGAATCACGCGCATGGATGGCAATGCCATTGGCAATCATCTCACATGCGAAGGCTATCTTGCCAACCCGAATCGCTTGCTGAAGCAGCGAACGACCCTGTTCGTTGACAATATGATTTAATTCCTCTTGACACCGCTTCAGCAGTGACCAATTCCGCTCTTTGCATTTCTTCCATGCCGCTTTAAAACAGGCCTGTTCTGTGGCTGGAACAGTCAGATCAAAAAGGTCTCCCAATCTCTGACAAGCATGGGCTTTGTTTTCAACAGACGAAACAAACCCTGCTTGTTGACTCAAGATAGGAACCGTGGAAGAACTTGATGAAGAAGATGATGTAGCCATGATTATCTTGCTCAGAGCGGAAATTTCAGTTCAACAATTCGTCATTGCATGACTGAAATTCAAGTAAGGACCAGAAATACAAAATTAACTCAAAAGGATAAAAATTATAGTCTCATGTTATAAAATAAAACAACCTGATTTAGCAGGGGGGGGAGGCTGCACGATGACAGGAACTTGGGGAGCAGTTTGCGCGTTGATCTTCTCTGGGTTTTGAACACTGTTCGCAGTGGGGGGTGGAACGACTTGTCCTGAAACAATTCCTTCAATCGCAGTGGACTCTGCAAAGCACTCACGAGCCTCTTGATTTTGTCCTAAAGCTTTGAATGAATTACCCATGTATAGAAGGAATCTGAAGGTAAGACGCGTACTTTCTTGCTCTATTCTTTTCAACATCTCTATCGCTAACCTGAAATTTGTCACTGCATCTTGGTGATTCCCCATATCTTGATGGACGACTCCAATGTGACCCAGTGTGGCAGCAATAAAAAGATCGTCACCTTCGATAACTTTCGTAGACAACGCTAAGGATCTAGTTAATTGTTCAAGCGCCGTTTCATATTGTGATAATTTATAGTTCTCCAAACCCAAATAATATAAAGCTACTCTAATACCGCTATCGTTTCCAGACACCGAATTTGAATCAAGGTACTGAGTGAAATAGACAAAGGATTCCTCACTAGTTAACATATAGCCAATGTTTGTTAAACATTCATAAATTTCAGGATGACAAGGATTGATTTTCCGGTATATCTCAACAGCTCTTTGGTAAGAGCTCAATACTTCATCCTTTTTCCCCTGCTCCTTCGTTATCAATCCTAATACTCGTAAGGCGTGAGCCATGGTAAGATTACTTTTCGAATCATTGTCATGATATAACCTTTCGAGCATCTGCAATGCCTCGAGAGCAAAACCAGAGGCCTCATCAAGTCTATTTGCTGTCCTAAAAACATCAGCCTTATTAGCTAATGCCAAAGCAATGAGACGATGTCCATTAGGATATAGTCTCCACCACATCTCTATGGCTCGATTTGTGTACTTCTGATGTTTTTCGAATTCCGTCAGACGATTGCAAAATAGAGCCATGTTAAGTAAGGAGGTTGCGATTTCTGAATGATCTCCTTGATAGAGTCTTTTGCGCATTTTGTAAGCTTCTGTGAAACTGGCTTTTGCCTCTTCAATTTGCCCAAGTTGTCTCAAGGCATCTCCCAAATAATTTAACGTTCTCGCAATATCAGAATGATCGCCTGGTAGAAGTCTTTTTCTGATTTCTAACGCTTTTGTGAGGTGTTGCCTAGCTTCTTGAAGCTTTCCCTGGACTAGGAGCCATCGCCCCAACAGATGGTTGATTGTAGCCATCTCTTTACTTTCCTCTTCAACATCGTTGATTGTATTAAGAACAGTGCGAATTTGCACCTCATACGGTGCTAATGCCAACCAATCATCGCTTTCTTCCAGATCCAAACAATTGACAATGGCAGCCATTAAAGCCACCGCCCTTTGTTTTGAAGGAGAACGAGCTGATTCATGAACTAATGACGAAGAAGCCGATGAACTTGAACAAGGTCTAGTTTCAGTCATAGATAATTCAGACTCACCTAGAAGGTGTTTAATCATTTCTTGTCTGATTCGATGAAGAGAATAAGAATCAGATTTCTGGTTATAGCGAAAGATCCCAGCACTGACCAAAATTCTCAGAATTTGATCTTTTATAATCGTCCGATCAACATAGCTTTGCTCTCCCTTAAAGAACTCCAGCCAAGTCTCTGTGTAAGGCGAAGGGATCGCATCTGGCTGCAAATAGGCGCATATTTCCAACCATTCATAAGCAACAGGATGTTGTTGCATGAGCGTTTCATGCACCATCCGCCATGTTGAAAGTTGAGCTTTAGAATAACGTGAATCAACAGGCATCATGCTAAGCACTTTGATTTTCTCTTTCAAAAGGAGTTCCAAATATCGATGTAACGACATCCCTGGTGTAGTATTAATATATTGTGCGGCTTGACTCAATATCGCTGGAAGATAGTCCACTTCGGCAGCAAGCCGTTCCATCTCTTCATTAGCCTCCTGTTTGAGAATCCCACTCACAAGACTGATTGACTCTTCTTGGGATAGCGGTTCTATTGTAAGGATCTCTTCGATCGAAAAGTGAGCAGGTTGGGTGGTTGTAATCAGAATGAATCCATTCCCCTGTGGTAGCTCGATGGATTCCTCAGCATTATCGAAGATAAGCAAATAGGGCTTTCCTAAATTTTCAGTCTTTAAAAAATGATAGATTCTTCGACGAATCGTTTCAGCTGCACTCGTCGGATCAATATAGATATCTAATGCTTCAGCAAGTTGTCGAAAGGATCGATCCATACTTTGTGGGCTAGCTGTTTCGATCCACCAAACCACCGAAAAGTTTTCACGATACTGATGGGCAAAGGCGATAGCCGTTTCACTTTTTCCCATGCCTCCAGCGCCGGCGAGAACAACGCATCCTCTCTTTTGAACAGGAGGTAGTGATGCACTACTACTGGATGAGCTACTGCTACTACTAGAAGAGCTGGCGCTGCTACTGGAAGTTATTGTAGACGAGGCAAGATCGGGAATCAGCCGCTCTCTCAAAGTTTGAATTTGCTTTGCCCGCCCTACAAAATAGGGAAGAGGCAATTTAAGATTTGTCCATTTAATCCCCTGATTGGTTCGTTCAGGACTATGCAAGAAAGAACTTAATGAGGAAGCAACAAGTTCATGCTTGTCGAAGAATTCAACTGTGGACTCTTCCCCAGCATCGATGACTCTTTTCAGATCTTCTTCAGGTGGAAGGCTCGATAATCCTTGTAAAGATTGATTTTGAATCTGAACAACTCTGAAACGATTGTATAGGGTCGACTGATGCATCGAGGGATCCATCTGGGAATAAATGTTTAAAACCTCTTCCAACAATTGATTGACTGTAGCAGTGTTTGATAAGGAAGATCTCTTGGTATGAGTTTCTAGAGCAAATCCCAGCGTTCGTTTGTTTAACCGAAGATATTCACCTGCTTCCGGATTTAAGGGAACGGCACTTTGATATTTTTCAAGATCATAAGCTTCAATAGGGAATGTATTGATCATTGCTGCATCGCCATGGAGCCCTAAAGAAGGACTTTCATCCACCCCGCCAGCTTTGTTTTTAGAATGAAGAACTTTAAGAGGATAAATGCCCGGAATGGAAAGAGCCGCGCAAACGGCATGGGAAATGACGATCTCATCTGATAAACTGTCCTCTGAGGATAACTTTGAAAGTGTCAATGTGTTGGTAAAACGTGTAGTAAAAACAGAAAGATGCTTAAATTGACGATTTGTCATTGCCAGTTTCTTCAGTTCACCAAATGTACAATCGTGTATTCCTGTTTTTTCATAAATGCGTTCTTTTATCCAATCGAGCAACGCTTTTCCAGAACAAAAACTTGACAATTGATGAAGGCTTTTGAATTGATCTTTCCCAAGAGGTGATTCATTCTCGACGATATCACGCAGCCTCTTCAAAGTGGCTGAATAAAGAGAGTCTTTGGGAACGTCTGAGATCGGATGATCACCTATTGGAGAGTCGAAGAAAATCGGAAGAGGTCTTGTGCTCAGAAGAGAAATCATTTCCTCAAAACGATAGCCAACGGCAAATAAAGTCGATATTAACGCCCCTGTCGATGCACCTGCCAATCGTTTGATGCTGTTCTCCTTGCTTTCCAATGCTTTGATTACTCCGAGATAAGCCAATCCTGTCGGGTCATTTCCTTTAAACACAAGATTTTCTGGAGAATCGCTAATGAAATTAGGAAGCGCGTGATGAGTTTTTGTTTTTTGTTTACAGAGGTTTGACAAACAGCCAAAGACTGACCGGCTTTCTAAATCCTCAAATCCATCGAGTAAATTCAGTGGAATTTTTCCTGTCTGATCGAGAACTTTGAGCTTTGCTCCAAAGCTGTGCAAATAGGCAAGACTTTTCTTTTGCCTTCCCAATACGGCATGGTGGACTGCAGTTCTTCCAAAAAAATCGATCCCTTCAAGGTTAACTTTATGATCTTTCAAAATAACGAGTGCCTCTTCCTCCCCTAAATAAGCGGCAAGCATCAAAGGAGTCAGCCCTCGATGGTTTCGTTCCTCCAAAAGAGGGGAAATCTGCTCATAATGCTTTGATAAGACGAATTTTAGCAAATGCGTGTGATGAAAAGTGACCAACAAATGGACAAGGTTTCCAATGGTTCCGAATCTCAAATTGAGGTTGAGAGCAGGATTCTTTTGGTTTTCAGAAAGAAACAGATCAACACAATCTCGGTCCCCTCGGATGGCTGCAAAGGCTAGAGGAGTCAAATTAGGCAAGGTGAGATCGCCAATCGAGAAGCTCGCGTTTGCATTCAGATCGTTAATAGAAACTTGCGTCGATGCACTGAGGTTTGCTCCATTGGCCATCAAAGTTCGGATGATATCCAATTGTCCGCGCGCAGCAGCAAAGTGCAAAGGAGTTTGTCCATAAACATTTTGTGCATCTTGCGAGATATGTTCATACAGCGTCGAAACCAGGTGGAGGCTTTCTGTCTGCACAGCATAGTGCATGGCGGTGTTTCCGATAGAATCACGCGCATGGATGGCAATGCCGTTTGCAATCATCTCCGTTGCTAGGGCAATTTCGCCAACCCGAATCGCTTGCTGAAGCAGCGAGAGCCCCTGCTCGTTAACGATATGATTCAACTCTTCTTGACACCGCATCAGCAACGTCCAATCATGGGCTACGCACTTCTCCCAAGCTGCATCAAAAGACGCTTGTTCTGTTGTAGGAACGGTCAACTCAAAGAGCTCTCCCAATCTCTGACAAGCCCGGGTTTTCTCGTCACTGGAAGTAACGCCCCAAAACTGTTGGCTCCTGATGGGCGATGTGGAAGAATTTGAAGATGATGATGTTGTCATGATAACCTCAATTGTGAACAACGTGCTTTCATTTACTAAACTCCACAAACTGGTTAAAGTCTTTAATTCAGTCAAAAAAATCTATCTAAAAAACTAAAAATCTTACGTGCATTACTACTCTTCATAAAATCATACAATCTGCTTTTTCAGGAGGAGGTGCATGCACCTGCTGAGGATGCGAAACGGATGATTGATCGCTGCTCGTTGAGGGCTGCTGAAAGCCTCGCAAAGCAGCTTCTCGTTTGAACGTGGCTGCTTCTTCAACACACTCTTGAGCCTCTTGAAGTCGATTCAATGCTTTAAGAGAAATTTCCAGCCTTCGAAAGTATTCAATGATTTCAGTACTCTCATACTGTCGTGTGACTGTTCCACTAAACTGCTCTATTCCCCATCTGAATTCTGTTACTGCAGCTTGATGATCTCCATTATCTTGATATCGGCATCCATCTATGCAACTCGAAAAGGCAGATCTTTTCTTTGAAAAGAGTATGCGGTCGCTGTCTTCTAATGGGAATCTCAGAGAGGACTGCCATAATTGTTCCTTAGCTAATTCGTAGTTACACGTTTTGTATGTCGTGATACCTAGAATGAATAAAGCTGTTGCGGTGTTTCGATCGTAGTACCCAGGCTCTACATAGCCACTCCTAAACGCGAAGAAATCCCTATCTAAATTGACGTACCTAAGCCCTCGTAAAGGTGAGTCGATGAATTGAGTTAATAAAGCAAGCGGTGCGGTTAAATCAGCTGTTAGGAACCTTATATTACCTATTTTATGAAAACACTCCTCAATTAGAGGATGAGTAGGCGTGATGATGACTAACAGATTAACGATCTTCTCATAATTGCTCCAAGCTCCAGCATCATGCCCTTGGGCGTGCAAGATCTTAGAAATTATTTTTAAACAATCTTCGACGGCACGATGAGTAGGACATCTGTACACAAAGTCACTCATTATGTTCTTATAATAGGTCCAAGCCGCAACATCATCTCCTTGAGGGTTCATGATCTTAGAAATCATTTCGGAAAGGTAACTGACAGCATCATCAGGGGGTATGTTGACTAATATCTCAGCTATCCGTCCACAATGCACCAACGCTTCATCATTTTTCTCTTCCTTCATTGCAATATCTGCTAACAACTCTAACACCCGGGCTTTTTCTAAATAATCTCCAAGACACATCTTCAAAGCCTTTTTAGCATACTCTCGGGCTTCATAAGATCGATTATCTCTCAATAAAATCTTTGCTTTTCGTACTAATTCCAAAGCAATAACACCTAAAATTTGCTGTAAAGAAGCTCCCTGAGCAATCACTCTTTCAATCGCATCAGCTTCATTAAAACAGTCTTGAGCCTCTTGATGTCGATGTCGGCTGATCGCTTTTAGGGAATTTCCTAACCTTCGAAGATTTTCAGGGATCACAACCCATTCAGCAACATCCGTATTTCCAGCCATTTTTCGCGACATTTTTTTAAACGTGCTTATTCCAATTCTGAAATGTGTTACTGCTTCTTGATGATTCCTCCTTTTTTGATAGAGGCATCCTTCTACGAAGCTCAAATACGCCGAAAGTTTAGGCGAAATTAAAAACCCTTTTATCTCTTGTGATCTCATTAATTGTGTACGAGCTAGTTCGAAACTACCCAGTTTGTAATGCATTCTACCTAGATGAAATAACGCTGTAGAGATGCTCTGCTCGTTTCCATACACCGTATTTGAATTGATGTATTGAGTGAAGAAAGCAATAGGTTCTGCTAGATCTGAACTTTGGAGCCTTAATTGTCCCATTTCATTAAAACACTCTACGAGCAATTCACTAGTAGGATTTATTTTTTCTATCATATTAACAATCTTCTCACAATCCCCCCACGTTCCAACACCATTCCCTTGGGCACGGATGATCTTAGATATCATTTGGGAATCGGAATTTTTTACAGAGGCCTTAACGATCTTCTCATAATACTTCCACACTTCAGCAACATTCCCTTGCGCACGCATAATCTCAGAAATGCCCCAATAACAGTCAGATATATTCGACAAATAACCGGTCGGGACAGGACGATCAGAGCGTTTTCTGACATATCTATCAATGGCCTTTTTATTATGAATCAATGTTTCCTTATAATAGATCAACGCTTCATCGTTTTTCCCTAGCTTCTTAGCAATTCCTGCTGATAATATAAACACAAGAGCCATATCAGAATGATTTCTCGAATAATCCCCTGAATAGATTCTCTTTAGCATCTCCAATGCTTGGATCGCACAACCATAGGCTTCATGAAATCGATTAGCCACTTTTAAACGATTTGCGTCAATTACCAACTTCATCGCAACGCTTCGATGTCCATTTGGGTAGAGTCTTTGCAACATTTCCAGGGCTCGGTTTAGGTACTTGTTTTTTTCAGATTCTCCTTCATCCTCAACAGCAGAAAAATACTCATAGCTACCATAGATGTTTAATAAAGACTCGGCAATCTCTGGATGATCTCCTTGGTAAAGCCTCTTGCGCATTTTGTATGCTTCGATAGTATATTGGATTGACGACTTTCCTAGGTGCATGACACAGGTTCTCTCCGGTATCATTCCAAGGCAACCCAATGTTCTCGCTGTATCGGAGTGATCGACTGGTAAAAGTTTTCTTCTTATTGCTAGGGCTTTTGTGAGAAATTGGATTGCGCTTTCGTCATTTCCCTGAACTAAAAGCCATCGCCCCAAAAAATGATTCATTGAAGCTATTTCCACACTATCATCTCTTTCATCATTGATTATCTCAAGAATGGCGCGAATTTGCCCCTCATGCGGAGCGATAACCAACCAATCATCCACTGCTTCTAAATCTAATTGATTGACAGTTGTAGTCAATAGAGCAATCACTTTTTGTCTTGAGGATGAACTGGAAGATCCAGGAACAAATGAGGGGGAGGAAGAGGAACTTGAAGAAGAGCTGCTTTGAGTAAAAGCTCTCTCAGATTCAACTAAGATCTGCTTGATCATTTCTTGCCTGATTCGATGAAGAGAATAAGAATCAGATTTTTGGTCATATCGGAGAATTCCTGCATTGACTAAAGTCCTCAAAATTTGATCTTTTTTAATCATCCGCTCAACATAGCTTTGCTCGTCTTTAAAGCATTCAAGCCAGCTCTCTAGGTAAGAAGAAGGGATCCCATCCGGCTGCAGATAGGCACACATTTCTAGCCATTCATAAGCAACAGGATAATTTTGCATCAAAGTTTCATGCGCCATTCGCCAGGTTGAAAGCTGAGCCTTGGTATAACGGGAATCAATAGGCATCATAGTGAGTACTTTGACTTTCTCTTTCGAAAGGAGCTCCAAATACTTATGTAATGTCATCCCCGGTGTCGTTCGGATGTATTGCGCAGCTTGGCTTAAGATTGCGGGAAGATATTCCAGTTCGACAGCGAGCCGTTTCATCTCTTCATCTCCCTCTTGCTTAAGAATTCTCGCAACAACGTTTATCGACTCATCTTCAGTGAACGGTTCAATCGGAAGGATATCTTCCATCAAAAAATGAGAGGGTTGAGTGGTTGTAATCAAGATCCTTCCATGATCATCGTGTGGGAGTTCAATAGATTCTTCCGCATTATCAAAGATCAATAAATAGGGTTTTCCTAAATTTTCAGTCCCTAAGAAGAGATAAATCCTTTCTCGAGTTGTTTCAGCAGAACTCGTCAGTTCAATGTAGATATCTAGTGCTTCGGCAAGTTTTCGGAAGGATCGATCCATACTTTGTGGAGTGGCCGTTTCGATCCACCAAATCACTGAAAAGCTACCTCGGTACTGATGGGCAAAGGCAATAGCTGTCTCACTTTTCCCCATTCCCCCAGCTCCAGCAAGAACAACGCACGATCTCCTTTGAAGAGGAGGCAGTGATGTGCTACTACTGCCGCTGGAAGAGCTGGCACCACTACTGGAAGTTGTTGTGGGATTGACATCTTCGGGAAGCAGTCGCTCTTTTAAGATGTTAATTTGTTGTGTCCGGCCCACAAAATAGGGAAGAGGTGATTTGAGATTCGTCCATTTACCCCCCCGATTGGTGCGTTCGGGCATATATAACAATGGATTTAATGAAGAAGCTGCCCGTTCTTGTTCTTCGAAGAACCCGGCTGTAGATTCTTCTCCAATAGCAATGATTTTTTCCATCCGCTCTTCAAGAGGAAAGCTTGATATCCCTCCAAGTGATTCATTTTGAATCTGAACAACCCTGAAACAGTTATATAGTGTCGACTGTTGCATTGACGGATCTATCTGACAATAGATAGTTAAGACCTGCTCCAACAATTGTTGAACTGTGACCGTTTCAGATATTGAATGGTTTCTTGCTCTTGGTTCGAGGGCAAATCCAAGTGTTCGTTTGTTAAGCCGAAAATATTCCCCGGCTTCTTCTGTTAAAGGCATCACACTTTGATATTTTTCTCGGTCGTAAGCTTCAATGGAGAAATTATTGATCAGCGCTGCGTCTCCATGCAATCCTAAAGAGAGGCTTTCATCTACGCCACCAGCCTTGTTTTTAAAATAGAGTGATTTAGGAGGAAAAATTCCTGGAACGGAAAGAGCTGCACAAACTGCATGAGAGATCACAATGTCATCTGAGGCCTTGTCTTCCGAAGAGAACCTTGACGGTGTCAATGTGTTGCCAAAACAAGTGGTAAAGACGGTGAGCTGCTTAAATTGAGGATTTGTTTTTGCCAACTCCTGCAGCTCACCAAATGTGCAGTCATGGATGCCTGTTTTTTCATATATACGTTCTTCTATCCAATCGAGCAATGCTTTTCCCGAACAAAGGCTGGGCAATTGGTGAAGCTTATTAAATTCATCTTTTCCAAGAGATGAATCTTCCTGAATGATATCGCGCAATCTCTGGAGCGTAACTACTTGAGGCGTACTTTTGGGGATAGAAGAAATCGACTGATCAGCCATTGGAGAGTCGAAGAAATTGGAGAAAAATTTTGCTTTTGAAGCCATTTCTTCAAAAGAGTAACCACTAGCAAATAAGGTCGCTATTAGAGCCGCTGTCGAAGCACCTGCCACCCGTTTAATACTGCTGATTTTATCCTTCATTTCCAATGCTTTGATTGCTCCGAGATAGGCTAATCCAGTTGGATCATCTCCTTTAAAGATAAGGTTTTCCGGAGGATCAATAACGAAATTGGGAAGGGCATGTTGAGCTTTCGCTTTCTGTTTGCTAAGATTGGATAACAGTCCACGAATGGATTTACTTTCAGAGTCTTTATGCCCTTTGAGGAGATTACGCGGAATGTTACCTTTCTCATCGGGAGCCATCAAGTTGACTCCAAATCTTTGTAAATATACGAGACTTTTCTTTTGTCTTCCTAATACAGCATGGTGTACAGCTGTTCTTCCAAATGAATCGGTCGCTTCCAGGTTAACATTATGATCTTTCAGAAGAACGAGAGTCTCTTCCTCCCCTAAATAAGCAGCAAGCATGAATGGAGGCAAACCATCTCGATGATTCCGTTCATTCAAAAGAGGGGAAATCTGCTCATAATGTTTCGTTAAGACGAATTTTAGTAAATGAGTGTGATGAAAGGTAATTAACAAATGGAGAAGATTTCCAATCGTCCCGAATCTCAAATTGAGGTTGAGAGCCGGATTCATTTTGTTTTCAGACAGAAACAGATCAACACAATCTCTGTCCCCTCGAATTGCTGCAAAGGCTAGAGGAGTCAAATTTGGCAAAGTGAGGTCCCCGATCGACAAGCTTGCATTGGCATTCAGATCGTGAATGGGAACTTGAGTCGAAGCGCCAAGATTAGCACCTTTTGCAATCAACGTTCGGATAATATCCAATTGTCCACGCGCGGCAGCATAATGTAAGGGAGTTTGTTCCTGGTCATTGCGCGCATCTTGATTGATATGTTCATAGAGCTGCAAGACAAGCTTAAGGCTTTCTGTCTGCACAGCGTAGTGCATGGCGGTGTTTCCCATGGAATCACGTGCATGGATGGCAATGCCGTTGGCAATCATTTCTGTGGCTAGGCCAATTTTGCCAATTCGAATCGCTTGCTGGAGGAGCGAACGACCCTGTTCGTTGACGATATGATTTAACTCCTCTTGGCACTGCTTTAACAGCTTCCAATCCCGGGCTACACATTTCTCCCAAGCCGCTTCAAAACAAGCTTGTTCTGTTGCAGGAACGGTCAACCCAAAAAGCTCTTCAAGCTTCTGACAAGCACTCATTTTCTTAGAGTTAGCCAACTCAACTCTGTCACCACTGATAGCTGGAATCAGAACTAAGCTTATGGGTATACTTGATGCAGCCACGATTTTAACCTCTCCAATCCGATGGTCTAACTTAATAACCTCATTATATTACTCTCTTTAGATCTTACGAAATCCAAGATTAGACAATAGTACAACATTTTTTTTCACAACAACAACCTTGAGAAGCTTGATCTTGACGTTCGTATTGAGGACGATCTTCTGAATCATCTAAAATCTCTTCATCACTACCCTCCTGAATGCTTAGTGGGTGCGCATTTAATCTCTGTGCTTTCGATCTTTTGCCTGCTTGACTGGAACCTGGATATTGAAAATATTTTCCAGAAGGTACTTTAGAGGAAGAATTCGAAGAAGGTTTGTTAGAACCCACGGATCTCCCAACCGGGCCAGATCTTCTCACATCATTGCCTTTTCTATCTATGAAACCGCTAAATCGGTATTGGCCTTTACTTGATTGAAGAGGAGCTGCTGAAGAATCTGACATCTCTTCGTCTCCATCAAACTGGCTGCTCGAAGCAAACGTAGTTAATTCCTGAAAATTCAATCTTTCGTTTGCTTGGGTTGAATCTAGATATTGAATAGATGACCCAGGGATTGCTGTAGATGAAGAACTCAAAGAAGGCTTGTTAGAACCCACAGACGTCCAAGACCCGCTAGATCTTTTCGCGATACTATCTCCTTTGAATCTTGATTCTATTTTTGTAGCTAAAGAGAAACATTTCTCAGCTTGTATTTGATCGCCCAATCTTTGATATAGGCATCCAACGCTACTCAAATTAGTTGGTCCTATGTTATAATCATCACTAACATCATTGTATAACAATGATTGAATTGCTACTTCTAAAGCATTTTGATATTCATTATTTTTATAAAGAACAAGCAATCTATGATAAAATGTTAGTAAAGTAGTCTGTTGACAGTCTTCACACCCATCAATTAATAAAAAAAATTTTTCAAGATCTTTCTCTTTAAAATTTATCTCATCTGTATTTTTAAATATAGATAATTCCAAAATCTTCGCAAGGAGGCAAATAGCAGGTATTTCTGAGATGTGTTCTTGAATGATAGTATATTCGCTTGTTAATGAATTATTTTGATTTGAAGAGTCGCTTGATTTAGTTAAAAATTCTCTGATCATTTCTTGTCTGATTCTATGAAGTGAATATAAATCGGATTTTTGGTCATGACGGAGGATCCCACCATTGACTAAAGTTCTCAGAATTTCATCTCTTTTAAACGTCCGATCAACATAGTTTTGCTCTCCCAAAGACTCAAGCCAAGTTTCTAAATAAGATGAAGGAATCGAGTCTGGCTGTAGATAGGCGCATATTTCTAACCATTCATAAGCAATCCGATGCTGTTGCTTCAGCGTCTCATGTGTCATTCGCCACGTTGAAAGCTGTGCCTTGGAATAACGTGAATCAACAGGCATCATGCTGAGGACTTTGACTTTCTCTTTCGAGAGAAGCTCCAAGTATTTACGTAACGTCATTCCCGGTGTCGTTCGGATGTATTGCGCTGCCTGGCTCAAGATTGCAGGAAGATATTCCAATTCGACAGCGAGCCGTTTCATCTCTTCATTTGCCTCTTGCTTGAGGATCCCCGCAATTAGGTTTATCGATTCATCTTCAGTGAACGGTGTGATTGGCAAAATCTCTTCCGGAAAAAACTGGCCGGGTTGTGTGGTTGTGACCAGAATACATCCATTACCACTTTGTGGAAGCTCAACAAGTTCTTCCGCATTATCGAAGATGAGCAAATAGGGTTTCCCTAAATTTTCAGTCTTTAAAAAATTATAAACTCTTCGACGAGTCGCTCCAGCTGAACTCGTCGATTCAATGTAAATCTCGAGCGCTTCGGCCAATTGTCGAAAGGATCGATCCATACTTTGTGGGGTGGCCGTTTCGATCCACCAAACCACTGAAAAATTGTCCCGATACTGATGAGCAAAAGCAATAGCTGTTTCACTTTTTCCCATTCCACCAGCTCCAGCAAGAATAACACAAGACCTCCTTTGAACAAGGGGCGGCGATGTGCTACTACTAGCACTACTGCTGCTAGCACTAGAAGAGCTGGCACTGCTACTGGAAGTTGGGAGATTTGCTTCTTCAGGAATCAATCTCTCTTTCAGAGTTTGAATTTGCTCTATCCTCCCCACAAAATAGGGAAGAGGGGATTTGAGATTTGTCCACTTAATCCCCTGATTGGTTCTTTCAAAACCATGAATAAAAGGGTTTTGCGAAGAAGCTGAGAATTCTTGGTTATCGAAAAACTCGACCGTAGATCCTTCACCAGCCTCAATGACTCTTTTCAGATGCTCTTCAAGGGAAAAGTCCGACAATTGTTCTATTGATTGATTTTGAATCTGAACAACCCTGAAGCGATTGTATAGGGTTGACTGTTGTACCGACGACTCCATCTGGCAATAAGTGTTTAAAGCGGCTTGGAGAAGCTGATGAACTGTGCTTATTTCAGCTTCTGAATAGTTCCTTGTTCTTGGTTCGAGCGCAAATCCCAACGTTCGTTTGTTTAACCGAAAATATTCCCCGGCATCTTCTCCTAAGGGGACCACACTTTGGTATTTTTCTCGGTCGTAAGCTTCGATGGAGAAATTATTGATCAAAGCTGCGTCGCAATGGAGTCCTAAAGAGGGACTTCGATCGACTCCACCAACTTTATTTTTGAAATAGAGAGATTTAAGAGGAAATATCCCTGGAACAGCAAGAGCTGCACAGACTGTATGTGAAATCACGATTTCATCTGAAGTCATGTCTTCTGAAGAAAATCTTGTTGGTGTGAATGTATTGTCAAGCCGTACAGTGAACACAGAGAGGTGCCTTAATTTAGGATTTCTTCTCATCAACTCTCTCAGCTCACCAAATGTGCAATGTTGAATTCCTGTTTTTTCATAAATACGTTCTTCTATCCAATCGAGCAATGCTTTTCCCGAACAAAGGCTCGGCAATTGATGTAGGCTTTTAAATTGATCCTTTCCAAGAGGAGAATGTTTCTGAATGATATCGAGCATTCTTTGCAGAGTGGCTAAATGCGGGGAATCTTTAGGAATAGCAGACATCGCCTGGTCAACGATAGGTGAGTCAAAGAAACTGGAGAAAAATCTTGCTTGGCAGGCAATCTCTTCGGAGGAATAACCAAGAGCAAATAAAGTTGCAATGAGCGCTCCAGTCGATGGCCCTGCGACTCGTTTGATCCCATTGATTTTTCCTTTGGCCTCCAAAGCTTTAATGACTCCTAAGTACGCTAACCCTGTCGAGTCATCCCCTTTAAAAATGAGGTTTTCCGGAGGATCGATCACGAAATTGGGAAGGGCATGTTGAGTTTTTGCATCTTGGTCGCAGAGATTAGACAAATATCCACAGATTGACTTGCTTTCTGTATCA
>JAGVJP010000057.1 GCA_020051075.1 Parachlamydiales bacterium
CTCATGCATTTTTTATTTACACGAATTCCTTGTAGCTTCTCACAATTAATCTGAAGATAATTATGCAACAACGCCCTTCCGCACTCCAAACGCTTCGCGTAACATAAATGTGGCTTCACGAAGCGTTTGGAGTGCGGAAGTCCTCTTCCGCTTTATCGACGAACAGCATTGATAAGAGCTTGTGGATAGATTATAGTTAGTTTTAGGCGATAGCCCGAGCGCTGCGCGAAGGAGTAGAGAAATTCAAAAGACACGAATGTTTCAAAAATTGATCTAGAATAAAGCGAAAGAGGACTTTCGCACTCCAAACGCTTCGCGCTGAAAAAATGGGTAATGGTAAGGGCGTTGCCCATGGCTGTTGCAGTTTTGAGCCCTTCGGGCTAAAGCAACAATCAGTCCGAAGGATGGGCTATGATATGCCGGCACTTCGTGCCTGAGCAAAAGAGGGTCGATCTAGGCTAGAACAGAGTCGCTCTGTAACGGGGAAGAAAGATATTATCAGATCCAATCCATCCTGACAGGAGGGGGATGTATACACATCAGGCTAACTTCGCTTTTCATCTCAAAAATGATCGTGAACGGGTTAAGCGAACTTTATAGAAAGGACAAGGGACGCAAGGGACAAAATATGCACTTAAATGACTAACCATTTGACATAATCTCTTAGACAAGATTTTTGTTACATCTAACAACATTCGTGAGCTCATAATCATTAAGAAGGAAATTCTGTTTGTCCTTTATGTCCCTTTTTAGGTCCCTTTGGTCCCTTCGCAAAGAGGTGAATTTATATCCATGGGTAGATGGGGGATGTTCTTCTTCTTTGCTTCTTTGCGTTAAAACAAGGCATAAGGAAGAATTAGCCGAAGCCTGGCTTGCCTAAGTGCCACTTGATGGTAGCGATCGTAAACGGGATGAGCTCGTTTTTGAAACCGGCCGTGCGGAGGGCTCTGGCTGCCTCTTTAAAGGTGTTGCCGGACCCGATATAGTCATCGAGGATGACGATGGCTCCTCTAGGCATCTTAGACGGTGGCTGTGTGGCCACCATCTTCAGATGGACGTTATGATGGCGCTGGTCGTTATTCAATAGCTCTCCCTGACGTTTGTCTGGGGGGATCTTCCAGGCAAGCAACTCGAGGTTTGCGGGAACACCTAAAAAGTTAGCCAGATACGTTGCCACCTGATCTCTGGCCGTCCATGTTCTGGAAGGGATTGGAGCAATGCAGGCAATAACACCTCCTGCAACAAGGGTTTTCAAATGCGTTTTTAAGATTGACAGGAGTTCTTCAGCAAGTCCTGGGTGTTCTGCTAGACTGGCTGTCCGCTCTTTCATGAATTGGATGAACATCGGAGAGCGCAGCTTGCTGTCCAAGAGGCTCAAGCCTGGTGACGTCTTCGTCGCATTGATCGAAGCGATGGTTTGAGGACGCCTTTCCAACCATTGATTGATTATCTCGATTTTTTGCGGGACATCGTGCAGCTGCAGCGGAGACTTTTGGCAACGATCGCATTGTCCGCACCTGTCGATCTCCTGATCTCCCAATGCCGACCGCAAAAGCGCCATCCGGCACTGATCTGTCAGTTCCCCATAGTCTAACATTCTCCGCAGCTCTAAGGTCTTCACCTGATATTGGTCGCTATAGCGCGATAAATTTGGGGTGTTAGGATTAGGCAGAAGGGCGTACACTTGAGATCCACTCAGGCTGTATTTCTTTAAAAACCCCTGTTCTAGCAACTCTGCGATCACAATAGTGACCCGGGTGGGGTGCAAGCCGGTCACCCGTTTGATCGTCGTGAGGTTAGGCGGCGACTCAGCATCTTTGACGGCATCGATCACAAGATCAAAGTCGCTTGCTTTAGGCTGTGCCGATTCAATGAAATACTCTTGGATTTTCCTGTCTGCACGGTCGTATAGAAGAATCCCTTTGGCCAGCTGGCCGTCGCGCCCGCACCGGCCCACCTCTTGGTAGTAGGCTGTAATTGAGCCAGGGATGTCGAAGTGGATGATATAGCGGAGATTTCCTTTGTCTATTCCCATCCCCAATGCATTAGTGGCAGCTAACGCTTTATATTTATCTTGAATGAACTCTACCTGAAGCTTCCGCTTGCTTTCGACGTCGTAGCCTGCATGATAAGCAGTGACGGGGAATCCCTGTTCTTTGAGATAGCCTGCAACGAGTTCGGTATTTTCTCGCGTGGCGCAGTAGATCAGTCCGCAGCCTTCCAGCTGTTTGAGGAGCTCTTCGCAGGCAGCGAGTTTATAGGCTATCCCTCTGGTATTGATGGCGAGGAGCTGGATGTTGGGGCGGTTCATCGTTTCCCTCAATACAGCGACGTCTTGCCCTTCTAGCGTCAGCTGTTTCGAGATGTCTTTTTCGACTCGTGAATCAGCTGTGGCTGTGAGTCCAAGGATTTTGATGTGGGGATTTTTCTGATGGGAGGCTTGTACAAATTTGATGATCTGGCGGTAGCTGGGGCGGAAATCATGTCCCCATGTCGAAATGCAGTGCGCTTCGTCGACAACGAGTAATTTGACGTCTAAGTTGAGAAGGAAATCGAATTTGTCAACATGGTCTAGCTGTTCTGGCGCGACGAAGAGGACTTGCACCATTTCGTTTTTGACGGCTTCGCGGGCGATGAAGTTCTCTTCATCGGTTTGGTCGCTGTTTATCGATGCGGCCTGGATTCCAAAACGATGACGAAGTTGGTCGATCTGATCGCGCATCAATGCCAGCAGGGGGGACAGCACGATCGTCACTCCACCTAGAAGGCAGGAGGGGAGCTGGTATAATAGCGATTTCCCATGCCCTGTAGGCTGGATGCATAGGACTCTTCCCTTGGTCATCAGCTCTGTTATGGCTTCGCGCTGTCCTGGGCGAAATTCATTAAATCCAAAAGTCTTGCGAAGGGTCGTTAAAAGTGTATTGTCGAGTACTTCCATGTCAATCTCTCTGTAAAGTGAAGGGATGACATGGAAGCATATTCAATGGTTATATTTCTATCAACACTTAATTTTTATAAATCGTGTAATACTGATCCAACACCAGTTTCATTGATGTCTTGGTATCCTTTATTTAGTCCGTTTTCAAACCCTCGTTGATAGCGCTTGTTGGTGTATTTTGTAAAGAAAGCGACCATATTAGCTTTGGACATGGGACGTGCAAAGGTATATTTCCCTGTTGCTCTATTCACAATGACGTAGGGAAACTGTGTAACGATGTCTTCATGGGCCTTTAAGAAGTTGAAGACAGAGTCTTCATCATCATCGCCTAGATCTTGGTCTAGTAACCATTGAATGTGATCGATAGCAAAGGGCGTTGGGTTTTCCCAATCTTCTAAGCGAAAGGCAAATAGGGGTTCTTTTGAATCAGGCGTCCTCCTAACCATGGGAGGAGAGACAATTTCCCAGTCTGGTCCGTCGATCATGACTAAGAGTGCTGTGGGAAGGCTGTCGTCATGGTATAGCGTTTCTGAGGTATAATACATCGTCTCAGCACGAATTTCTTTTGATTTATTGGATTCAGTGGATTCAGTGGATTCAGTGGATTCAGTGGCCCCGACAAATGGTGATACAAATGGAAGACAAATTGTAATAAGGGCGATTAAAAATTTGCTAGACATGTGAACCTCACGATTAATAAAAAATTATACACTTATTATATAACCTATTAAAAATTATTTCAATCAAAATCTGAAAAATAGCGGGGGTATTTGAGGACAATAGAAGCAATAATAGACTCTAAATGGACTGATATGGACTATATGGACTAATATGGACATGTTGTGTGCTTAATCAATCTAATTTTCGTCCATATAGTCCATACCTGTCCATATAGTCCATATCAGTCCATTGTCCATTTAGAGTTTTGCCATAAAAATCCTTTAGCTAAAAATCTCTATTTTTGTGTAAATTGTAATCGCCTTCAATCCAATAAATTTCCATCAGAGAGGAATAAAATGCTTAGAGCTGTGCTATTGACCATCTGTTTAACGTTAACATCTCTTTACGGTTCCGAGACTGTGATTGTCGGAATTTCAGGAGGGACTGGATCTGGTAAAACGACGTTGGCTCGCAAAATTGAACGGGTTCTTGGTGAAGAGGTCGCTCTCATCCAACAGGATTCCTATTACAAAGATCTTTTTCACCTTACGCCAGAAGAGCGAGATGTCGTCAACTTCGACCATCCAGCTGCCATCGACTTTAATTTATTAAGGCAGGACTTAATCAACCTAAGAAATGGACGTAAAATTCAGAAACCGATTTACAATTTCAAGACTCACACTCGCGAGGCAATGACTGAAGAAGTGGAACCTCGAAGGATCCTGATTGTTGATGGCATTTTGATCTTGACAGTTCCTGAGATACGAGAACTTCTTGATATCAAAATTTATGTCGATAACGCTGACGATATCAGACTTCTAAGGAGAATTGAGCGAGACATTTTAGAGCGTGGACGTGATTTTAACGGAATCAAGGAGCAATACATGTCAACAGTTAAGCCGATGCATGACAGATTTGTCGAGCCAAGTAAGTGGCATGCCGATGTCATCATCCCGTCGACGACTGAAAACGACGTTGGTATCGACTTGATTATCTCGCAACTTAAACGGTAGCTAGTCCCTTAAGCGTAAATCGCATTCAAGGAGGTCTATGGAAATCACATTGATTAATGATTTGCTGATCATTTTAGCCGTTTCCATTCTTATCATTCTCCTTGGACATCGACTCCATATCCCACCAGTTGTGGGATTTATCTTAACAGGGATGCTGGCGGGGCCTCATGCTTTGGGGTTGATTTCACAGACGGAAGATGTTGAGCACCTTGCAGAGCTTGGCATCGTCCTTTTGATGTTTGGCATTGGAATGGAGTTTTCGTTAAAGAAATTGGTTCAGATTAGGCGCCTTTTTCTGATCGGGGGGTCTATCCAGGTTGGCGTGACCGTCGTTTTGGCTGCTGCGATTGCAAGCTTATGGGATAAACCTTGGTGCGAGTCGTTTTTCATTGGCTGCCTCGTGTCCATGAGCAGCACTGCGATTATCTTCCGAATCTTAGAAAGCAATGGCACCTCGTTGACGCCTCATGGGAGGTTGTCTATCTCGATATTAATTTTCCAAGATATGATTGCGATCCCGATGATTTTGCTTACTCCGCTATTGGGTAAAAACAGTGGTGGCGGGAATGAATTCTCGATCATCCTTAACCTCGTCAAAGAGCTGGCTATCGTTGCAATCGTGTTTTTAAGTGCGCAAAAGATCGTTCCTCGCCTGTTGTTACTCGTTGCCAGAACGAGAAACAAAGAGCTTTTTCTTCTTTGTGTATTGACCCTTTGCTTTGCTGTTGCTGGACTGACATCAAGCATTGGCCTTTCGTTGACGATAGGAGCTTTTTTAGCAGGGGTGATCATCTCCGAATCAGAGTTCAGCAACGAAGCAATCAGCAATGTTTTCCCTTTTCAGGCGCTCTTTATCAGCTTTTTCTTCATTTCAGTAGGGATGTTGTTAGACCTTGAATTTGCTTTAGGCAATGCGCCTCAAATCCTTCTATTCACCACCCTTGCTCTCAGTGTGAAATTAGTTTCTGCCTCCTTAGCTGCTATTGTCCTTGGCTTTCCCATTCGGGTGGCGCTATTGGTTGGGTTCACCCTGTGTCAGATAGGGGAGTTTTCTTTTGTCCTTGCAAAAGCGGGGAGTGCCAACGAGCTGACGACAGACTATAGCTATCAGTTATTCCTTTCTGTTGCTTTGTTGAGCATGATCATCAGCCCAATCCTGATCAGCCTTGCCCCTCGTTTCGCTGCCTGGTTTGCGAAATTGCCCTTGCCTAATATCCTCTTGCAAGGGTTTTATCCTCCTGCGCAAGAAGAGGTCAGACAGTTAGAAAATCATATCATCATCATTGGTTTTGGGATAAGCGGTCAAAATCTCGCCCGCGTGTCTAAGCTAGCAGGGATTCCCTATTTGGTATTGGAGATGAACCCTGATACTGTACGCCAGGAGAAGAAAAAGGGCGAGCCGATACAATATGGCGATGCGACCCATCTTTCGATCTTAGAGCATTTAAACATCCTCCAGGCTAGAGCTGTGGCTATTATGATTAATGATCCGGTAGCCGCCAGGTGCATCGTGAAGGTCGCTCGAGAGGCCAATCCGCTTTTATACATCATCGTCAGGACCCGATATGTCGTCGAAATGCCACTCATGTTAAAATTGGGGGCTGATGAAGTGATTCCAGATGAATTCGGTTCTTCTGTTGAGATATTTTCCCGGGTTTTAAATCAGTATCATATTCCAGAAGCTGAAATCAATGCATTTATCCATGACATCCGCTCAGATGGGTATGAGCTCTTTAGAAATAAAAATCCCGTCTCCACAAAACTGGCTGATATTAAATTGAATCTTGCAAATGTTGAAATCTCGTCGTTTCGACTTCAAGAGTCCTCTTTTCTTGTCGGGAAGAAGTTGTCAGAGTCTTGCTTACGAACTACTTATGGCATGAACGTTCTCCTCATCAACAGGGGAGGCAGCATCGTGCCGAATCCGTCCCCTGACACAATATTTCAGAGTGGGGATGTCGTTGTCGTCGTTGGCAAAAAAGTTCCTACAGCTGAAACCGATGAGATTTTCGGTTCTTTGAAGCCTTCTCCCACTGCATAGGACCTATCATTAACATTCCTATACCCAATATGTTTTCCTATGTCTAAATTTCCTAAACCGCTCGCTCTTCCAGAAAAAGTTATTTATTCACGCATAGAACGGAATAGACAGGTTGTTCAGGCGGCATTCTTTGGGATCAAATTCAGGGCTTTCGTCATCCTGTTTGAAATGGTTGGCTTCTTGTTGATCAACAGCTCTACCCTTTTTTTGGATGCTGTTGCCAGTCTGATGGATGTTGTGTCGAGCATTCTTCTCATCATCTGTATCAAACTTGCTCAAAGACCGCCTGATCAGAATCATCCGTTTGGACATGGCCGTTACGAGCCTCTTGGGGGGCTCCTGTTAGGACTTTTCTTTATCATTCTCGGCGGTGTAATGTTCTCGCAGCAAATTTTGGGAACGATTCAACATCCAAACGATGTGAAAATCGCTCCAACAGGCTGGCTTTTTGCTGCCGTTGCGATGATTGTTTTAGAGTTTGCCTATCGGAGGATGATGAAAATTGCCAAAAGAGAAGAAAGTCCAGCTCTCGCCGCCGAAGCGATTCATTATCGGATCGACAGTCTGACGAGTCTCCTCGCAACGTTGGCGCTTTTAACCGCTGCTTTTATTCCTGAATGGAGCCATCTCGTCGATCACATTGGGGCGATTGCCATTTCGCTGTTTATGATCATCATCGGGTTATTCGCCTCGCGCGATAATTTTCATCAACTGATGGACAGGATTCCTTCCAACGAGTATTTTAATCGTGTGAGGAATGCAGCGAGGGGAGTGCAGGGCGTTGAGGGGACAGAGAAAATCAACATCCAGCAGTATGGACCCGATGCGCATGTTGATATTGACATCGAAGTGAATCCCCGGTTATCTGTTGATAAAGCACATCAAATCAGTCAGCGTGTGCGGGTCGAAATACAGAAAGCTTGGCCCGCGGTCCGCGATGTGACGGTGCACGTAGAACCTTATTACGCGAATGATCACTAAAGGACGATGATGAGAATTATTCAGATGATGAAGTCAATTCTAGAGGGGATTGTTGCCGTGGCGGGGGCCTTTGTGATGAGCCAGCTGCCCATCTTTATGCAGCAATATATGCAGCGGTTGGGTGGACATGTCGAAGAGCTCACTGGGTTGTTGAACTCCCTCCAGCAGAATGCTACTCTGTCGAATAAAACCTTAGCTGAGTACATTCAGAAGTTTCGCACAAATGACGACCCCGATTTCGCTTTGCAAGGAGAATTTATGAGCGGTATTGCCACTCGTTGGCAATCGCTTAAAGATCTGCTTGATCAGCTGACGCAAAGCACCTTATGGGAAAAGCCTTTTGTCTTTTTTAAAGGATTGCAAGGCTCCATTTTTCATTCTACCCTTGAGAACTTCCAGCCAGGAATCAATTTAACAGCTGAGGGGTTGATTTATGCAGGGGTGGGCATTCTTCTCGCTCTTGCGATTTATCACCTCATCCTGAATGGATTAAAGGCTTTGGGGCGGTTATTCTTCGGGGGACGAAGCGAGAAACAGAATAGGCAGGATAGTCAAAATTGTAACTTCCCAGCATAGAAAAACAGGATAGATAGGATCGCTTCGCGGTAGGATAGATAGGATAAGAAGGATTGACATTGAATACTGGTTTTTTTCTATAACTTTTGTATAAAAAAGGCGAGGAGTTATTTCCTGGAGTGAAAGATTTTTCTGAGATTTGGGACAGATCTTAATCTACTCACAGGTTTTTCCCAAAATTGATCATCGAAAAGCGGAAGAGGGCTTCCGCACTCCAAACGCTTCGCGTATTCAAGACGATTCGTTGGATACGGGAAGCGTTTGGAGTGC
>JAGVJP010000096.1 GCA_020051075.1 Parachlamydiales bacterium
AGCCCTCTTCCGCTTTATCGACGAACAGCATTGATAAGAGCTTGTGGATAAACTATAGTTAGTTTTAGGCGATAGCACGAGATGTGGGTAAGCTTGAGGAAAAGAAGGAGATACCGAGTGCTGCGCGAAACGGTAGAGAAATTCAAAAGACACGAATGTCCCAAAAATTGATCTAGAATAAAGCGAAAGAGGACTTTCGCACTCCAAACGCTTCGCGCTGAAAAAAATGGGCTAAGAGAGCATGATCATGACGAAATAAATTTAAGAAAAATCCACAAAATTCTACGATAAAAGAAATGATAATAAAATGATAATGATTATGAATTTCCATAAAAATCGTTCCTTTGACGCTCAGTTCAAACGCACTCTTGGCTATTCTGTCCAGGGGGGAGCAGAGCTTAGCGAATGTTTGGAGGTGATCACAAAGATCAAGAGTGGTGATTACTCTGGCTGGCATGATACTTGGCGCTCTTTGGCTGATAGACTATTTCAAGAAGCTGAAAAAGCGATACAACAAGAAAGCCTTGTGAGCGCGGGAGACAAATTACTTCGATCAAGCAACTACTACCGAACTGCCTACTTTTTTTTGGAAGAAACTCCTGAAGATCCGCGAATATGCGCTTGCCTTGAATTGAGTAAAAAAACTTTTGCCCTAGCCTTGAAACAACTGAAGATTAAGCATCTGCCTTTAAAAATTCCATTTGAAGGGGGTTTTCTACCAGGGCTGCTCTTCTTGTCAGATCACCCTAATGCAAAGCTTGTCTTGGATACAGGAGGTGGAGACAGCACTCTTGAAGAACTCTATTTTTCTTCCACGCTTCCCGCTCAGAAACGAGGTTATCATTCTCTCATCTTTGAGGGGCCAGGACAAGGAAGCGTTCTTCGCATGCAGAAAATCCCTTTTCGATATGACTGGGATTTGGTGATTAAAGCCGTCATCGATCATGCAGAAAAAATTGCTCCTGAAATCACCCAAAATGTCATTTTAAGGGGCGATAGCTTTGGAGGTTATCTTGCAGCACGTGCGGCGGCATTCGAAAAGAGGATTAAAGCATGCATCCTAAATCCTGGCATATTGAACCCCATGAACCCTCTAAAGCAATTAGATTCAAAATTCCGGCCGATATTATTTTGTCTCAATCGGGACATAAAATTTAAAATCAACAGCCGCTATGCCCGTTTTGGGACAAAATCATTTCCAGAAATGCTAGAGCGGTGCAAGCAGTTTAACTTAACTGAAGTGGTCAAACAAATCTCTTGTCCCACTCTTGTGATCGATAATGAAGAAGAATCGATAACAAAAGGAGAGGCTCACAAACTGTATAGAGAGCTGCAAGGTCCAAAAAAATATCATCTTTTTACAAAAGATCAATGCACCGGGGGGCATTGCCAGCCCCTCGCACAAATGAATACACAAGAACTTATCTTTGACTGGCTAGATACTTTGTAAAAATTAGAAACACAAACTTTCGAAAATTAAAAGAAGCACGATGTTAAAAAAACGAAAATTAGGAAATCAAGGACTTGAAGTATCCGAACTTGGACTAGGATGCATGGGCATGAGTCAATCTTATGGTGCGCCAAATGACACCGAATCCATCGCAACAATTCATCGTGCCATTGAACTTGGCATTACATTTTTTGATACCGCCGAAGTTTACGGTCCCTATACCAATGAGCGACTTCTTGGAGGTGCATTAAAGGGGAAACGTGAAAAGGTCATCGTAGCAACAAAGTTTGGTTTTAACCTTGTCGACGGTAAAATACAGGGCGTTAATAGTCATCCTGAGCATATCAGACAAGTGGTGGACGAATCCCTGCAAAGACTTGGCATCGATTATATCGATCTCCTTTATCAGCATCGTGTTGATCCGGCCGTTCCAATTGAAGATGTGGTTGAAGCGATGAGTCAACTGATAAAAGAAGGGAAAGTACGTTTTTTAGGGCTTTCTGAGGCTGGGGAAGAGACTATACGGCGAGCGCATCGAGTGCATCCTATTTCTGTCTTACAAAGTGAATATTCCCTTTGGGAACGAAATCTAGAAGATCGCATTATCCCTTTACTTCAAGAACTTAACATTGGCCTGGTGCCTTTCTGTCCTCTTGGAAGAGGGTTTTTAACCGGCACAGTCAAACGAGCCGAGGACTATCCAGAAGGTGATTTTCGTCGTGGCGACCCACGCTTCCAAGGAGAAAATTTTGATTCCAATATGCGTGTGGCTTCCGTCATTCAAGAGATTGCCAAAAATAAAAATGCCACTCCAGCACAAATTGCCCTTGCCTGGCTGCTTCATAAAGGAAAAAGTATCGTACCCATACCCGGCACAAAGCGGAGAACGTATCTGGAAGAGAACGTTAACGCAACAACGTTAACCCTATCAGAGAAAGAGATGAAAACATTAGATGACTCTCTTCCTTATGGTATAGTCAGCGGTTGCCGATATAATCAACAGCATATGGGGTTGATCGATCGATAAGAAATTTCATTAGTCGATTGGGTGAAAACCCCGAAGCATTTTCTTTCAGTAATTAAGGACGCCACATCGTTAATATGACCATGCTTAGAAAGTGTTGTGCCGTCCTTTCAGGGCTCACTGGAGGAGGGAATCTGTTCCCAGGCCTGACCGCTTTACCATTACCCATTTTTTCAGCGCGAAGCGTTTGGAGTGCGGAAGGGCGTTGTTGCATAATTATCTTCAGATTAATTGTGAGAAGCTACAAGGAATTCGTGTAAATAAAAAATGCATGAG
>JAGVJP010000078.1 GCA_020051075.1 Parachlamydiales bacterium
AATAGAGACATAATCGACCTTTGAGCTTAAAAAGTTGCCCAAAGTTTACGAAATCAAATTTTAATTCTCCTCTAAAAAATGCTCAGCGGGAATTGCTGGTTATACATTATCTGATTTTTAGTATTTTATACTAAAATTTAATTAAATATTAATACTAATATTAATTAATTGTTAAATATTAGATTGATTATGTTTTTATAATCTAAATAATAAGTAATTATAATAGCTGTTAGGCCATGAAGCTGGTCTTGAGCTAGCGCAAGCCATCAAAAAGGGACGATGTGAGGATTCTCGCGAGGGAACTCTCAAAGAATACCAAGACTACCATGCGGTGTACCGAGACATTCCTTTAAACGACGATTTGCTAAAAAAAATCCAACAAAAAGAACTTAAAGCATTCTGTGACACAAATAACCTCTCCATTGAAACAGCGCTGCATGAAATGTGTTATAGTGGTCAGTTGGATAAAGTGAGGCGGTTGTTAGACCTTGGCGTTGATATTAATAGAATAGTTGAAGGGATCAAACCTCTCTACAGTGCTTGCATGGAGGGCAGAATAGATGTGGTAAAAGTGTTGTTAGAATACAAAGCTGATTTGTATGGAGCTCTTACATATGCTTCTGCCTATGGGCATCTAGCTATTGTCCAACTTTTATTGGAGAAAGGCGCTGATCCGCGCCAATCTGAAACGACAGAAGGACAGACACCGTTGGACTATGCGAATCAATATCAACACCTCGCCATCGTGAATTTGTTGACAGATTGGATAGCTAAACATCCGCTTCCAGCCACCCCTCAATAATATGCGTCGTAATGTTCCTTAGAGGTAATTGCAAAAGTTGGACCTGTACCTGCTCGACCTAAGCTATCGCCAACAAGAGACTGTTATCCACTCACAGGTTGTTTCCAAAATTGGCCATCGAAAAGCGGAATAAACGCTGCGCGTAACACAAAGGTGGCTTCGCGAAGCGTTTGGAGTGCGGAAGTCCTCTTCCGCTTTTGCAACGAACCATTTTGCCAAGTCCCTGTGAGCTGTTAAGAGATGTTTTGGGCGATAGCTCACGGAACTGGTTCTGTCCCCACTTTTGCAATTACCTCCTTCAGTCTTCAAACATCATTTTTAGCTATTTTTCTCCTGTTTCAAGAAACTCACTAGCAGGCTTGAGTTTTTTTCTCTCGCATAGTCGATGGGAAGCTTCCCTTTGCTGTCTGAGAGGAAAACATCTGCCCCCGATTCAATCAAATGGATCGCTGTCTCTGCTGGTCCGGACTGAATGGCTTTGATCAAGAAAGTGTGCCCCTCATCAGATTTAAGATTAATGTCTGCACCATATTTGATCAGGAGGTCGATCATGGCATGGGACTCATCGATGACTGCATAATAGTTGACAGTTTCACTGACTGGAAAATATCCATTTGCCAATGTCAAGTGTAGAGGAGGGTTCCCATTTGACTTGCGGTTAGAATCTGCCCCTGCGTCTAGGAGGAGCTGCATCCCTATGAGATCCCGGCTCTTCACAGCTGCCGTCAGAGGGGTATCTGGGATCTCATCGCCAGGTTTAGAAAAGCAGCATCTTGGGGTTGTAGGGTCGCCAGCGATCATATCGGGATCCAGACCGTGGGAAAGCAGAAGTTGCAATGCCTCAGCATGCTTCATGCGCGCTGCGGCAAAGACAAGTGTTCGATATCCATCTGCAGCGTATTGGTAGAGGTCAGATCCTCGCGCAATCAGCTCTTGCATGATTGACAAATCGTTGTTATAAACGGCAGCGAAGAGGGCTGTATGGCGAGTTGCTGTGGGAAGATCTTGAGCGCCGAGTTCGATCAACTTTCGGTAGGCATATTGGTTCTGAACTTTGACTGCGACGAATAGGGGACTGAAATAATAGGGAGCGGCTCTCTGATCAACGTCCACAGCATGTTGAAGCAAGATGTCGAATTGTTCATGCCGATGAAGCTGAATCGCAACATGGAAGATGGCAAGTCCATTTGGAAGGGTTTGATTGGGGTCAGCGCCTTGGGACAAGAGCTCTATTAATAGGGGTGCGTCGTTGCGATAGAGAGCTTGGAATAGGGGAGGCAGGGTGTCGAGGTCTAAAGGGGTATAAGTGATCATCTCAGGACGAAGAAGGAAATCATCCATCCATGACGTGAACCCATACGCGTGAGCTTGTCCATAGATGCTTGCAAAAGTGCGGATTTTATCTACTGTGGAGAGGTCGTTAGTGCCCACCAGCAGTTGAACGATGTGAAAATAGTTGGATTTAAGCGCTTGATGTGCTGCAAGAATAATATGATTCTGTTCGGCTCCTTTTTGCAGTAAAAGGGTTACGGCTTGAGTAAAACCTCTTTCAGCAGCGATGATCAGCGGTAAGTCGTGATTACGGTCCCGTTGATTAGGATCAGCGCCTGCATTCAGAAGGTAGACCAGCATTTGCAGAAAGTCGTTGCGCGCTGCACAGACCAATGGGGATTCTCGGATGCGTAGTGATTCAACCGTCACATCCAATCCAAAATCGATCATGACTTTAGCTATGTTGAGGTGATTAGTTCTGACAGCAAAATAAAGGGCATCAGGGTCTAACTTGATTTTTGGAAGTGAAGCTAAATATTTCACAATTTCCACGTGTCTACTACTGACAGCATAGTGAAGAGGTGTATTATGATGGTGGTCGCAAATATTGACGTCTGCTCCAGCTTCACAAAGCTTCTTGACGAGTTCCAGGTTCTTTTGTTCCACTGCAATGAATAAAGAGGATTTGTCTGCAAAATTTCGGGCATTTACATCAATCTGATTGGCGAGAAGAAAAGCGGCAAATTCTATGGCATGAACTGTGCAAGCGATATGAAGAGCGGTATTCCCATCCACATCTTTATCGAGAAGGATGTTTTGATTCCTGCTCAGGATTTCTGGGGCAGATTCAAAGTCATTTAACGCAGCAGCCAGAAGGAGAGGAAATCCTTGCAATTTTCTGAAAAGGAATAAGAGATGGCGTAGATCATTCTCCTCAATAATTCGGGTCAATTTCTTGGTCAGAGAATTGTTGACCTTTAACAGAAGTTGATCCCAAGAAAATAGTTCATATGCTGTTAAAAACAGCTTTTTGAAGCAGCAGCTCTGTAAAGAAAAATAATCTAACACCCCTTCTTGAAACTGTGCAGAAACGCCAAAATGGTGGAAGACACCTTCATGATTCCAACGCAGTAAAAGATTCACCATCGTCCATTCATTTTCAGAGGCAAACAACTTCTGCATCATCTGAGAAATCTGAGTTGTCTCTTCAATGTGGGTGGACGAAGAATCCACGATTTTAGAAGTTTTGGGGATGCCGCTGATGACTTGAGGGAGAGGTGTATGCTTTTCTGTCACTTCACGCGCTTTGGGGATGCCGCTGATGATCCGAGGCTGAGAAGCTTCTGGTTTAATCATCTCGACCGCTTTGGGTTGACTTGGGAGGATTTGGTTAGAATTCCGGATTGCTGTCGGTGCTGGAGAAGGCGTTCTGGTGTGGCTGGCGTTTCCTGCATGACTCAACGCTTCTTCATAGGCTGCCCTAAGTTCTTTAAAGCCTTCCGGATCAATTTCAGGATTCGTTTCTTTCAGTTGTTTTGCATAGGCTTGACGAATGGCCTTGGTATCATGCGTCTGTTGAATTTGCAGGATTGTCCAGATGTTTTTCATAGGCTTATAATCATTCAAATACACTTTGGTAGGCTTCAATAAAATCGATAGCCTCTTGCCTTGCTTCTTTAATGAGAGCGGGTTCTTGGGTGTTGAGGGCCTTAAGAAAGCTGGTAATGATGTAAGCAACTTCTTGACGTTCTTCTCCTATAAAGAAGTTGAAGAGGTTTTCTAATTCCGACATGACTTGCCGATTTTCTAATTGATCGCGTGGATGAATCTTCAAAAGCTCCAATTTATCTATGCTGGCCGCAATCTCAGCTTCTGTCAGCTGATGATCTTGATTGCTGATCGTCAACTTTCTCTGCTTTCCAGTGCTCAATACCGTCGCTTCCACTTCAAGGACCCCATTGATGTCATAGGTGTAACGGAGATCGAATTTTTCTTCTCCAGCTGGTCGAGGGGGGATAGGGAAGCTGAATTCGCCGATCTTGACGTTTTCTTCCACGTTGTAGCTCTCTCCCTGATACACTGGGATCTTCATTGCTGTTTGATTGTCCGCAGCTGTATGGAGCCTCACCACACGACTTGTAGGTATGGTCGTGTTTCTTTCGATGATAGGAAGGAACCTAACGTCTCTGCCGCTTCTTTCGGTGTAGTTTTTGTAATTTCCTGCAAGAACATCTGTCCCCAATGAATAGGGACAGACGTCTGTGATCACGACATCTCTTAATTCTTGGCGCCTCTCTTTGAGAGCCGCCTGTACGCCGGCGCCTAAAGCCACCGCTTCATCTGGATGTAAGATCGACTGGGGAAATTTCCCAAACATTTTCGCAACCTCTAGTCCAACCAGTGGCATCCGTGTGGCCCCTCCCACTAAAATGACCAGATCGAGATCCTCAGGTCGTATTCGTGCATCGCGCAATGCCTTTTCTAGAGGCGTTCGAATCCGTTGGATCAGAGGGATCACAAGGGCGTTAAATTGGTGGCGCGATACGGGGATCTCAATCTGTTGATTTTGATAAATTACCTTGAAAAACCCTTCTTCTTTATCGCTTAATTCGTGCAGGAGCATCTGAATCTGATGGCGCCAGCGCGTCTGCGTTTCGGGTTGTAATGCGGAACTGTCTATATTGTAACGCTTCGATAATTCAATTTTGATGTAGGTCTCTAAGGCATCGGTGAAGTCTTCGCCACCTAGCCGGTTGTCGCCGGCGCTGGAACGCACTTCAATCACGCCGCAGAATACCTCGACGATAGAAACATCGAAAGTTCCTCCTCCTAAATCGAAGATTAAGAACTTCGTTTCTGCATCCCGATTATGCAACCCATACGCAAGAGCGGCTGCTGTCGGTTCATTCAAGAGCCGTTCGACTTTGATTCCTGCTAACTCGCCGGCGAGCTGCGTGGCTTTTCGCTGTTTATCGTTGAAGTAGGCAGGGACAGTGATTACAGCTTCAGTGATTGTGGTCTTCAGGTAGGCTTCAGCATCGCGGATGAGGTTTTTTAAAACCAAGGCGCTCAATTCTTCTGGACGAAAGGTATGCTCTCCTAAGCGCAGTTGTTTATTTGTTCCCATGTAGCGCTTAAAACTGGCTAAAGAGAGCTGATTATGCGTCTCTAGCTGTTCGATCGCAGGATAGCCGACGACGACATGGCCGGAAGAATCGAGGCTCACGATCGAGGGAGTGAGGAATTTCCCTTGAGCGTTGGGTATGAGTTTGGGGCGATCTCCTTCCCATACTGATATGAGGCTATTTGTTGTCCCTAAGTCAATTCCGACAATTCTTTCTCCCATAAAGCCGCTCCTGTAAAAAGATTAGAGCCAGTGTATCATCTTAGCTGCTTTCGTTCAATTCAAGTTCACATCTATAAAGTATTTAATTTAATGATTCATAATACTCATTTTCAGTATATTAAATTGTTGAAATTTCGAAGATTGAAATAAATATTGACATTACCTATGATCGCGCCAAAAAGTCATGAGTTCCTTCAGAAGGAGTTCTACACCGTATCAAAATCCCTATATCCTTTAATTTTAAGGAGTCAATATGTCTAGCCCAGGTCTAAGTAGTCCATATGGTTCTTCTTCCAGTTCATCATCTCCTTACACATCAAGTTCATCATCTTCCAGTTCATCATCTTCTTATACATCAAGTTCATCATCTTCCAGTTCATCATCTTCTTATACGACGAGCAGTTTTTCCGGTGCCTCAATTGCCCATGCATCAAGCAACCGATCTCCTTCTCAAGAAGACATTGAGAAGAAGCAACGAGCGCTAGAGAACATTACAGAATTATTCCAGTTGAAGACAAAGTCGGCAGAAAAGAAACCAAGCGAGAATAAGTGTTTTAAAGCAGTTTATCAAGCTTGTTCCGACAGAAATTGGGTAAAAGTTGAGAGTCAGCGCGATTCAATCAGCCTCTTGATAAATAAGCAGGGACGCTCTCTTCTGCAAGAGGCAATTCTTAGAGGCGATGTTGATCTAGCTGAAGCAATGATTGGAAAAGAAATTGCTGTTCATACGGTCGATCCTGAGGGGAATAAACCGGTCCACTACATTGCAGGACAGTTCAATGACCTCCGTCTCCTTGACCCAATTTCTTTTCACAACAGCCGCGATGTTAGAAACTATGATGGTGTCACCCCCATGCATCGAGCTGCAGAAAGAGGACATAATCAAATCATCCAATCATTGATTCTCGGAGGAGCAAACCTCCATGGCGTTGCAAAATATAATATAGGAGGACAAATCTTTAGCTTTACACCGCTTGCGATAGCGACGATTAAGGGACATTATGAGACGATCGATTTGCTGTTAACAGAAAATAAGAAAAATCCTGCCCTTAAGTTAAATTTATCCTTCGGCAGCCATGGCTCTCTTCTGCATCTCCTCATCGCTTTTGAGCACGTTGAGATTCTCGATCGCCTATTGAGGGACCATTATGATCAGTTGAGCAAACTTCTTGAGGAGCCCAATCTTGAAGGGATGAATCCATTTCTTTTTGCAGCTTCACGAGGAAACCAGGATGCGTTATTAGTGTTAAAAAATCGAAATGTCAATATCAATGCTACAGCGCCCGACAGAAAATCAGCCTATCATTTTGCTGCCATCAGCAGAGCAAGGGGAACGCTGACCCTCCTTGCACGCATGGGCTGCGATGGGCTAACATCTGGAGATGCGGAGAATAATAGACCAATTGATTATGTTAGAAATTCTCAAGATTCTGCGAGCCAATCTACACAGGCTGTATTAGAAGGTTTAGAGCGATTAGGAGACAAACTCAAAGATGCTACTCCCTCGTTTGATATCACTCCATTAGAAAATCTTGCATTTAAAGGGGGCGGTCCGAAAGGGATTGCTTACGTCGGTGTGATCGAAGAGCTTGAAAGACGGGGAAAAATGGGTGAAGTCAAACGGGTGAGCGGCACTTCAGCAGGTGCAATCACAGCTACGCTCATTGGTTTTGGCTATGATGGCAAGGGGACGAAAAAAATCTTGAAAGAAACTTCTCTGATTTCATTCTTGGATCATCCATTCACGTTAGAGAATCTTGGCCAGAAAATAAAAAGCCATCTTTTTCGGTTGCTTAATCCTGTTAACTGGGTTAAAGATCCCCTTCGAGCATTGTGGCACACAACCGGCCTGTGCAAAGGGGATATTTTTCTCCATTGGATGGAAGATCGCATTAAAGAAGGGCTTAGGAAACACGGCATAGAGAAAGATAATTGCACCTTTGGTGAATTAAGAGCTATGATTGATAAACAAAACTTGCCTTTCAGACATATTCATGTTTTTACTACAAACATCGCAGGAAAGGAGGAAATTGTTTGCTTAAGTTCGGAAGATCCTCGCTATGATAATGTGATCATTGCTCATGCCATTCGTGCCTCGATGTCGATTCCTATTGTTTTCGAACCGCATATCCTGCACGTGAAATCAGTCGATGGACGTGTGGACCCCGCTCCAAGTTTAGGAAGATTTGTCGATGGAGGAATGCTCTATAATTTCCCTCTAGAAGCATTTGACAAGAGGAAATTTCAAACCAATACTCCTCTTAGTATTGATGCAGGAGAAGCTCCTATTGTGAATAGACGGACGCTTGGATTCAACCTCTTCTCACCAGCAGAGGAACCTAATGTCGGTATTCCCGAAATCAAAACGATTAAAGATCTTTTAGGTGGAATCATGAAGGCCTATTTCCATGCCGAAGATCTGAGAAGAAATCTCGTTCCTTATAACGAAAAGAGAATTGTCGATATTGACAATACAGGTGTTGGAACCTTAGATTTTAACTTATCGGAAGAAAGGCAAAATGCTTTGATTGAGTCTGGTAAACGAGCAACACGTAATTTTTTGAGTGCTCAAGAAGAATTGGGATTACGCCATGGAATGCATATATTGAAGGCGGTTGTTAATATCCCTGGGACCGGTACAGTTCAACTCAGACAGAAACATCCAGATTTTGTTGGGCGGGAGATTCTGCTGAAACAATTGCGAACGACGCTAGTTCGTGTAACATCGTCAAGCTCTTCTCTTCCGGTCATTAGCAGCAGCAGTAGTAGCAGCAGTAGTAGTAGTCCCAGTGCAACATCTTCTGTCGCTGTTCTTTGGGGGGCAAAAGGGGTAGGAAAAACCGAAATCGCCATCGCTTTTGCAAATGATCACTCGACCCACTTTTCTACAATCGGTTGGATCTACGCTGCGAATGAACATAGCCGTGATCAATCTTACCGCAGATTGGCAGAAAAGATTGGTGTTGATATCGGGCATAACACCACATCTGTAGAGGTAGAGAATGCTGTACATAGCTATCTGAAAAATGAGCACCCGAATCCCTATCTCCTTGTTTTTGACGGGGCAGAACCGGGAATCAACATCCCTCGAGATGGCCATGGCTCAATTCTTATTACAACTGTGGAAGAGTATTCCTTTGAGGGGGAATTTAGACAACCGGTTCGCAATTTCACACCTGATGAGGTCACTCAACTTTTAGCTAAGACAGGAGAAGAGAATCCTGAGAATATCAGAAGATTGGCTGAGTTGCTCAACAACAACCCGATGCATCTCAACCAAGCTCTTCGCTATTTGCAAAATGACTCTAAAATGGTGATTCCAGCTTACATCGAACGCTTGGAACAGGAACAGATCACCCCATTTCAAGTGTTAGTGAATCGCCTAATCGAAAGAGAGCCGGAAGCACTTGGTTGGTTGAAGGTTTGTTCAAATTTACAATCAGACGGCATCCCTTCCGATTGGTTAGAGAGTTGGTTGACGATAGAAAGTCCTGAAAGCAATGACGTTGAAAGAACGCTAAAGAAAGGACGTATTCAACGGATACTCACAGATCTAGGGCTTCTAAGATACGATGAAAGCACAAAATCCTTCTCCTTGACGGGTTCAATTCAAGAAGAAACGATGAGAGTGGCTGGGGTTGAAAGAAATGCTGTGATTGCAAATACGCTTGCTTTAATAGCCTCACAAGGAAAAGTCCTCAACACCAATCCAGCAGACAATCTCCAAGGATATGGAAAGTGGGTCCTTCATGCCGATGCGATTCTTAAAGTTGTGGAATCAAATCCTCGCAACCTTCATGAAGCGAGCATCAGAGCTCAATTGGGTCGATGGAACCTCTATCGGAAAAGTCATGCCGAGGCAAAACAACTTCTGGAAGCTTCCTTACGTAGTTATACCACAGTTTTTGGAGAACAGGCTAGAAGTGAATCGGCAAGCATACTATCAGAGCTAGGAACTGTGGAATTATCATTAAATAATCCACAAGATTCTGTAGAGTACTTTAGACGAGCATCAGTTCAATGGGGGGAAGTAAACCATGGAAGAGATGCTGTGGAATCAGCGAAAGCTCTTAATCACCTTGGTTCAATTTTGCATACCCTTAATCAGAATGAGGAAGCTAAAATTCCTTTGCAAAGTGCTTTAGCGATGTTGCGGAGATTATCTCCTGGATTAAACCGGCCAGAAATTGCGACTTGTGCACTGAATTTGGGATTAGCTCACTTCTCTTTAAGAGAATTTCAAGATGCTCAACTGAGGTTAACAGAGGCCTTGACGATGTGGAGGGCGATTCATAATATCAATCAAAATACGCAAGAAATTGTCACTTGTCTAACCAAGTTGGGATCAATGAGTTTTGATTCTGCACAAGTTGATGAGCATTATGAGGCTGCTGAAACCCAGCTAACAGAAGCATTGCAACGTCAGAAAATAATATTTGGAGGGGATCGACCTGAAACAATCGATCTTTTGATGCTTTTAGGAAAAACATTTGCTCGTCGATCAAAACATGAGGATGCCAAAACACATTTTCAACAAGCGTTGAACATGGCTAAACGTTTATATGGTGAGAGAGATCGACGAGTAAAAGATCTCGAAGATGAAGCCAAACGATTTCGTGAGTGGTCTTGTGTGATTGCTTAAAAGTGCGCAAAGACTTTTTTTGTTTAGAGGTGCTTGTCAAAATAGTTCATCTAAAAATGGAAGATGGTTTCCGCATCCCTGAGTAACACTGTCTAAAGCCATTTCCCAACCATCTTTCCCATCCTGTAAAAATTGACAGGATGCGAAGGATGGTGGAGAAATAGTTCTGGGCAACGTTACTTATGAGGGCCCAAAACTTGTGCAAAGCACAGTGCTGTTCACGCGAAGCGTTTGGAGTGCGGAAGTCCTCTTTCGCTTTATCGATGGACAGCATTGATAAGAATTAATGGATAGATGATAGTTTGTTTTAGGCGATAGCACAAGACCGTGGATAAGCTTGCAAGAAAAGTAGGGAATACGGAGCGCTGCGCGAAATGGTAAAAAAATCCAAAATACATTAATGTTTCAATAATTGATCTAGAATAAAGCGAAAGAGGACTTTCGCACTCCAAACGCTTCGCGAGGCCATCGAGAATATGGTGATTTATGCAACAATGCTGTGCGGAAGTCTTCTTTTTCTCGATGAATGATTTTGAATTGTATTAAAAAGGATTTAGTCATCATGTCAACATCATCATCTTCTTCAAGTTCCTCCACTCATCCCTTCATGGGGCAACAACCATTAATTGCTGCATTCAGCGATGATAAAATGTGTGCTTGTCAGAGGCTTGGAGAGCTCTTTGGGCTGACCGTTCCTGCAACTGAACAAGCCTGTTTTGAAATGGCTTGGGAGAAGTGCGTAGCCCATGATTGGACTCTGCTGAAGCGGTGTCAAGAGGAGTTAAATCATATCGTAAACGTGCAGGGGCGCTCTCTGCTTCAGCAAGCGATTCGGGTTGGCAAAATTGCCCTAGCAAAGGAGATGATTGACAACGTCATTGCTATCCATGCGCGTGATTCTATTGGGAACACCGCTATGCACTACGCTGTGCAGACAAACCGCCTCAAGCTGATTTCGATGTTGTATGAACATATCTCGCAAGATGCACAAAATTTTCACGGCCAAACTCCTATGCACTTTGCAGCCACCCGTGGACAATTGGACGTCATTCGCGCGCTCATCGCCAATGGAGCAAATCTCAGTGCATCGACACAAGTTCCCATTCACGATCTGAATGCCAACGCTAGCTTGTCGATTGGTGATCTCACCTTGCCTAATTTAACACCTCTTGCCATTGCAGCGATTCGAGGGGACCGGGATTGCATTAATCTGTTTCTCTCTGAAAAACAAAAAAATCCAGCGCTTAACCTCAATCTGAGATTTGAGACCATTGGAAACCTTATCCATTTGATCATTACTTTTCATCATATCCATTTGCTAAAATTTGTCCTGAAAGAACATTATGGGCAGATTTCCCATCTTTTGGATGAACGAAATAATCCTCGAGGGCTGACTCCTTTGATGCTTGCCGCTTATTTAGGGGAGGAAGAGGCACTCGTTCTTTTGAAAGATCATAAGGTTAACCTGGAAGCGACAGATTTCCTTGGAAGAACAGCGGTCCATTATGCTGTTTTGGGAAGGCAAAAGAAAAGCCTCTCCTATTTGCACAGCTTTGGAGTCAATCTAATGCAGCTTGATCGCGGT
>JAGVJP010000075.1 GCA_020051075.1 Parachlamydiales bacterium
ACAGTGTGATTGACTAATCAAACACACACAAGCTCTATTATTGCTCTCATATTGTCTTTCTTATACTGTCAAAACATCTTACAAATGCTCACCGGCATTTGTTATTCTTCATTAAACAACAGCGAACTGTAAATTTTTGAAGGAAGTCACTAACATACAAAACTTCGGCTATTTAACGCAACTCCTTTTTGTGTTTTTTTTAAAATCGCATGCAAGGCTATTTTTGGAGCTGTTGTGATGTTCGTTCAAGATTCCGACATGACACAGCCTCATACACAAAATTGCCTAATCGTGAATGAGTCCATTTTATTAACTCAGAGGACGGAGAGTTAGAAAGACGCGGAGAAATTTATATTACCCTACTTAGCAAATTAATTGGCTTATCGCGCACATGTGAACCTATCTGAGGCAGAGGCTGTGAAAAAATTAGAATCCATTTGATTTCGTTCGAGATTTTTTAGGATTTTCGCTTCGCTGCCCCCGCCTACAACGCTGAGATCCGTTATAGGCGGGGGCAGCGAAGTGAAAAGACAAAAAAGTTCGACGAAAGCAAATTGGATCCCTATTTTTTCACAGCCTCGCATGATTGCAATTGTGGGAGTGTGGAAAATATTTGCTTCAAGAGGGTTCTATCACTCTCTTTTTAATGTGAGTAATGGGACAAAGCTATGAAAAGCCTCTTCCCTGCTAATGCTTGTTTTAAAAAGGCCCTCAAAAAATCCTATTTCATGCGTGTACATAGCAAGAACATCCGCTTTTACATCAGCAACAAATTCGTTGATCCCCTTTACGATATCGATGTTATGAGCGATATGAAATGAAATTTTTTGATATTTGTATTTTTCGATTAGGTCGCTTTGAATACTAACTGTATCGATCTTCATTTTAGACTCTGGAGGCAGAACATGAAGGATATTAATTGAAGCCTCAAAAAGTTTGGCAAGGGGAATAATTTTTTGTATTTCAGATCGCATTGAATCCATTTCGGAAGCGTATACAATAAGCTTCAGATTATTGAAACATGCTGATTCAGGCACCGTAATGACTGGTATGGAACTCCTGTTTATTACAGCAACTGCGTTGCTTCCAAATAATACTTTTGGTAATCCACTAGCACCTTTTGTACCCATTATGATCAAATCAATTTCATTAGTTGTTGCATAATTTTCTATTACATCTTCAATCGGAAACCCTGGAACGACTTTAAAGGAAATTTGACCCCCATTAACTTTTGCTTTAAGCTCATCAACTAAGAGAGCACAATCCTCAGAGGCTTGAGAGAGCCTTATATCTTCTATTTTATCTTCTATGAATCCGATGACCTGTACCATTGGTGGCCGTTCAAAATGGACTACATGAAACAGAATAATTTCAGCGTTAACTTTCTGTGCAAATTTTGTTGCATACAGTGCTGCATTATTTGATGATTCAGAAAAATCAGATGGCACAAGAATTTTCATGGCTAACCCTCTCTATTTAATGCCTTATCAATACGACAGTTCTCTGATTGCCCTTAAGAAATGTTGTGTATTTTAAAAAATTTGCGAAAATCTAAACCAACTATCTCTATCTGCCTTTTTTGCCAAAATTTATATTTAATAGCCAGGCAAAGATGCAGTTCTTCAGAGGTAATTGCAGAATTAAAGGGACAAAAAAATTTTGGTTGACCGATTTCTTGTGCTTAGAGTACAACAAGAGAGCCTTGTCCAGGGAAAGTGCAGTGAGCAATCTATTCTCTAATTTAACTCTTGTGAGTTTCGAGCGCGACTGCGTTCATTAGAAGGCAATTTCGAGCGTGGGAGCGATAAATTATACTATTAAAGAGAGAATACATGTCTCATCAACGAAGAAAAATCTACCCTCCTGGTACATTTCTCCCTTTTCCGCAAAGATTAGGAGCGATTTTGCAACTCTGCATTGCTTTCAGCCTTCTTCTTTGGTATCTATTCCAACCTTTCATGGGGGAATATTTTGAGCTTCGATCTCGACTTCTTATCTACGAATATGCAATGGGGACAAATGAACTCATCGCTCACAGAACCGAACAAGCAGCAGCATTAAAGGAGCATAAAACCCGCTTTGCTCAACTTCCAGAAAAAGAAAAGGAGTGGATCCTCAGCGACTACCGCCATATTCAGCAATATGCTCAGCGGCCAGCTTGGCAGAAAGTAAAGGATGGATTGTGGACTGTGTTATTTGAAATTCCTCCTTTTGAGATGGCCTGGATAGTCTTTTCAATTACAATAGCGATATTGCTTCTATTGCAAGTTGAGGGATCTCGTCAAGCAGTTTGGCTGATTCCTCTTATTGCCGCAGCGTACATAGCCGATAATCAACTATCGAGCCCCCCCTTCTATCAATCCGCTGATCTCATCCTCTTTCCTTCAGAAGAGTCCCTGATTTCTCAATATGTTGAGAAACCTCTAGCAGCAAATCCACTCATTCAGAAAGCGCAGCTTGAAAAAGGATGGGCAAACTATTTAGCGCAATACTGGTCTCGGACTGGAAATACTCTTGAAGGGGAATTTAATTTCACTATTGCGAGATTAGGCAAGCTGCACAATGAACCTATTTCCAAGTGGGCCCGACTGCACAACCAACGGGTTGGATTGCTATCCGCATTGCTATTTCTATTTTGGAGTTTATGTTTTGCGTGGATTTCGAACCGAAAGGAAGAAGTGCTGACACCTGTGAATGCAACGTTGATCTCGACTTATTAAACGCAGAGGCGCAAAGACACAGAGACGCTAGCTAAGGGGCGAATACAGGATAAGCAAAAAGGACAAAACAGGATAAGCAGGATCGCTTCGCGGCAGGATAAGCAAGATAGGGAAGATAAATTAGATAGAATCTTTTGTTTTTTCTCTTCAATTGCCTAAATTTTCTATCTTTCTCATCCTGCCTATCCTGCCGCGAAGCGATCCTGCTTATCCTGCTATGTCCTTTTTGCTTATCCTGTATTCGTTTTAGTTGAGTAGATTCATCGCACCAATGCCAGCGAAATAGCCGACAAGGGCTGCCAATCCAATCCTTTTAGCATACCAGAAAAATTGGACCCGTTCTAACCCCATGAAAGCAACACCAGCTGCAGATCCGATAACAAGGATGCTTCCACCTGTTCCAGCGCAATAAGCGATTGCGTTCCAAAAAGAAGAGTCCATAGGATATTGAACGAGGTCATACATTCCCATGACGGCAGCAACTAGAGGAACATTATCGACAATACCAGAGGCTAAGCCTATGGCGATCGCGATAAGCTGCGGATTAGCCAACGTTTGATCCATCCAAGAAGCAAGTTGATGGAGAATCCCAGCTGTCTGAAGGGCATCGATGGCAAGAAGGATTCCGAGGAAAAATAAGACGGCTGAAACGTCGATATTCGTCATGATCAAAGGAACTCTGAGATGATCACGCCCTTCATGACGGCTATGTACCACATCTGTGTAAAGCCAAAGAACCGCTAACCCGAGGATAATGCCCATAAATGGAGGGAGTCCGGTGGTCACTTTGAAGATTGGAACAAATATCAATGCGGCAATCCCCAACCAGAAGATCGTCTTGCTTTCAGGTTCACTTTCTTCGTCAGATTGATCTTCGATGATATCGAATTCCCCTTTAAGAACAGGGGTGAGGCAAATAAGAGAGCTGAGAAGACAGATCACACTCGGAATCGCTAAGGTTCCAATCATCTTAAAAGTGGATAATTGCCCCCCAATCCACAGCATTGTGGTTGTGACATCGCCAATAGGAGTCCACACACCACCAGCATTCGCAGCAATGACAACAGCTCCTCCCAATAGCAAACGATCTTCCCCTCTTTGAATTAATTTTTGTAAGAGGACGATGAGGATAATGGTTGTGGTCAAGTTATCTAGAATTGAGGAGAGGAGAAAAGCCATACAGCCAATCACCCAAAGCAATTTGCGCTTAGACTTGATATGAAACCAACTCGAAATCACATGAAATCCTTTATGGATGCTGATGATTTCAACGACAGTGAGAGCACAAAGGAGAAAAAAAACCACTTGGCTAATATTAGACAAATGTTCGCTTAGATAAGAAAGATTATTTTCTTGATTCTCAGACTGGCTGATAAATTGAAAAGTCCAGCATAAAATTGCCATTAAAAGAGCAACTGAGGTTTTATTGATTCGAGTGATATGTTCAATAGTGATAAAGAGATAGCCGATAATGAATGTGGCAATCATCAGAACGTGGTAGAAGCTTATTCCTTCCATCTAATTAAAACCCTTTTAAATGATTTGATTATCTTGGTCCCTGATGTATACCGGCATCTAGTTGAAATTGCCCATCTGGACCGCGCGAAAGCTCCCGCGGTTGAACGATCGTAAAACACCCCATATTGACTTAATATTGGGTGTTTTACGATCGTTCAACCGCGGGGGCTTTGGCGCAGTCCAGATGGGTAATTGCAACTAGAAGCCGGTATATACCGGCATCTAGTCAAAACTAGATGCCAGTATAGGTAAGCCGATGATATTAAATGATTTCTTCATTTAAGAACATCAAAATCATCCGTTTTGTTGACTCGCTGCGTTACACCGACAATTCTCTGCACTCCCGCAAGACCCTCTTTGGGAAGAAAATTCAGCTGCTATTACCCTCTTGAGCAAAAAATTCACCCCGAGAGAATAGATGACGCCTAAAAGGAGACCAGCGACAACAAGACGACAAAACCTATTAATTGTTGGTTGAGAAGCTCCCCCACACAATGTTTTGTTAAAAAAAACTTTTGCGGCAAGCAGAGTGACTAAAGTCAACGTAGAAGTAAGCAAACCACTCAACACGCGTCCCGTCCGCGTTTCTGGGGGATTGATTCCAAAATATCCTCCAACCCATCCTCCCACTATTCCTCCAGCTGCACAAGCAGGACATCCCATAAACTGTACTCCTCTTTTTATGGTAACCGTTCACGGAGTCCAGGCCTTCCAAAATGGTGTTTGAATGGATGAGATGCGAGGAAATTCGGCGAAATTCATAGTTTTTTTACTATTAATGAGCCGATTTCTGAAGCAGATCGCCATTCAAACCCATTTGGGAAGAGCCTATCCCCTGTGAACGGTTACCTTTTATGTATAAGTTGCCAATTTTTTGAACATAGTATATTTTCTAAATTTCTTGAAAGAGATAACCCTGCATCGGGTTAAATTTGGGTTTAAAAAAAATTAAGAGATTGACTAAATGTCAGAGATTGATCGATTGAAATCGAGCATTTCAACACAGCTCGTTACACGCACCTTGTTTAAAGGTGTTTTGTTGTCGTCTCTAGGAATCTGCGGACTGTGTTATGGAGGAGTGTTTTTGCCCCCCTCTTCGCTCTTGCACTGGGGATGGCTTTTATATCTCATCAGCATCGGACTGATCACAGCAGGGATGCTCCCCTATCGACGGCTCGTTAAGCTTCAGCTAAACCCAGAAGAGCTCTACTTAACGGAGAATCATGAGGTGATCTATTTTTCTAAGAAGAGGAAGCTTCTCACTCTTCCATTAGAAGCTGTTGATTTTTGGGAATACGTCGACACGTGGAATCGCTATGGAATTGCTGTGAAGTTGAAATCCCCCCTACGCAGACCTGTTATTGTTCATCAACTCGAAGAGGTTGAAAACTTAAGGAAGAGGAGTCTTAGCAATGGCATGTCCGACTTATTTTTTCCCTATTTCTCAAACTATGTATGTGAAGAACTCAAGAATTGGCAGAACGAAGAGATCATATCCCCTTCCAATCAGCCTCTTTTTATGGTAAGAACGGAGAGGACATTTCTATCCTTATAGGCCTTTATCAACCTATAGAACAATTCATCGGAGCTTACGATCAAATTCTTATTAAAGCTGATCGTAACATTGACTACAACGCAGTGATCAATAAAAATATCAATATAAGAAGAAGTTCGAATCCAACATCAGAATATACTTTCCCATCCGAAACTGGTCTAGAACTTCAACATTTTGAACTCTCCCAAAATGATTGTCGCGACTTCGTCATAAAAAATGTCACAACATGTTTGAAAAATGAAATGACGATTAATCCCACAAAAAAAATCGTTTTAGGAGTAAGTGGCGGTGGTGATTCTAACACGTTAATACTTTCCTTTCTTGAGTCAGGGCTTGTACAAAAAGATCAACTTGTAGGAGTGATGATGCAAGGTATCCCAGATTGGGATAAAGGAAGATCAAGAGCTGAAGCAATCTGCCATGAACATGATATTGAATTCAGGGTCATAGATAAAACCAAGGTTAATGAATTGCTTGGAAGAGGTAAGGAGGGGTGTTGGGTAGAAGATTTTGAGAAAGTGTTCCCCGATGCAGATCTGGAGGTATTGGGAACACATTGTATACGGCTTGCCCTTAAATTTGTTGCCCAGGAAATGTCAGCCCAAGCGATCGTCATTGGAGTCAATTTAGAGGATATTCTAGCAGAATGTTTTCTGGCAACAACAAGAGGTCAGTTGCCACCCCCATTTCCTGTGCGCAAAATTGATGGATTTTCCTTTTGGTATCCTCTATACAAGATACCTAAAAAAATTATCGATGGATGCTACCCAAAATTTTCTCTTCAAAATTACAATGAACGGTATCCTAGCCGAATGCTTGGAAGAGCGGTTCCCTATTATCTCTCCCAATCCATACATACACTTCTACCTGGTGCAGAATTCGACCTCATAAATGGATTTAAGCAGTTGTCAAAGCTAAATCAATCGTTTGCTGTCTTTGATGAAGAATTAGGTTTTACTGTCATTGATGCTATTCATGAAGAATTAAGGAAAAAATGGAACCAGTTCATAAAAAACAGCTAATATCCGATGATAAAAATTTTGGAACTCATCATTTCTTTTATTTTCTTCTCGCCTTTGTAGGCTCATTATCAACCGCTGCTGCTGCAATAACACTCATTGCACTGTCCACAAGTTTTTATGAAATCGATCATGCAGGAGTCATTTCATCTTCCATCTATGTTTTGTATTATTTAGGAATTGGTTTCATTGGAATTGGAGGAGGATGGATTCTTCAGCGGTTCCCTCCTATTTCACTCGGAATTGTCGGTCCCCTCGGCAGTGCAGGAGCTGTGTTTTTCCTCGCATATTTTGGGGAGATTGACCCTTCAATTGGACTTCCAGTGATCTTTCTTATCTTCCTTCTTAATGGTATAGATCACCCTAATAACATGAGATTTTTTAATGCCGTTATCTCTGAAAAAGATAAAATGTTTTTTTTCTCAATGAAAGAAAGCTCCGCATATATCCTCGGATTAGCCGCTCCGATTTTAGCTATTTTTGTGATCAATAGCTTTGGAGTCAGAGCCTGTTTCCTTATAAGTACATTCCTCTATTCGTTAAGTTGTATTCCTTGGTTGTTATTAAAATACAAAATGAAGCCATCAGATTCAACTTCAGGTAATCTAAAATTAGATTTTTTGATAGGCTTTAAACTTCTCATCACAAACAGGAAAATCCGTCAATTAAACATTAGTCGACTTTTAAATAATTTGTCCTACGTTACATGGACAGCCTCTTTACCCATTCTCATCGCAAAAATTGCGAGAGGTGATGTAGAGATGTTTACAGCGGAGCAAGGAATTGCGATGTCGGTTGTTTCATCTGGCTTTATCCTAGCGTCTTTCTTAGGGACTTGGATTGGAAGAAAACAGCCGCGCGTTCTTACCGTGCTTATATGGGCTGCATCTTTGCTAGGGTACGGTGCGATTGGTTTGTTAGCACTTTCACTTATAGAAGTTAAATTTCTTTATTTGAGTGCTTTCTTTCAAGGTTTAGGGACATACTGTTTTCGAATTTCTGGAATGACAATTGGACAAGCAGTCACACCGAAGGAAAATCTCGGGCCTGTTATCATCGCAGGAGATGCAATCGTCCGACTTTGGTCTTTTTTGATCTCGATATTGGTTGTTGGAATGTTACAAATTTATGACGTCTGGGAAACTTATTTGCCACATATTGGCATATTGCTATTGATTCTCCCAACATTCTCTCTTCTCTCCCCATTTCTGACTATCGGTTTTGCCAAATCATTTCTCGAACAAAATAGCACGCGCGAAGCTGAATTGAAATCATGATTAGTAACCGTTCACAGAAGGTTGAAAATGGACAATGGACAGATATGGACATTTTTGTGCTCAATCAACCTAATTTTGATCCATCTAGTCCATTGTGGTCCTTCTGTCCACTGTCTATTTAGACTTTTGCATTCTCCACGAGTCGAGCAAATCATATCTCTTTCTGAATGATGTCGTGCATATGAAGAATCCTGTAAAAATCCATTTAGATTTAGCCAAGTAGATCATGATTTATAGCTAGTTGGCTGAATTTTTTCTTTTCAATTTAGCCAACTACATGCTAAAATAGAGGTAATTGGCTAAATTAGTTGTTCAAAAATCCCCGAAGGGAGATGCAAAATGAAGCCCAAAACCATTAAGTTAAAGAAAAATTTTATAGGTCGCGAATTTGAATATGAACGATTGAAAAAAATTGGCTCATCAGATGAAGCGAACATTATTATCATGTATGGACGCCGCAGGGTGGGGAAAACAGAGCTCCTTGAACAAACGTTTAGAGACAGAAACATCCTAAAGTTTGAGGGCATAGAAAGTTTAACTGAAAAAGCACAATTTGCTAACGCAATGAGTCAATTGGCCGATTACACTGAAGAACCTCTTTTAGCAAAAACAGTGATTGAGAGCTGGCGAGAGTTTTTTATGATCCTCTCAAAGTATACGAGAAACGGCACATGGACGATTTATCTCGAAGAATTGCAGTGGTTGGCAAATTATAAAGATACCCTGGTTTCGGAGTTAAAATACGTTTGGGACAATTTTTTTCGGCAAAATCCCAATTTGATTTTAATCCTTTGTGGTTCCTCCCCTTCATTCATGATTGATCACGTATTGCATTCCAAAGCACTCTACAATAGATCTCAAGACGAATTCCATCTGAAGGAATTCACTTTGCCAGAAATGAGAAAATTTCTGAAAAATCGAAACGAAAAAGAGGTCATGGATGCTTATTTAACCATTGGAGGAATTCCGGAATACCTTAAATGGGTCTCAACAGAATCCTCTGTGTTTTTGAATTTATGCAAGAATTCCTTCTTGAGTGGGTGTTTTTTTGCTCAAGAATATGAACGCATCTTCACGAGTAGTTTATCCAAAAATAAGCACTATAAAGAAATCATCGAAATACTGAGTAAGAGGAAATTTGCCACGCGAAAAGAGCTCACTCAAGCTCTAAAAATGTCATCAGGGGGGACATTGAGCTCTCTTTTGCAAGATCTAGAAAAATCAGGACTCATTACTGCATACCATCCCTTTAATCTTGGGGAAAAAACGCTTCTTAAGCGTTATTCTATTGAAGATAATTATCTACAATTCTTTTTCAAGTTTATTGATCCCCTAAAGAAAAATATATCTTCTGGAGCCTATCTTCGCAATCCCCAAAGCGCACTTAAGCTCGATAGCTATGTCAAGTGGCTTGGATTTTCTTTTGAACGCTTTTGCCGCAAATATCATTACGTGATCGCTAGGATCTTACAATTTGCAGCAGTAAACTATCAATCAGGGGCATTTTTTAACAAGGCGACAGATGAGGAAAATCCGGGATACCAATTAGATTTGATCTTTGATCGAAGCGATAATGTTTGTACGGTTTGTGAAATTAAATATTTGAATGGGAAGGTCGGAACAAATGTGATCAACGAAATGGAAAAAAAACTTTCGATTTTTCCCTACACATCAAAGAAAACGATTCATAAAGTATTAATTTGTAATGAAGGAGCTGATGAGAATCTATTAAAAAGGGCTTACTTTGATGATGTGATCACTCTACCGCAACTTATTGATCCGCGCAATTGGTAATTGAAGTGAAAGATGGGGAGGAAATCATATCCCTTTCTGAATGATATCGTGCATATGCAAAAGGCCTAGAAGAGTTTGGTTTTCATCTACAACAGGGAGCATCATCAACCGTCTGAGTGGGTCCCTTTCCATGAACTTCATGGCATCCCAAGCAAGCACATGCGGTCCAATCGAAGCGGGATTTCGAGTCATGACATCCATCATTTCAGAAGATAACACCTCTCCCCCAACCTTTTGGAGCATTCTTCTGAGGTCGCCATCTGTAAAAATCCCTTTTAACTGCATCTTTTCATCCACAACGAGGACACAACCGCACCGTTTATTAGACAGTTCCACGAGGACATCTCTTAATATTTCTTCCGGTCTGCATAAAGGGATTTTATCCCCGGTCAACATGAGATCTTTTACTCTAAATGTGATCCGCTTACCTAATTGGCCGGATGGATGGTTTAATGCAAATTCATCGATGGTAAAATTCTTTCGTTTCATTAAAGCAATGGCTAAAAGATCTCCAAACAGCATTTGTGAGACTGTTGAAGTTGTTGGAGCCATATTATATGGACAAAGCTCGCCCTGAAAAGGGAGAATGATTGTTTCATGGCAAGCTGCCCCTAAACGGGAATCGGGTTTACAGAGAACGCCGACAACTTTTGCCCCCTTATTGCGAATCGCTGGGACCAGGGTAATCAGTTCGTCACTTTCGCCACTCTTGCTTAAAATAATAAAGGTGTCGTTTTGGGATACCATGCCCAAATCGCCATGCACAGCATCTGTTGGAGATAAATAAAACGCCCTCGTTCCAGTAGAAACCATGGTAAAGGCAATTTTCTTTGCAACGAGACCGCTCTTACCAACTCCTGTAAAAAAAACAACCCCGGAACAGTTCAACAGCATCTGAACAATTTTTTCAATCGAAGCGAGGCCGAGATTTCGGAAGAAATAATCGATATTCCCCTGCTGTTGTTTTAATAATTCTTCCAACATGACATTGTCCCTTAGTTTTTCTTCACTTTTTGGGATGAATATTAAACGAATAGAAGTTTAGTCTCAAGCTTTGGTTTTTCGTGCCCGTGCCCGATTGCCCCTTTTCGTCCCCGTGCCCGTGCCCGAATTTGTCGTGATCAGTCGCGATATTCCAGAGTTTCTCAGGCAATTTTTCGGGCTCGGGTTCGTTCTCGAAAAGGGGCAATCGGGCAGGGGCACGGGCAGGGGCACGAAAAGGGACAATCGGGCAGTGTACGAATCTTCTGATAAAAACGCTTGCTTAGTGACTGACTTGCAACTATGATGCGATTATCATCATAGTGGATAAAAAACTGAATTCTCGGCCTAAGACTCGAGCACGAAAAACACCACTACGATGTGAATATAACAGGAGTTATCATGCCGAAAAAAAAGACCCCTATAGCCGTGGCAGCAGGAGACGGGATTGGTCCTGAAATCATGGAAGCAACCCTAAACATTTTAGATAAAGCTGGGGCAGCTCTTGATATTCAACATGTTGAAATTGGTGAAAAGGTCTATCTCCAAGGAGAATTGACAGGGATTGCCCCTGCGACTTGGGATGTGATTCGCGACGCAAAAGCTTTTTTGAAAGGCCCCATCACGACTCCACAAGGAGGAGGGTTTAAGAGCTTAAACGTCACCATTCGGACAGCATTAGGACTTTATGCAAATATCCGTCCTTGCGTCGCCTATTACCCTTTTGTCAACACGAAACATCCAGGGATGAATGTCGTCATCGTAAGGGAAAATGAAGAAGACCTCTATATGGGAATAGAATATCGGCAAACTCCCGAGTGTTTTGAAGCATTGAAAATGATGACCCGTCTGGGATGCGAACGAATCATCCGCTACGCCTTTGAATACGCGTTAACAAATGAGCGGAAAAAGGTCACCTGCTTCACCAAAGATAACATTCTAAAGCTGTCCGATGGCTTATTTCATAAAACCTTCGAGGAAATCGGACTTGAATATCCGCAGTTAGAAAAAGAACATTGGATCATTGATATCGGGGCAGCAAAACTCGCCGACACTCCAGAAGCTTTTGATGTGATTGTGATGCCAAATTTATATGGCGATATTTTATCCGACGTCGCTGCACAAATCGCCGGTTCAGTCGGACTAGCCGGATCAGCGAATATTGGCACTTCAGGGGCCATGTTTGAAGCGATCCACGGATCAGCTCCTCGTCGTGCAGGGCAGAATCTAGCTAATCCCTCAGGACTATTATTAGCAGCCGTACAGATGCTGATCCATATCGGTCAACCTGACTGTGCCACCCTCGTCCACAATGCATGGTTAAAAACCTTAGAAGATGGCGTCCATACCTACGATATCTATAAAGAGAAAATCAGCAAAGAAAAGGTCGGAACGAAAGAATTCGCAGAGGCAGTGGAAAGCCGCATTGGAGAAAAACCGGATCAACTCCCAAGCGTCCACTATACCTCTCATCAGCCCATCAAACATACTGCAAAAAGCAAAAAGAAAGGTGAGCATAAAAAAGAGCTCGTCGGGATTGATCTTTTTATTCAGTGGGATTCGTCCCTGGATACCCTACTGCCAAAAGTCTCTTCGATTGATCATCCTTATCTGGAATTGAAGATGATCAGTAACCGAGGAGTCAAAGTATGGCCAGAGAGACATCCGGAAACGATCTGCTGCGATAACTGGCGCTGCAGGTTTATCCGAAAAGACAGCACGCGATCGCTTACACAAGACGAGGTTCTCACACTTCTCAAGAAATTCGCTGACAGCAACCTTGAGCTTGTTCAAACGCACTTCCTCAGTCTTTATGATGGACATCCAGGGTATACGTAACGTTAGCCTTCTGTGGATTCAAAAGCAACGAGTTCTGAATGATTATACTGCCGTTCGTCAAGCTCCCCTTCTTGCTTGGCAATGAAGACAGTCACGGCAGCATCGCCAAGGATGTTGAGGACCGTCGTCACCATTTCGCGGAGCCGATCGATTCCAGCGAGAAGGCCAATCCCTTCAGGTGGCAAGCCGACAGAAATTAAGACTGCGGAGAGCATCAAAAAGCCGCCACCAGGAACGCCCGCGGTGCCAATGGCAGACAAAGTGGCTGTCAGAAAAACGGTCAAATAGCCAGAAACACCTAAAGAGATTCCATAAGCGTTAGCGATGAAAACAGCACTCATGGCTTGATAAATGGCTGTGCCATTCATGTTCATTGTGATGCCTAAGGGAAGAACAAAACCAGAGATATTTTTTGAGGCCCCGAGGTTTTCTTGCGCACAGTGCATCGCCACCGGCAAAGTAGCAGCGCTGCTGCAAGTAGAGAATGCCATCATAATTGCGTCGCCCATGCCTTTGAAAAAAGGAAGTAATTTAAGCTTAGCAATCCCCCTCAAAAGCCCTCCATAGACTACAAGCAATTGAAACACACAAACGAGATAGTAGAGCCCTAAGAACCTAAGCAAATGCTTAATCAGGTCAAAGCCAAACTCGCCAGCTACCCACGCCATAATCCCAAACACTCCGATGGGAGAGAATTCCATAATGATCGATGTTAAGCGATACATCACATCGGCAAGCGATTCAAGCAAGTGAAGAAGAGGCTTTCCTTTATCTCCTGAGAAATTGATCGCAACACCAAGGAAAATCGAAAAAACAATGATTTGAAGAATATTGCCATTGACCATCGCTGCAATAGGGTTGCTAGGAACAATCGACATGAGAATGCTCCCCACCGATTGTGCCTCTGGAGGAATGACTTGAGAGAGTTCCTTGTTAATTCCTTGACCAACCCCGAACAGAGAAGCAATCAAAAGGCCTGTTGAAATGGCGATTAGGGTCGTGGTGAAATAGATGCCCATTGTTTTTAAGCCCACACGGCCTAATTTTTTTGGGTCGTGCATTCTGGTAATCCCAACGGCCATGGAGGCGAAAATAAGCAAGACGATGATCATATTGATCAAATTCAAGAAAATCGTCCCCAGGGGCTTTAAATAGATAGAATTTTCCCCCAGGATGGTACCAACCAACACTCCTAGAATCATTCCAATAAATATTTTCATCCACAATTTCATCAATAACCTTCTATCCCCTTAGTAACTTTGAAAACCAACACTCGGATCAGTAGATTTTTTCCTCTGCTTTTGCTAGAAAATTGAGCCAATCTCCTTGCCCCTCAATCATCCGAAGATCCATTTGCACCCAGAGGATTGGCAATGAAAGTTCTAAATGATTTTCAAGCTTTGTGCAATCCTTTTCTGTGCAGATGATCCATTTTGCCCCTTTTTGCTCGCTTTCCAATGCAAATAGTTCGAGCTTAGACTTAATAAATTCATCGTGATCGGGCATCACGGATTCGTTTACAACGTTAAGACCTGCCTGTTCAAGAGTAATCTTAAAGTAGTCAGGATTCGCAATCGCACAAAACATTCCCACTTGAGTTTGTGGAGGCAGCGATACTTTATCCCCCTTAAGATCTCGAATCGACTGCACTTCGCTGACAGTGGCGATGACGGAGGCTGAAGTGAACGGCTTCAGCAGTGCTTTAATGGCGTTAAATTCAGATAAATCTTTAACATGGTTCAGCACAATAAGACTTGCTCGAGACAGTCCTCGGATATCCTCTCTCAACAATCCTCTAGGTAAGAAATGGCCTTGCCCAAAAGGGTCTCTTGCATCGATCACGACAACATCAAAATCCCTTGCGAGGCTTCGATGCTGAAAACCGTCGTCAAGGAGGATCACTTGAGCTCCTCTTTTAGCAGCTAAAATAGCAGCTCTTTTTCTATTTCCTCCGACGATAACAGTCGCAAATGGAAGGCGCTGAGCCAGGAGATAGGGCTCATCACCGCAATAAGATGCAGGGAAAAGAGGGCCATTCCCTTCCGATAAAATGAGAGGCTCCTCCAATTTTTCCGCTTTCGACCGATAGCCACGCGACAAAATTGCTAGAGAAAACCGCTTATAAAATGCAGAAGCTACCATCAGAGTGGTTGGAGTCTTGCCAGTCCCTCCAACAACAATATTGCCCACACTGATCACTAGAGGGACAGGAGGGACATATCTGCGCATCCACCCATTGTCATAAAGCCAGTTTCGGACTGTAACAGCAGCACCATACAACCAGCTCATTGGAAGAAATAGAATCTTTATAACAAAAGGGATAAACCCCTTTTTTTTTCCTCGAATGACATCGATGAGATAGAGTTCTAATTGATTTAATTTCATCGCCAGTTAATCTTGTAATTGAGCAGCAGGTAAATGATCTGAGTAAAACAACAGATGCTCTACCTGCTCGATAATCAGATGAATCGCTGTCATGTGTGCTTCTTGAATCCGATCAGAGGATGTAAAGCCCTCGATGATGAGTTCAAAATCAGCGATTCCTTTAAGAGCCCCGCCCCCTTTTCCGAGAAATGCAACCGTTTGCAACCCCTGGCGTTGAGCTTCTTCGAAGGCACGGATGATGTTTGGAGATTTGCCGCTTGTTGTCAGTCCAATAAAGATGTCCCCTGGCTGGCTATAGGCTTCAACTCCCCTGGCGAAGACCCATTCAAATCCAAGATCATTACCCGTACAGGTAATGTGTCCTGGATCGGCTAAGGCTATAGCAGGGAGCGGGCGGCGAGCCTGACGGAACAGGCCGGTCAGCTCCTCTGCAAAGTGCATGGCATCGCACAAACTTCCACCATTCCCTGCAACAAGGATTTTATTTCCTCTGCTGAAGCAGGCCGCCATCGCATGGACAACCTGCTGCATGAAAAGAAGCGAACCCGGCTGCTTCAACTGATGGATAGCGTCTATACAGTCATCGATTGCTGCCACTAATTTGTCTTGCATCGTCTAATCTCTCACTCTCTATTGAGACAGGGCACGATTAATAAAGTGCTTGACATCACAACCTCCAGCACAAACGCCTGGATCCAAGATAAACTCGACATGATCACCTGTTAGCGAATTGGAGATTGTCAGAGTGGGAGAAGCGTCTAAAGCACCTGATAAAGAGGTGATAAAATACCCTACAGTATAAGAGCCTAGCAATGACTCTGGACCAATGACGATAGAATATGGAATGTCGTCTAATCCGATTTCACCTTCTACAGTTTCCTGGGATTGATCTGGCAGAGTGACAACGGCGACAAAAGTCCCTTTCGAATTGCTTTGCGCATTGGGATTAAAGCTGAAAGTTAACGTAGCTTCTGTCTTTTGTATTGATAAACCTGCACCTTGGAGTCCTTCTTTGCCAGGTAAGCCTCGCATTCCTGTCTTGCCAGGTAAGCCTCGTATTCCTGGTTTACCATCAGAGCCTTGAGGACCAGCAGGACCTTGAGGACCAGCAGGGCCTTGAATGCCTTGAGGGCCTTGAGGGCCAGCAGGACCTGCAGTCCTTTTGTTCGTCTCACGATGCCCCTTTGTTGGTGCATTCTTTTTCGTTGGCTGCGGCCTTTGTTTTGTGTTTTTTGCTCTATTCACTCCGCCTTGCACAAGAGCGTTGGGAGGAGAATTCTGAATGACATCCTCATCGTTGAACGAAAGAAGAGGCTCGGCGCCTAGATGAATTTGGAGAAGGAAGCAGCTGAGAAACATGAACTTCCACAACGATATGTTATGCATAATACGACTCCTTAATTTAGAACATGGAAATTAGAACATGTGAACAGGATGGGAAGAATGAGAAAATAATTCAAGTAAAAAAACAGGTAACTATTTACCTCCCAACTTACTCAAACCTGAGAAGCACATTTTTAAAGGACTTAAAGGGCTCTCTTAAAAATGTTCTTCTCAAGCTAATATTTGTAAAAAATTGTTATAAGCAAACAAAAGCTAATATTGGTATTTCTTTCTGGTTGCTGAAAAGTGACCTTATGATTAAAATGAGGTTTTAGTCATTTATAAAAACATAAGGAGCCTGTATGAAAATCTCAAAATTTATGCCAATCATGGCAATGACCCTTTTACTCATCTGTTTTTCTTTCCCTGAGCTGTCCGCTAAAGGGCAAAGGTGCAAAACTGTGAGGGTGAAGAAAAGCTGTCGGTCCAGTTCGTTTAACGTTAATCTGAATGTGGACAGCTCTCCGAACTATGTTGCGTATGCACCGCCAGCTTATGTTGCCCCAGCTCCCTATTACCAGAGTGTGACCACCTACAACACTCCGTATCAAAGTGTGACTACATACAGCGCCCCCTGCGCTCCCCCAGCTGTTTATTATCCTTGTTATCCTCAGCCTGTCGTTGTTGAACGGCGGCCAAGTGTTGGCGTTTATTTTCAACCAAGTTTCTCTTACTGGAGATATTAAAATCTATGTGGATTTCTGCCATCGCATTCTGCATTGCATTAGCCGCTAAATGGGTGATTCCTGACGCTCTGAACACCCCTTCTCATGACCTTATTCTGATCCTTGTCGTCAGCGGATCTCTTATCCTTTTAGGAACGATTTTTCTCAAAGGTGTCATCCTCGCTCCAATCGAACATCTCGAACAAAATCTGATTCCAAATTTGATGTCCCTGTTTCATCGCCGTTCTTCGATTTCATTCTGTCAATTTTTTCTCTTTCTATTTCCACTTGTCTCTTTTGCAATCGCTGTTTTCCTGTCAAACCTTGAGGGACGTTATTTAGAGTACATCTTTTTAGGATGGATCATCTTTTTCGGTATCAGCCTCGACTGTCTTCGCCACATATGGTTCCATTCCACGCAGCTATTAACGCCAGCAAACTGTGTCAATCACTTTTTGTCGGAGGCAAAAAAAGCTGTTAAAAGTGACAATGACGAGATGCTGTGGCATAACATAGATAATTTATCGGAAACAGCCCTCAGGGCAGTGGAGAAAAGCAAATTGGCTTTGAGTTTACAGGCCTTGCAAGCTTTTCCCCCTATCATGCATAGTTTCTTTGATTCATCGAAGAGCATCAGCCGTGTGAATCAAGACGAAGAGATCGAAAAGAGGACAGGACGGGATGAAACGAGTTTCACGATTTTCTATCTTCTTCAACGACTGGAGTTGATTTACGACAAAGCTTTACAAAACAAACTAGAAACAGTGTGCAGGCAAATGGTGATGATCATGGGTAAAATCATCGTTTATGCTGCAAAACTAGATCTTTCCCTTGTGAGCTTTCCCACACACTTCCTCACAAAATTTGGATTAAAGGCGCAACAGTATCACTTTGATGAGGTTGGAGTTTTGACAACGAGCACGCTTTTAGAAATAGCAAAAACGATTGTCAATGATATCGACCTCACGTACACGGAGCTTCAGGAGCCCGTTCAATCCATTATCAATGGTTTGACAGCTCTTGCCAAAGGGACGTTTAAAAAAGATAAAACGACGAACATCCCAGTTCTGGTCAAGCCTTTAGAAGATCTCAGAGCTCTATTTCTGCAAGAGAAGATGAGCCGGCATAGAGACACGCCTGCAATATTAGGCGATATAGACACCGCCCTTGGAGAATTTGGCGTGTTAGCAGAAATGATGCAGGTCATCCCTTCCTTCGGCGGCGCGACCCAGGAAGGGGCTTCATTGTTTGAGCCACCCACCAATCCAGTTTAACCCTACAAGATAAACTAGATAGGCAAAAGGGGCAAAACAGGATAGGCAAGATCGCTTCGCGGCATGATAGGCAGGATAGAAAAAATCTTTTCCTATCCTGCCTATCATGCCGCGAAGCGATCTTGCCTATCCTGTTTTGCCCCTTTTGCCTATCCTGTTAAATGTGATTTGAGGGTGCTTCGACGGTGATGAGTTGTCGTGTGATGGGGTGTGGGAAAGTCATTTTCCGATGATGGAGAGCGATCGCCCCTTCCTCAAAGTCTTGCATCGACCCATATTTCCTATCTCCTCTGATGGGACAGCCAATGGCGGCAAGCTGGGCCCGAATTTGATGATACCGTCCGGTCTCAAGCCTGACCTCTATCAAGGAATACTCCGCTTGGTGTGTTAAAACCTGGTAATGCAGCCGAGCTTTTTTCGCTCCTGGATAATTTTCGGGGACGACAAGGGCAGCATGTTCCCCATGAAACAGATGATGTTCCAATACCCCCTCTGATGCTGGCGGGGAGCCTTCCACCCAAGCCCAATAAATCTTTTCAACCTCTTTCGACCTTAAAGAAGCGTGCATTCGGCTAAGTGCTTTGCTCGTTTTACAGAAGACGACCACTCCGCTGACAGGTTTATCCAACCGGTGGACAGCTTCTAAAAAAACATTTCCTGGTTTATGATAAACGGCTTTAATCCAAGCTTTAGCGACCTCTTCAAGACTTGTCTGTTCAGTGCCGCTGGGCTGTGTCAGCCATCCAGCAGGCTTATTCAAGACCAATAGATGGTTATCTTCATACAGTGGTTTGATCATTTTCTTTGACGGCGTTGCCGGAGAACTTCATATAAAAGGACTGTTGTTGCCATTGCGACGTTGAGTGAGTCGGCAACTCCCATCATAGGAATCCGCACTTGGATATCTGCCCCTTTCATCCAGCGTTCTGATAGCCCAAGCTGCTCAGTGCCCATGGCAATAGCGATAGGCCCTGTTAAATCCACTGCGGTGAACTCGGAAACTGCACTTGGTGTTGCGGCAAGGATGGCAATCTTTTGGGCTTTGAGCCAGGCAATGGTTTCTTCGCTGTCAGCTTCAATGGTAGGAACAGTGAAAAGAGTGCCAACGCTGGCACGAACGACATTAGGATTATAAATATCTGTGCAGCGATCACAGACGATCAGTCCAGAGGCGCCTACAGCATCTGTAGAACGCAATATTGTCCCTAAATTCCCTGGTTTTTCAATCGCTTCGGCAACGACATAGAAGGGGTTGCCAACCTCTGGTAGATCGTGGAGGGAGAGGCGGCGTTGAGGAGCAACAGCCAAAAGGCCGTCAGGCCTGTCCCGATAGGAAATTTTCCTAAAGACGTTCTCAGCACAGTTGAAAATTTTAGCTCCAGAAGAGGCGATTTTTGCTATCAGCGTCCGTTCGTTGGTTCCGAGGAAAAGCTCAGGACAGATGAAAAGCGATTCTATCGCCCAGCTGGTATCAGTGGCTCTAAGAAGTTCTCGATAACCCTCGATGAGAAAAAGAGCTGTGGAGTCTCTTTCCTGTTTATCTCGCAAATGAGTCACTTGTTTGATTCTTGGATTCTGTACACTAGAGAGGAATAATTCTTGGTTCATGGAAGCTGGCTCCATCTTGCAAAGGTTCCGCAAGGGAGATGAAAATGGGAAGCATCTTCGCTCGTTATCATCATTTCGCCGGCATCTATGCTTCCAGGAAGCCCTCGCATCGTTTGAGACAATAAATTTTGCATGACTATCGGCGAAAAACCGGGAGTATGGCAAGAAAATAAGATGAATAAGGGATGCTCGCTGAGTAGGCTGCGGCAATCTTCAAGGAGTTTGACAATGCTTTCCTCAATTTTAAATATTTCCCCTTTG
>JAGVJP010000047.1 GCA_020051075.1 Parachlamydiales bacterium
ACTTGTGTTGAAAAACCCACAATTGGCAAATCTGGCTTTGATAACTTGCACTTTAATCATTTACACCACCTCTTTCGCTGCTACCGCAGCTCTGGATTGTTCTGCGTCTTGACCCCACGTTCCGGTCGCGGAGCTCCCTTCACGCGGGGCTTCCCACTCCAGTCGCTACCGCGACAAGCAACAACAGTACCTATCGCGGGGCTGCCTGCAAGCCTAGATCTCTGTCTTTTTCCACCCCGGTGGAATAGAATGGTTTTTGTTTGTCGCGGTAGCGACTGAAGTGGGAAGCCCCGCGTGTAGGGAACTCCGCGACCGGAACGTGGGGTCAAGACCCAAAACAATTAGAGAGCTGCGGTATAACTTAATGCGTAGAGCTCCCGCACTACTGAGTCACACACTATCCTGCCCCTATCTTCCCTATCCTGTCAATTTTTACAGGATTAGAAGGATAGAAGATGGTTGGGAAATAGCTTTTGTGGTATTACGTCAGACCTTCGGATCTTTGTCAGGAAATCAGTCTAATAGTCTTCCCTGACGGGGTGCCCAATGTATGGCTGTCCCTTCATCAGGCCCTACCGGTTCGAGTGCAATTAAGAATTCGAGGGTTTCAATCTTATTATTTAATGCAGCAAGATGTAGCGGTGTATTTCCCTCGTTGTCTGAAATATCCCTGGATGCACCAGCCTCGACCAGCATTTTGACGATCGCCAAATTTCCCTGTTCGGATGCGAAATGTAAGGGTGTGCATCCCTCTTCCCCCTTTGCATTAAGGGATTCTGGGTTAACTTGGAGTTGTGCTGCAATTATGAATTCAACGATTTCAATTCTATTATAGTATGCAGCCACATGTAGCGGTGTATTTCCATCGTTGTCTGGAACATCGCTGGATGCACCAGCCTCAACCAGCATTTTCACGATCTCCAAATTTCCCATGTGGGATGCGTAATGTAAGGGAGTCCATCCATTTTCCTTCTTTCCGTTAAGGGATTCTGGGTTAACTTGGAGTTGTGCTGCAATTAAGAATTCGATGATTTCAATTCTATTATTAAATGCAGCAAGATGTAGCGGTGTATTTCCCTCGTTGTCTGGAATATTGATCTTTGCGCCAGCGTTAACCAATATTTTTACGATCTCTAAATTTCCCTCATTGATTGCGTGATGTAACGCTGTCCATCCATCAGATTCAGCCGCATCAAGAAATTGGGAATTAACTTGGAGTTGTGAGGCAATTAAAAATTCGATGATACTAATTCTATTATTTAATACAGCAAGATGTAGCGCTGTATATCCTTGGTTGTCTGAAATATCGATAGATGCACCATCCTGAATCAGGATTTCCACAATCTCCAGATTTCCTTCTTCGATTGCATAATGTAAGGCTGTCCGCCCCTCGGGTCCGCTCTTTGCATCAATCTTTTCTTTGGTATTGTCAAAAAAAGTACACACTTCGAACCCTATCACGTCGTCCGGCGGAGTAAGGATTAATCGAACAATTTCTGTTTTCCCTGTTAGCGATGCTTCCTGAAATAGGTTCATCTCTCGATCTAAATCAATTTTAAAGGGATCGAATCCTGTTTTGAATAATGAGGAAAATTTATGAATCATCTGTTCATTGATCGGATTGTCACTTTCAACGATTTTCCACATTTCATCTTCCGTCATCGGTGAATGAACGGTCGGGTCGATTGGATTGTTCACAGTAGAAGAACCGTAGGAACTAAGTAAGCTAGGGGGAAACATATGATTGACCTAATATTTTTTATATAGTTTTATTGTATTTTGAATAGCAATAATAATTATATCTTATTTTTATTTCAACAATAAAACATACATACATTGTTTTTTAGTTAAAATATTAAATCTATATATTATAAAATTTGAAAAGATGAAACGTGAAGAGGATCTGTTCCCAGACCGTCAGGCCTGGGAACAGATCGCATTCTAGGCAACAGCATGCTGAGTGGCTAATGCTGTGATGCGCTCATGGACATCGGCCGTTGAAATATTTCTCGCATCATTCAAGAAAAGATGCCCTCTTCCCAATTCTGGCGGCATTTCGTACGACACGTTAAAGGCAAGGGCATTCCAAGCTGTTTGGAATTCAGCGGTATTGAAATAGGCCTGGTTTTGATGGGTCGCTCTTTGTTCATTCAAGAACTCGACTCGTCTTGCTCTATAAGCTTGTACAAACTCTTGCCACTCACCGACTTTCATACTTGAAGCCATCTTGCTGCTTGTCCCATCGAAAAATGCTCTGAATGATCTGAAAGGCTTTCTAGGTTTAATCCTCCATTGATCATAATATCGGTCTTCGAGTTCTCTTACATCCGGATTTTGATACCAAGCTCCCATCACGCAGGCGAATCCCATTCCAGCCATGGATCGGAAGAAGCCTGTCACTTTCTGAACCACCCTTAAAAGGCAGACTGGTGGAGTGATACTCACCCGATTTAACAGGACACGAGCCCCTAACTGCGACGGAAACTCTGCGTTGTCAAGATTCAGACCAGATTCTTGAGCCACCTCACAAGCATACTTTGAGCAGTTTCTTGTCATTAAGCTAAAAAACAGATTGTGGGTCCGTTGATCCACTTCAAGCTTATTCACTTTGAGGTTCTCATACGTTTCTTGTGTGATGGAGATTCTAGTTGCTCGATGTGTTTGAGGTTTAAAGAATTCGCGATGATCCGGGCTATTGAGTTTACCTACCGAGTTGCGGAACATAGCCACCGAATAGATCTCACCGCATAAGCCAGCGCTGATCACTTCGCCGTTGCTGTTGACCAATCTGACCCAGTTGTGGTTAAGTCCTTCAGTTGTGCTCATGATATCCAAATAAAAATTCCCGTCGTGGTTGAGTAACCTTCCACAAGGGGTGAGCGTCTCCCAGTTAGCCATTGAGTAAGGGCTGATTCCATTGCTATCGAGCCGCCACGCTTCTGGCAACTTCCATGTTGTCGACGCGTTGATGTCTGCTCCGAAAAGTTGGGTTTTCGCCTCACTCCATTGAGTGGGTTGGCCGCCGATAAAAAGCACTGGTTCATCATGTGCATCAGAGTGGAAGCTGAGCAAAGTGCCTTCCCAACCCTCGTTGGTGATTTTGTAATTCACCCCTTCCAAATAATCTGCAAGATCATTCGCTTGTATCATTTTCATCAATTCAGGATGCTCTCGCTGCTCTGCCAAGCTTAGTCCCAACACTTCAAGACGGGCAGATAACGCTGGATCGATGGCGACATTAAATGGATTCGCACCAATTTCCTGTATTGCGGCTGCTGGGAGTTCTGCTTCTTGCCCTTCTTCGATAGGAGCCGCTGCTGGATTTTGATTGAGCTGCCTTCGACTTTCTTTATTAAATAGAGCAAAAGCGTAGGCATTGATTTCAGAAGCAATTGTTTGTGAAGGATTTAATGCGAGAAATTGAGAAGCGAGTTCAAGAATAACCGATGCTTGGGGAGCTCCATTGGTGCCCAAATAACTGCTTTTTAACTGTTCAAGAAGTTCTTTTGCTGCTGTATCCACTTTGCGCTTATAATAAGAGGGGATAAATACAGATAACGTTCGAGAGAAACCGGAAATCAAACGCAACCCTCCTCTTCCTGCACGATGTTCAAAGTGAGTGAAAACAGTTGGCTGCTGTTGGTTAATTCTTCTTGGCATAACTACCTATATGTTAATATATTATTTTATTCATGTGATTTATTATAACATACAATTAATTAATTATCATTATTTTCTTGTAAATAAGTCTTAATAAATTCCATTTTCAACAAACTCAAAATGTCACTATTCACGTCTCTCCCTTTTTTTAACGCAAAGGAGCAAAAGAGGCGCAAAGAAAAGATGGAATCAAAAATTTGGCTATTTTCATAACTTCGTCAAGCCACTACCCCCTGAATAACAAACTATCCTGCCCCATCTTTCCTATCCTCCCTATCTTGTAAAAATTGACAGGATG
>JAGVJP010000033.1 GCA_020051075.1 Parachlamydiales bacterium
AGCCACATTTGTGTTACGCGAAGCGTTTGGAGTGCGGAAGTCCTCTTCCGCTTTTTCGCCAAACAATGTTGGCAAGCACCTGTGAGATGATATGCGTCAGTTTTCGGCGAGAGCTCATAGAACTGGTTCAAATTCGACTTATGCAATTACCTCTTTTGGTCCCTTGTCCCTTATCCTTAGGTTCCTTGCTTTTAAGTTTTCTATGATAATCTGTTAAATTCCAGTGGTACTTTAGAGATATCAAATGATAGACTTTTAACGAATGATGGGCTACAATTTGTCATTAACATTTGGAGAACATATGTGGAAATGGATCATCGTCTTATGTGTTGCATGTTCAGTCACTCTTAGCGCGGAAGTCAAAGTATTAGCATTTGCTGGAAGTACTCGAAAAGATTCCGTTAACAAGAAATTGGTTTATGGGGCAGCTCAGGTAGCCCGTCAAATGCAAGCTAATGTAACAGTGATTGATCTGAAGGATTATCCCACCCCTTTCTACGATGAAGATCTTGAAACGAGTGAAGGAATGCCCATCAAGGCCAAGCAATTGCGGCAGTTGATGATACAAAGCGACGTCATTCTGATTGCTTCCCCGGAATATAACTCCTCTCTTTCAGCTGTGCTCAAAAACGCTATCGACTGGGCATCGAGAGACGAAGCTGGAGGCGGCTCGCGTGAGGCTTTTGCAGGGAAAAAATTTGCTCTTATGAGCGCATCTCCAGGCTCAGGTGGAGGGGGTCGAGGACTCGTTCATCTACGAGCAATCATTGAAAATGTTGGCGGCACAGTGATCCCTCAACAAGTTGTCGTGCCAGATGCCTACAATGCTTTTGATGCTCAGGGGCATTTGAAAAATGAAAAAATAAAACAAGAAATCCAACAGCTTATTCAAACAGCAATGGATTCTATTACACGGTAACCACGACGCACTTCCAAAAATAGATGACGATCTTTTCAAGAAGCTCAAGAAACGAAAAGTAAACAGTATAAAATTATAAAAAACCACTTGACAACTAAAGGTGTAAATTATATAATATAAATTATATAATTGAGGTACTTATTTTTATATCACATTAAATAAAAAGGGGTTTTATGTCAGGTAATATCAGCGGTATATCTAGTGGATTGGGAAACTTCATTGTCAACCATAAAATTTTATGTCTTCTCACTCTTGGCCTTGCCATATTAGGATTTGTCGTAAGAGGAAAGATCTATTCATGGATACAACAAGCATCAAATACAGCACAACGAGCCGATCTAGCTGCACGAAGACCTCTAAGCGAATCAGATCATTCGATTCCTTCAACTTTTACCAGATCGATTTCTTCAACATCTACCCCTGTAAGACCAGAAACAGACTCTGCAAGTCTAGATCATCAAAGAACTGACCTTCATGAAATACCACCCTCTTCTATCCAAGAGAGTTTCCCAGTTTCTCCTGCGACTGCCTCTTTGATGATGGAAGAAAACGAAAGAATCAGAAGTGAAATTATTAACGATCAGACGAAACTTCCTCAACCCGTAGATGACTATGATATTATGGACAATATCAATGATTGGACAAGGGGATATATGGCTAACGTTTTAGCAGGACGCACAGAAGCTCCAACACCTCTACACCTTCAAGCAGCACAATATATCAATGCACAGAACATATGCCAAGAAACTAGAGAACACGAAATCATCCCTCACGTCTATGTTGGAAATTACGACGCTCTTCGTTCTATAGATCCTATGCAAGGCAACAACCCTGTAAGATTTACGAGAGTAATTAGTGTCACAAGGCAAAGTCCGACAAATGGAGATGAATTTTATGAAGCAAATATTCCGGATACAGTTGATCGGGTTTCTGTCGAGGTGAGTGATGATGACACAGCTTGGAGCGATTTAGTAAATAATTTTGAACGATTCTTTAAGATGATCGACGACGCGCGTGAAAAAGGGGAAAACATCCTCATTCATTGTTCTCAAGGTCAATCACGCAGTGTGACTGTGATGATGGCTTATCTAATCAACCGTTTCCATGTAACTCCCGAACAAGCTTTACACTATATCCGAACAAAACGATTCATCGCAGAACCTGTACCAGGCCTTTATAATAGATTAGAGACTTATTACCAAAACATGTAACCCATGTAGATTCCCCTTTTGGGGAAGGTATTTACTGAATTCGAAAAATGATTTTTGTATTTCCTTCCTCTGTTATCTCATTTTCTCCCGTCATTTGCAGTCAATTTCAACTGTACGATTTTTTCGTACAGTTGACTAAACCTTTAATGTTTCGTTTTAAATCAGACAATATATTCTCGGATTGAAATTCTCCGTAAGTAATTAAACAATATTAATTAATGCGATGTGTCCTTTAGAGACAATTCGTAGAAATGGAAAGTAAAGACAATTTTTTGTTTTTACGAAGATGGAGAAATTTATAGCCGTCGGGGTGAGGGGATGTTCTTCTACTTTGCGCCTTTGCGTCTTCTTTGCGTTAAAAAAAAGAGGTACTCAGGAGAAATGAATGGGATGAGGATAATGCGCGCTTGTTTTTTGCATCACTCATTGCGCAGAGCTGTGATGGGGTCGATGGAGGCTGCGAGGTAAGCGGGATAGGCCCCCGAGAAGAGCCCGACAATGATAGAGGTAAGAGCCGACAGCATGATCGACCAGAGCGTCACGACGGTGTCCCAACCGGCGAAGGCGCTGATCGCATGGGCTGATGCAATCCCTAAAAGGATCCCCAGAAAAGCTCCTGAAAATGTGAGGATCAATGCCTCAAGCAAAAATTGAGCAATGATATGCCTTTGGTTCGCTCCGACAGCACGTCTGACGCCGATCTCCCGTCTTCTTTCAACTACTGTCGCCAACATGATATTCATGATGCCAATGCCTCCGACCAACAACGAAATCGCGGCGATACTCCCTAAGACAAAGTTAAAGGTCCGTTGCGACTGATTGGCCTGTTTTAAGAGCTCTTGTGGAATGATGATTTGATAGTGGCTGAAATTTCCATGCAGTTGGCCAAGGGTCTGCTTCATCATCCGTGCGGAGAGGTGGATATAGCGCGAATCGTGCAGTTGGAAGATCGCCTCCGAAGCCCCGTGGGTCTGTCCATGCACTAAAGAGGACAAGCCCTTCTCAGTGCCAAGAGGGATGAAGAGAGCATAATCTAAGTTGCGCGAAGTCAGCAACGGCGTTTTGCCGCTCTTCCATTCCGTCGGCTTCAACACCCCAATAATCTGAAATTCTTCGTGATTGATCCTCAGTGATCCGCCGGCATGGCCGTGACGACCGATCGCTTTTGCGATTTCATTGCCGACGACACAGACTTTCTTGCGCTCTTTCAGATCTAAAAGACAGATAAATCTCCCTTCGCTTAAGACGATTTTCTTGATCTCGCCAAACGACGGGGTCACAGCTAAGACTTCAGGAGAGATCCGCTGGTTGACTTCGGAGACATTAGCGTCGACATCCTTTAAGATGGCATATCGATGGAGTGATGGAAGATCCTGCTGCAAAGCATCGATATCCTCTTCGGTCAGCCCTGTCAGCCGCACTTCACGTCCTGGCTGCTTCGGGTCATTACCCCCATGCTGCCTGCGCAGGATGATGTTATTCATTCCGAGCTGTTCAATCTGAGCAAGAGTCTCCCTCTTCGCACCCTCGCCGATGGAAAGCATAGCAACAACAGCGGCAACGCCGCATAAAATCCCTAGGGTGCTAAGAAACGTCCGCAGCCGATGGGTTGTGAGTACCTGGAACGCTTGGAGAAGCTCATGAAGAAGCCGCATCGACAACACCTCCATCGTTCATCACGATCGTACGCTGGCACTTGGAAGCCACTGAGGGATCATGGGTCACAATCACTATCGTCCTCCCTGCAGCATGGAGTTCTTGGAACAGCTTTAAAGTCGCTTGTCCTGTTTCTCTATCTAAGTTGCCCGTCGGTTCATCAGCTAAGATAAGAAGCGGATCGATCGCAAGCGCGCGTGCGATGGCAGCTCTTTGCATCTCACCTCCAGATAGCTGCGAAGGGAGATGATAACTTCTATGCGAAAGCCTGACCATTTCTATTGCGCTTAAGACACGGTGGTTAATCTCTGACTCCGTACATCGCATCTCTCCATAAAGAAAGGGAAGCCTGACATTATGATAGAGGTTAAGTGTTGGAATGAGATTGAAAGACTGAAAAACAAAGCCAATCTGTGTAGCACGGAGATGGGAGAGCTGCAAATCATCCAATAGAGAAACATCGGCACCATTTAAAAGATATATCCCTTCCGATGGGGTGTCAAGGCAGCCTAAAAGATGTAATAACGTCGACTTACCCGATCCAGACGGCCCCACGATGGCAACAGATTCTCCTTCATCAATTGACAAGCTGACCTGTTTAAGTGCTTGAACAATGCCGGAAGGCATTTTATAAACCTTGGACATATTCTGGATATCAACAAGAGGATGCTTAGACATATCAACTATTTGCCAGTGGATTTAAAAGCGCCACCTCGTCTCCTTCCTTGATCCCTTGCCTGAGTTCGACCCATTGGTCGTTATGAATGCCTAAGACAAGTTCTCTTCTCTCAAAAGCTCCGTCAGGAGTGCGGAGATAGCAGATAGGCTGGTTATTCTCCTCAAAGACAGCGTGGAGAGGGATCGATAGAACATCTTTTCTCTCCTCAGCATCGATGACAACACGCGCTGTCATTCCTGGACGCAATAGAGGGCTGCTCTCGTCAAGGGCGATGCGAACTTCAAAGTATTTATCCTCGCTGGAGTAGACGGCATCGGAGAGGGCGAGAACGCCGATCAGTGAAATCTTCCCCGTCAGCCTGAGGTGAGGATAGGCATCGACTTCGATCAGAGCTTTCTTGTCCACGCCAATTTTGTAGAGATCAGTTTCTCTGACACGTGTTTTAACGATCATCGAACTGAGATCCGGCAGCTCGATCAGAGGCTGATTTTTCACCAGAACATCCCCTACACGAGGCTTACGCCTTTGACCAGCCCGGTAATCTTCTCGATGGACAACCATCCCCTCCGAAGAAGCTCTGATTTCTGTGTGGGCAAGCTCTCGCTCAGCTTCGCGCTTTTGCATACGCAGATCGTCCATTCCCTGCTTCCCCTCTTCCAAAAGGGCGTAGGCTTTGGCGATCTTGTACATTCCCCCTTTAGAGATTTCTTCTCGTTTGATCTCAGCGCGCTTGAGCTGTGTTTCCCCCTTTTTGACGAGCATAGGGAAGATGTGAGAAACATATGTATCGTATTGCTGCTTGGCAATCTCGTAAACCTCTTTTTCGTCTTGTAGCCGTTTTTGCGCTTGCTTAATCTCTGAAGGATTAAGAAACCCCTGCACTTCCAGATTTAAAAGATCTTCAGAATAGGCCTTGATCTCATCATATGTGGTCCATGCTTTCTGCATAGCACTTTTAAGGCGAGACAACTCTTGAGGACCATCCCCTTGGAGGACTTTTTCATGCTCCAGCCGAGCAGTCTCTACTTCATATTCAGCCGTGCGGTTTTCATGTTCAGCTTGAACGACCTCCCAATCATAGGCATGCTGCAGCGCCTTGATATAGGCTTCCTGCTCGCGAACCTGTGTATTCAGCTTCTCCAGCTTTTCTTCGAAGGGTGTCGGGTCGATCTTCACCAACACCTCACCTGGCTGTACATAGATACCATCAGCGATGAGATAAATGATCTTACCCTGGTCTCCTTTTATTGTGGAAGCGATTGCAATAGAGCGAGCAGACTCTAATTCTCCGATAGTCTTGACTTCAACTTTAATCGTCCTCTTCGTTGCTGTCTGAAAAGGAAGTGGAGGGAAAAATGCCTCTTTGGAAGGATAGAATCCTACGACGAGCGATCCTAACAAAATAAAGGTGAAGGCGACCAAGAGCGATTTCATTAAGGTATCCGAGGTTTGTCGATCAGCAATCCCATTGAAGCGAGTAGATGGAATTCACTGACAATATGTTCTACTAAAGCAGACCAATAGGCCTGCTGTGCACTGCAAAGAGATTTTTCTGCTTGAATGACGTTGAAGTTATCTGCCAAACCCCGGTCGAACTTAATTTGCGCTAAATGCAGTTCACCCTGTGCTGTATGAATCTGCTCTTTTTGAAGTTGAATCCGTTGGCATATCCGCTCAAGCTGTCGCAATATCTTTCGTACCTCTAGGGTAATCACTGTTTGCGTTTGTTCTATCTCTCGTTTAGCACTCATCACATCCATCAAACTCCGTTGATAGGAGATCTGTTCTGCGAGTCCATTGAAGTTTGAAGAGGTTGTAAATCCGATCCCCCAGGTGCTCTCACGATTTCGCGTACAAGCTTCCGTAAAGACTTCGTCAATGCCACAATTTGTATAGTTTAAAACGAGATTGAGTTCTGGCAAAAGGTTTTTCTTTGCCACATAGGAAAGGCGGTTGTTTTCTTGGAATTGATCCTCCGATTGATCTATTTCAATGCGATGCTTCATTGCTAATTCAACAGCCTCTCTCAATGGAATTTGCTGTGGTGTATACTGAAGAGGGAGATCAACTTGAATCGGTAGATCGAAAGGAAGGGCAAGGATATCTCGCACAATGTCTTGGCTTTCTTGCAATCGTTCATGAGAGGCAGTGAGCGTTTCTTCTGCAATCCTCCACTCGATCTCAGCGCGATAGACATCCAACGCATCAGCAAGGCCGATTTTCTCTTTGAGCTTTGCCGCATGAAAAAATCGGGTGATCCGCTCATGTGACTCCAGATTCAATAAATACGATTGCTCAGCCTTGACGACTTCATAGAGGGCTTGAATCGTACGGAGGATCAGCTTCACTTGAGCGGTGTATAAGGTCCGATAAGCCGACCGCAAACTGAATTTAGACGACAGCAACTGTGAAAGCTGAAACTCTTTTCCCAGCCCTCTTAACAGCGGTTGAATCAACGCCGCTCTCATTTCAGTATGGTAATGGTGGGGAAATTTTAATATTGAAGGGGCAAGCGAGATTTCTGTTCCGGTCGTAAATTTTTTACTTACTTCAAGGCCAGTGCCAAAAGAAGCTCCAGAACCCACCTTTCCCCCACCGACATATCCCGCACGTCCATTAGGTGAGATCTGAATATTGAAATCGCTATCAGCCAATTCGATGTTATATTTCGCTTGCGTAACCACATTCCCCGTTTCAAGATACTGCCGGTTATCATTCAATGCCCGAGAAATGGCCTCGGGCAATGTCAGCACAAGACTCTCCCCCTCTTCACCAAAGCAACAAGAAAAAGTGAGAATGAGCATCGATAATAGAAAACTCTTCATACTAAAAAGGTTTTACAAGACCCACTAGTCATTTTTCTGGAGAATTTTTTGCCAGTTGCACTAAAAGCAAAGAACACATCTTGTTCTCGACCACCATCATTTGGAATAAGGGTAAAGCTGACTAGGTAACTTACAGGGAAAGCGGTGCCTATGTCCGGATTATTTTGTATACGAATCCTTCCATCTGGTGTTAATATGATAGGCTCTTTATCGGTATAGAAAACACGATAGAATTGCTTTGCATCATAATCATACTCATAAACCACCCACTTGAGTTCGAATACCGGTTTTTCATCTGATGATACCAAAGCTTCTCTCAGCATCGCTCTGTTTTTTGGTGAAATTCTGATGCAAAATCCAATCGGCTCAGTTGGGCTACCCACCCATTCAATTTCATCGATGATCGCAACGACATTATCTTTTTTAGAGTTTACAGGATCCCATGCGATGGTGTCAGCTTGTAATCCTATTCCGTTGACGGTCAATTCCAGGAGGTGTCCAGTGGTTGATTTTTCTTCAGGAATACAATTATCTGAAGCATAGCTGTTTCTCGCTTCGCAAGCGATAGAGATCAATTCGTAAAATTTTGACATAAGGTTCCTCCACTATTGAACGTTCAGCAGAAAGTTTCGCAGATTATGCAATATACTTCAACTCAACATAATCTCTCTTCAGAACAACCGCATTCTCTTGAATACACCTTCCAAACAATGTGGTTCTCGATAATGGAATATTGCAATACTTCAGCCCTACCCCCCTACTACTGAGTAATACACTATCTTTAGCTTTCACTCCTATCCTTCCCATCCCATACGCTTTCAAAATCTGCGACAAAGAACATCAAATTTCCTATGAGCCAGGAGAAGATGCGTATCGCTTTGTGGCTGGAGGGAATTCTAATTGGTGCGGTCCGGTCTGGTTCCCGATCAACTACCTCATCATCGAAGCACTCCAAAAATATCACCATTACTATGGAGAGACTTTAACAGTAGAATTTCCTAGCCGATCGGGAAATCGGCTCAAACTAGGGCAAGTCGCTGATGAACTGTCCAAGAGGTTGATCTCTCTGTTCGAAAGAGGGGAAAGCGAAAAAAGGGCAATCTTTCCATCAGAAAGCCCCTTTCATTGCGATGAACACTGGAAAGACCTTCTTCTCTTTCATGAATACTTCCATGGAGAAAATGGCCTTGGATTAGGTGCCAACCATCAGGGATGGACTTCATTAATCGCAAAACTCCTACAAGGAATTACAAAACAATAAGAAGTTTATCTCCTTTATCTTTTTTCATACCACCAGAAGTTATCTACAGCCCTTACCTGTACTCCTAGATCACCAGCACATTCAACGACAGCAGCTCTAACAGTATCCCATAACCAATCATCACCACACATGATACCATCCTCATCTAAATGAGGATACCAATGTCTGATATCTTGGATCACGCTCTCAGTATCATGTGCTCCATCTAAATAGATTAAATCAGCTATAACATTTAAAGCCCAGGAGGCTTCAACAGACTTCATCCTAAATGGGACAATTTTAGAGGCGAGCCCAGCATGTTTGACATTGGATAAGAAAAGTTGATATAAATAAGGAAGCCTTGGATCTTGCATATGCACAGCTTCTTGAGGTGAGCCAGCCCAAGTGTCGACAGCGTACACAATCCCATCATCTGGTACAGTGGTCGCAAGAAAACGAGTTGAGCATCCGAGCCAAGAGCCAACTTCAACAACTATTTTTGCCGGTTTAACTTTAAGCAAAGGTTCAAGATGTTGTGCATTTCCAAACCATCCATGAGGATCAAAGGGGAGATCAGCAATGGAACAATATGGCTCAGGAATCTCTTGAGATGAAAGAGCAGCGCTGAATAACAAGCAACAAACCAAAGTATTTAAAATTTTCATAATCCCTCTTAAGATTGTTTATTTTCAAAAATAAATTATTGCTTTTTTCTATTTTTATCAATAATAATCCCCTAAGGCTGTGTAAAAATTAAAATGACTGATAGAAAGGAAAGTCAGCGATTGCTAGAAGTTCAGAGTCTCCACGGCTATCCCCATAGGCATAGAGATGAAAACCCTCTCTTGGCCCAAGATAGTCGAGAAGCCGCCTAACTTTTTCAGGCCCCCAGCAATTGATCCCGATGAGATGACCTGTCACATGACTTTGAGGATCTGTTTGAAGAACAGAGGAGAGGACCGTTTCAAATCCATGCCGGCCCGCCCAAGGAGATAAATAGAAATTGGGCGACGCACTCACAAGGATGCACCGATGCCCCTGTGTTTGATGCCATCTAAGCTTCTGCAACGCCTCTTTTTTGACATAGCGATCGAGGACATCGGCTGCATATTCTCTTCCTAACTCCTCAAGATCACTATAATTCCAACCCTTAAAAAAACAGGTCAAAATTCTTTCTTTGATTTCTTGTCTTGATAATCTGCGAATTAAATACCTGATAAAGTCCGGAATGAGTGAAATGAGTTTAGCTGAAGCCTTGATCGAGCCTTGCGCATAAAAAAGGAAAGGAAGCAAAGAATCCCGATCAATGAGCGTATGATCAAAGTCAAAAGCAGCAACGATGGACTTATTCACCTTGAACCTTCTTCTGAGAGGTTGTCCCAATCGGGATTGCACTCGTGACTAACGATTCAACGGATTCGAAGGACTGTAATGCTTCTTGCTGTGTAGGCATCTGATTCGCATAAATGACGGCATCGGAGTGCGCAAAAAACTTGATGATGTCTCTCTTTTGGCTATCTGAAAAGAGAGTGTTTCCTTCCAAGGTTTTACTGATCTCCTCAGTCGTCAGGGGGGCAACTAGACGTTGCAACTGATGCTGCAACACCTCTTTCAGAATTGCCGAAAGTCCGCCATAATAAGCTTTAAAATCCTTTGCTTCGCGAGAGGAAGGGGGCCTCATCTGCTGCAGCTTGGCATAGCTTTGCTCGATAAGATCCAGGGGTTCATCTTTCTTACGAAAATACTTCATCCACTCATCATAAAAGAGAAAAGCAACCCAGCCAATCCCGCTGCAAGCCATCAACACGATCAGCCATATCCAAGGAAACTGCCGGCTATTGATGATCTCATCGTTGCGGAGTTTTTCCTGTTGTAGTGCTTCTGGACCATCCATATACAAATTGCGATTAGAACGAGAAACCCTCATAGGAAATTCCCTGTCAATGGGAGCCAAAGGAGCGAGATAATCTTGATCGCTCTCCGACGCAAGCAATGGGGTCATCAAAACGAGCATCATCACTAATTTGTATACCCTCTTCATCGCTTTCGATCTCTCAACTTAAAAAAACGTGTCAAAGCGCTGCTTGAATCTTCATCTGTATTGATAGACAAGAATCTAGCGCCGATCCGGCTAAAAAGACGCTTTAACCGCTCTTGTTTCTCATGCGTCATCCGTTCGTACTGCTCTCGAATGCGCTGTTCAACAGTGTCCACAATAACTTCTTCGCCTGTTTCCAAATCTTTTAATGTGAGCGTCGCCTTCGGTATAAACGACCTCTCCATAACATCATAGACTTGAAATCCAATGATTTCATGCCTTTTAGCTATGATAGCCACCTCTTTGCTGAAATCTTCCGCAATAAAATCCGAAATCAAGAAGCAGATGGCCCTCTTCCTCTGAACTTTCCCCAAAAACTCAAGAGCCTTCTGAAGATCTGTTCCACGATGCTGTGGATGGAAATACAGCAATTCTCTAATCACTCGCAAGACGTGTCGAAGTCCTTTTTTGGGTCTGATATAGAGCTCGACTTCGGTGGAGAAGAGGAGCAACCCCACCTTGTCTTGGTTTTTGATCGCTGAAAATGCTATCAATGCGGCTAGTTCAGCAATCAGTTCGCTCTTAAGCTGAGAGGTATGGCTGAATCTCGAAGAAGCAGAGATATCGACGACGAGCATCACAGTGAGCTCCAGTTCTTCCCGGAAGTTCTTCACATAAAGTTTCTGCGAACGGGCCGTTACATTCCAGTCTATAATCCGCACGTCATCACCAGGTTCATATTCCCTCACCTCTTCAAACTCAAGCCCCCTTCCCTTAAAAACTGAGCGATACGATCCGGCAAAAAGATCGTTGACATTGCGGAGCGCTTTGATCTGTAAACGGCGGATATGCTTGAATTCTTCACCTTGAATTAACATAGCTTCTCAGGGAATAGGGAGTTTCTCGATGATCCGGTCAATGATGTCATCGGTCGTCAAATTTTCTGCTTCGGCTTCATAAGAGAGGCGTAGACGATGCCGTAAGATCGGATGGACGAGGTCTTTGATATCCTGCGGCGTCACAAAGTAACGTCCGGCTAGAAGCGCGCGCGCCTTTGACGCCTGCTTTAACGCAAGGGCAGCCCGAGGCGATGCGCCATATTCAAGCAATCCCTCAATAGGAATTTGGTATAGATGAGGCTCTCTTGTCGCATGGACGATGCTAAGCAGATAGTCGACAACTTTATCGTCGAGATAGATCATATCGACAAGCTGGCGCAGTTTAAACAGCTCTTGAAGTTCTATGACCGGATTTGCTCTTGGCGCTTTCTCAGCAGAACCCATCCTCTCCAAAATCGTCTTCTCTTCTTGTATTGTGGGATAGGTGAGTTTAATCTTCATCATAAATCTGTCAGTCTGCGCCTCTGCTAGAGGATATGTCCCCTCCTGTTCAATCGGATTCTGAGTCGCAAGCACCAGAAAAGGATTTAAAGCAGGATAGGTCTGTCCACTGATGGTCACCTGTTTTTCTTGCATCACCTCCAACAAGGCAGATTGAACTTTTGCAGGGGCGCGGTTGATCTCGTCAGCGAGCAAAATGTTAGTAAAAATAGGCCCTTTTTTAACTTCAAAGGAGTTCTCCTTAAGGTTGTACACAGGAGTTCCAATCAGGTCGGCGGGGAGGAGATCAGGAGTAAACTGAACCCGTTTGAAATCGGCATTCACAGTGCGGGCAAGGGTGTTAGCAGCAAGGGTCTTAGCAATCCCTGGCACCCCCTCAAGGAGAAGATGTCCATCTGCAAGAAGCCCGGTCATCAGTGACTGGATCAACTCCGTCTGCCCAACAATCACTTTGCTGATTTCCTGCTTAACCTTGTTTAATAGCGCTAGAGCACGGCTGATTTCGTTTGCAATGATGTTTGCATTTTGTGGCATCTCTTTTCCTCATTTGAAGGCCATAGAAAAGATCAAAATGCCATAAATGGTCAGTGGCTGTCTAGGTGTTTCTTATTAGATTTAAAGAATCGCACAGGTCCAAGAGCTCGCTATTCGATCTGCTTCTGCGAAAAAGAGTGCTGCTTCAGCATTTTTACCTATTGCTTCTAGGGAATTTCCTAAATCCCGAAAGTAGTTGATGGCGCTTTCTTTAGTTTGTGTATTGTCTATCTCGGAGAGAATTCTGAACGTCTGCTTGAGTATTCGAATGTTGTCTTGATGGTGAATTAGCCGGTCAATAGAGGTCTTATAACACTCTAATGACTCTATAAAATAACTTTTCGCTTGAGTCATTTGATTTAATTTATATTCGATGACTCCTAGATTATGCAATAGAGCACCAAGAAAAAAGCTAGTCGACTCTAGTTTTCTATATCGTTCGATAGATGCTAAACAGTAGCTCCTTGCTTCATGATAATCCCCCATATTCAAAAACGCTGCTCCCAAATCTTCCAACACTAAAGGGTCCATACAATGCTGTCCTATGCTTTTCTGTATTACAACAGCTCTTTTAAGATAGTTCACAGCTTCGGCTTCATTTCCTTGACGTCTGATTATTTGCCCCAACCGCCCCAAAACAAACGCCATAATAGGTTGATCACCCACAAACGGACAATTGCCGCCATTGCTTTCAGGATAAAGCCGCTCTAGTATATGCCAGGATTCTAAAGTACTGACATAAGCGTCGTCGAGTCTATTTGCAGATCCGTAATAAACCCCCTTATTTGCAAATACCAACGCAATGAGATAATGTTCCTCGGGATAGATCCTTCTCAACATCTCCAATGCTTCATTGAAATAACTTTCGGCTCTTTCAAAATCGGTTAATGGGCAGCATCTGCCTAAATTATGTAGGGAAGCAGCAATCTCTCTATGATCTCCTCCATAAAGCCTTCGACGCATATTATATGATTCGAGATAATAAAGTTCTCCTTTTTGAGGGCGATTTTGAGTCAAAAAGAAGTTTCCAATATAGTGTAATGTATTCGCTAGATCGATGTGATCCCCCGAGACGTTGTTTCTCCATATCTTGAGAGATCTCATTAACGAAGTTTCCGCTTCAGTCAATTTACCCTGAATGAGGCACCATCTCCCTAGCAGGTTACGCATGCATGCCTCGTCTTCATAGTCTCGATCCACTTTATCATCAATCGTATCCATATTGACCCTAGGATGAAGCGACTCAGGTGTTGAATTCCAAAAATTATGCGTTAACGCTATATTTGTGCTCCTCATATCCTCTATTGATTGGGCAACTTCCTCTACTACAGATTCCACATCAACTGTTTCAAGGATGAACCGAAAATGACATTCATGAGGAGCAAAAGTCAACCACTCACCATTCTCCTCAAGATTCAAAGATCTTCCAATCGCAGAAAGGAGATGCATCACTTGTCTTCTCAAGAGATGAGTTTTTGCAGGTTCATGTGATGCTTGAATCATTTCTTGCCGGATTCGGTGCAGTGAATAGGTCTCTTTCTGATGGTCAAGACGAAGAATTCCAAGATGATCTAATGTTTTTAGAACAAAAGATTTCATTAGAACTCGTTCGACATCGGTCAGATGATTTTTAAAGAGCTTGAGCCACATATCAAGATAAGAAAAAGGGATAGCGTCGGGCTGTAAATGTGCACAAACCTCCAGCCATTCATAAGCCATTGGTTCCCGCTCTTCAAGTCGTTTATGGGTGATGCGCCATGCGGATATCTGAGTCTTCGAATAACGTGCATCAGGGAGCATCATACTGATCACTTTGAGCTTTTCCTCTGCAAGAAGTTCTAGGTAGGCATTTAATGTCATTCGAGTGCTCCGAATGTGTTGAGCAGCTTGGCTTAAGATCACAGGAAGACATTCCACTTCATTTGCCAACTCGCGCATCTCTCCATTTATCTCTTGCTCAAGGATAGTTTGGAGAAGAGCCATCGCCTCCTCTGGATTAAAAACGTCCATTGGAAGAAGATCTTTCTCTGAAAAATGCCCCGATTCAGTTGTCGTAATGATGAAACGTCCTTTGCCATCCTGTGGAAGCTCAATGGCCTGTTCAGCATTGTCGAAAATCAGTAGGTAAGGGTTTTCTAATGGTTCAAATTCTAAAAAGTGATAGACCTCACGTCGAATGTATTTAAAAGAACATGTTTGATCGATAGAGAGGTTTAATGCCTCTGCAAGCTCACGAAAAGAGCGCTCTATACTTTCCGGAGTTGCCATTTCAATCCACCAAATGACTGAGAATTTGTCTCGATATATGTGTGCAAATTCAATAGCCGTTTCACTTTTCCCCATTCCCTCTGCACCAGTGAGAACGACACAAGGGCTTCTTTGTTTAATGGAAAAGGTGGAACTTGAGGAACTGCTGCTTGAAGAACAGCTGCTCGTGGCTGCTGTTTCATCGATTAACCGCTGTTTTAAGAAACCAATTTGACTCGTCCTTCCCACAAAATAAGGTAGGGGTGGTTTGAGGTTATTCCATCGACTTCCTTGATTTGTGCGTAGATGATAAAATCGAAAGGAGCTTTCAGAAGTGGCTAATCGTTCTTGTTTTTCGAAAAAATCAACTGTTGTGGATACCCCCGCAATGATCACCGCATCCTTTTGTTCTTCATGCACCGAGTTGAATAATCCTCCCACTCGATTTTCGATCTGAATGATCCGGAACTTGTTATATGAAGTCATTTGCTGAACGGGTGGATCGCACTGACAATAGATAGCTAAAGTCTCAAGCAAGAGTTCATGAACAGTGCAAGCGTCTGTTAGCGTCGATTTAAATGGAGTTGGAGCAAACGCAAACCCAAGCGTTCGTTTATTCAATCGGAAATATTCTCTTGCTTCGGCATCCAATGGAACTTTAGATTGATATTTTTCTAGATCATAGACTTCGATGGGAAAGTTGTTAATCATCGTTGCATCGCCATGCAATCCTAATGAGGGGCTTGGATCTACACCACCAGCTTTATTTTTTGAATAGAGAGTTTTAAGAGGATAAATCCCCGGAACCGAAAGAGCGGCACAGACTGCATGAGCGATCACGATCTCGTCTGAAGCCATGTCTTCTGAAGAGAATTTTGAGGGTATCAATGTGCAGCCAAAGCAAGCGGTAAAGATGGTGAGGTGCTTAAATCTAGGATTTGTTTTAACCAATTCTTTCAGCTCACCAAATGTACAGTCACTTATGCCAGTTTTTTCATCAATACACTCTTTTAACCAGTTCAACAAGGCCTCACCTGAGCAGAGGCTAGGCAATTGGTGAAGAGTTTTGAATTGATCCTTTCCAGAAAGAGAATGTTTCTGAATGATATCGCGCAGTGTCGCCACTGTAGCGTATTCAGGAGAGTCTTTAGGAATAGCAGAGATCGGTTGATCAGCCAGTGGGCAGTCAAAGAAATCTGACAAAATTTTTGCTTTAGAGGCAATCTCATCGAAGGGATAGCCAAGAGCAAATAAAGTTGCAATGAGCGCTCCTGTCGATGGCCCTGCGACTCGTTTGATCCCATCGATTTTTCCTTTGACCTCCAAAGCTTTAATGACTCCTAGGTAAGCTACCCCTGTCGAATCATTCCCTTTAAACACAAGGTTTTCAGGAGGATCGATCACGAAATTGGGAAGGGCATGTTGAGTTTTTGCATCTTGGTCGCAGAGATTAGACAAATATCCACAGATTGACTTGCTTTCTGTATCA
>JAGVJP010000069.1 GCA_020051075.1 Parachlamydiales bacterium
AAAGGATTCTTGGAGGTAATTTCAATTGTTTTCTCGATAAAAACGTTGGAATTTCAATCGAATGAAAGCCATACATCCTATTTAAAAGCTTTTTCACCGCTGTAGAACCAAGAGTTCCTGTCATTCCAACTTGATCAGAATAACCTTTAATGTAGGAATGGATGGATGAGTAGTTTGTCACCAATGTTAACGCTTCTACCGGTAAATTGTGTTTAATTTGAATGAATTGGTGCAACCCCTCTCCCCAAGTGGTCCCTAACTGAATAACTCCGGTATTGGCAAAATCAATAGGAGCAACGCACTGAACGCCCTCTTGATTAAGTTTAATTTCATAATGGTGTTTCGGTTTGTATACATAAAAAGCCAGCCAAGCACTATGAACCCAATACTTGGCTTCTCGCCGAACAAAAGCCTCCAAATGTTTTGGGATTTTTATTGCCTTTTCTTCCCCTTCTGTTATCCCTTCGATATCCCTCAACAGCTGTGATTCAGTACTTTCTCTGACAGACTCCAATTCACTATCATCAATGGCCATAAATCCGCTTTCATCATCGGCTAAACGGTAATCTCTTAAAGGATCCAAGCTAACGATTTTAAGCCAAATACAAATCAATAGTGGGGTCAGCTCTTGCATTCCTGGCATGGGGCTAGCTAACATGGCAGTGGTGTCATTCCCTTCAACGAGAACGTTATCGGCCTCATCAATGATCACTGCACTAGTCTTTAAACTACGCGTTCCTCGGGTTCCTAATCCGCTATATTCATCTTGGAGGAGGTCGAATTGGAAATTACTCGGATCCCCATAGACGATATCCACATGCGGAGCGTAACAGGCTTTCAGCCCTGATTCATATCGGACATCCTCGTTGTTAGACACTTCAAGAGCAAACAATTTATAAAAAGATTTGTACAATTCAGCATCCCGCTTAGCCAAAACCGGCGAACTAGTCAACACATCAACAGGTGTGCCTTGTAACGCCTTTATGGAAGCAATCATCGCAACGATAAAAGATTTTCCCTCTCCTGTTGAAATTTGCGATAGAATCGGATGAGTTTTTTCTGTCAAAATGAGTGTGGAAATGAGCTGAGTCAGTCGAGGTTCATATTTATACAAAAGAACAGAAGCCCGTTTAAAAAGAGCTAAACAGAGCGCTACATCAACATTTTCTGATGATGATGAAGATAACGGCGGGGCATTTCTGATTCTTTTTATCTGATTCGCCCAAGATTTGATCTCTTTCTTCGACCACTCTTTAATCGGTCGTGAGATTGTTCCTTTTTGCAACAAGTCCCTCTGCCCTTTCTCATATAGATCCTTTGCTCTTTTTAGACATTCTTTTATCTCTGTAAAATTAAGCTCATGAGTAAATTTGAAACCCTTTGGATTATTGGCAGGATCGGCTATTTCATCCAGTAAAGTCTCCAGATTTTTTTCCTCGTTAAAGGATGACAGATGATGTTCAACCAAATACGCATGCAAATGTTCTAAGATTTTCCCTTCTTCAAGACTGTTTTGTTCTTCAACAATCTGATAAAAACAGCTCTCTTCAATCTCTGCATAAAAATCAGCAGCAAAAGATAATACCCCAGCAATGTCTTTGATCCCAAACGGACGATCAGATCGCCCTTCAATAGCCCCCCCTGTTCGTTCTAACCAATCGATGAGTGCATCCAAATTCCATCCCTGTTTGCAGAGTGATAAGGCACTAGAAATTGTCCATTCGATCCATCTCCGCTCTGATCCCTCTGAGGTAGCATGACTGCTAAAAAACGGTTGAAGCACACCGACCAATTGAATTGCCATCACCTCGGAAATGAGAATTGAAATAGGACATTCTTCAATAGACGACTCCAGAATCGTTTCAACTTCATCCGGACTGACTGAATAATCATTCATTAATGAAAGCAGTTGCAACAATTCACTCGTTCTTGTGTTTCGAGGAAGTTGAGAAATCAAGCGTTGGAATGAATCAGGATCCCAATCTAATTCTTGACAAACTGAGAAAAGTTTCTTCTTTGGTTCTTGCAAGAGATACTCAAAAAAATCGAATTTGCAAAGTAGTTTTTCAACAAAACGTCTCCGAATTTCGTTTATATCTTCGTGGAGTAATATGTGTGGATCAGCACCGAGATGTAAAATCAACGCAGTAAATTCATTGAGCTGATGTAGATTGAGTTGATCTTCACGTTGTCTAAAAAGGAGGAGGCGAGCTAATTGTCGGCGAGAGCTGATTTCATAAAGCCGCAATTTCAAGGCTTGAAACTCCTTTTTTGATTCATCGGATAGTTGAGATGTTGGTTGCCATTTCACGAAACTGTAGAAAAGCTCTTCATCTGGAATAAGAGGAAGCAATTTTCTCTGAACTTCAAATGGATTGAAATATTCAGCCGATCTTTCGTCTTCAACGACATAGGCCAAGAAATTTAAGAACATCTCAGTTTCGTGAAGATTGAGAAAAACTGGATTTCTAGCATTAGGATGAAAAAATAATCCGAAGAAACCCATCAAAGATGAAATTCCATTTGAATCTATCTTTGCAGCCTCCTCGGAACAAGAAAATCTAACTTTTGCTATTAATCCCATCAAACGATTTAACAGCTTATTGGACCAATCAGGCAACCTCGAGAAATATCCAAATATGAGGAAGAGACACTGTTCTCGTAACATGGTTTCGTCTGTTGTCAAAAAGAACTGAATCACGTTCACGAAAATTGGTTCGTTCATTTGCTTCCCAGCAGATCTAATCAAAAAATAAAGTAAATGAAATTCGCTCGTAGTCAATCGATAGATGTCTTGAAAATGGCGATAGAATGGCTCAAGAAAATCTGTTTCTACAGATTTTTCGAGTCTTCCGTTCTTCAATGCATCAAGACAAAAGGAGGTAAAATCGGGCTGGTTCTCGGGATATAAGAAAAAAGACTCTCGATAATATTCAAATATTTTCTGATGTAACACTCTCGGCAATTCAGATTTGACCTTATCAAAAATCAACAAAATCGTTTGTCTATTCTCTCGATTTTTGAGCTTTCCCAAGAGGAGTTCACCATTTCCTACGCTTAATCGACCTCCTTGTTGAACATGCTGATGAATTCTCTCAACAGATTTTTCTGAGTCCTGACCCCATTCAAGGGCAACCAAGGTAGTTAACCCATCAGAAAGTTCTTGATATGAAGCCACTCTACGAAGAATTTCAAGGGCATTGAATCGAAAAACTTCATCAGGATGCTCCAACATGATTAAAGTCAAGTCTAAGACAATCAACTCTCCTAGCGGCTCACTCTTTCGAATATGGTTGACCAAAAGATTAAATGGATTGCATAAGAAACAATTGGCTAAATGAAGAAGTCTATCAAAAATCAGATCAGGCAAACGCTGTTTATTCCCTATGACCTCTAGAAATTGAATGATTAGTTCAATATCAGACCGTCTCCCTATCTCACCCTTATCAAACTGATCTAACAGACCGGCAGTGGCAATAAAAAACTCTTGAGATAGCAATTGAGGTCTACCAGAGAGTTCGGATAATTTCATCATCATCTTTTCCAGTGACTGAGCTGGAGATAAATTGCGAACTTTTCTTAGAAAAGAGCCTTCCAATTTCTTGAAATAAATCATCTCACTCAAACTTGGGGATAAATGAGGAGATTCATCCTTGGAAGAAAACATCTCGCAAATGGCGAGTTGCTGCTCAAATGAACCGGCTGTTTGAATCTCATCACAAACCATTTCGAATTGATCTTCATTTAAAATCTTTAACTCATTGACACGCGCAAGCAGGGCATTTAGCTTTATCAGCAGCTTTTGCGAAGAGGTTTTTCGAATTAAAATTAAAAGGTCATCGATAGGATATTCTTCTTCGCCACTCTCAATATGATCAGAAATCAAAGAATTGAATAATATTTCAGCGCTGATGATTTGGTCCGATTCATTATCGAAGTAGAGTAGAGTTCTCCATAGGGCTTTGACAGTCTCATTTTTAATCACGTGATTTCGATTGACTGCTATATTTAATGCTTCTAAATAAAGACGGGTATCTCGATAGGGAAGATATAAAAATCCTGCTTCAACAATCAGAAATGCAGCCGGATCCACTGAGCTATTTTGTCGAAGACAATGAGACAACACAAGACTTTGTCGAATTAGCTGCACTTGTGTTAGTTCATCTTTGTTCAAATGAGTGATCGAATGTAACAACTGAGGAGAGATCGCCTCTCCATGTTGAAGCATGACAAGACAAAACTCCAACGTCAATTCAATCAACTCATTTGAAGATCCCCTAACGATATCGTTTAAAGCATGAAACACAGACGCGACCATACGTTCTTTTGCCTGCGCAAAAGCAATAAGACGACTCATCGACACAATCTTCGAGTCTAATCCTATTTCGGAATTCATCAAAGTCAAGACATCTTGTTGAATCTTTAATATCAACCTATGAGAAGGTTTTAATCGTTCTTCAAACCTTTCTAAGGCACGACATACCTCTGCGCCAGTGTAAAGATCATTTTGGACATACAGATTCAGAGAAAGTTGTTCGAGAGATGAATCTGATAATGCATATTCAGCTATCCCTAAAGTACATAAAACACGAATTGCCGAGTCTCGTTGAATGTCATTTTTTAAACAGGGGAGAATTTTTTCTTCTATTTCATCAATAAAGGGATTTTTGCTCTCAATAGAAACTTTCAGATAACGCACTTGTTTTTCAATCAACTGAATGCAAGAAAGTTGAATATGTTGACTGCGATCACTCAGCAGAGCGATCGCTTTTTCCAACACAGCCAAAGAAAATTTCTTTGAGAAATTGCTCAATATCGCAAACGCTTGGAGACGAGCATCTAGGTGATAATATTCGGCTGCTGCTACCTCAATCAAGGGATCTACGCTTTTCTTCCCTAAGTCCCGATAATTGCTCTTTAAAGCAAAAATATTCTCGGTTAATATTTCCACACATGACACGACTACCAATTCTTCTGTCAAAGATAACCCTTGAATCACTTTTTCTATCGTTTTCTGAGGAAACTGTTGATATTTAGCGACAAGTCGCAATAAGCTTGCGACACAGGTATCAATTTCCAGGGTATTGTTCAACATAACAGACGCAAGCATTAACAGACTGCTATTCGTGAGAGTGCTCTCTCGCAGCACGAGTTCGTCAAATACCTCAATAGCTAAATGTGCGGTCTTCTCGTTCGAAAATAATGTTGCCAATCGGTCCATTTCACTATCAGGCAGCATCCCTTTCTTCAAGATAGTCATATAACGGCATAATAATGAACCAGCATTCAACAAATATGATTCTTGGTCAGATTGAGACAATCTGAACAAGAGTTCAAACAATTTTTCAGACCATCCCATCTCCGGGCATATAGCCAGAACTGCTCGAAAGACAGAAACAAAAGAATCTTGCAAGATAAGATCTTTAGAACTTTCAGCGATAGTGATCATTCGATCGAAGAGCTCAGGTGAAAATATGAATTTTTTCTCAGCAGCTTTTCCTAACACCTGCGTTAAAAATAGATGATCATTTGGAGTTCCTTGAATCATTGCAAAAGCATCAACAGCTCTACTAAAAATCTTGCTGAACGACTCTTCAAAATGAGGAGCTGGTACCTTCTCTAGCCAAACAGACAATAAAGAACATGACGCCGATATTAATTCGCAATGGGTTAAGCAGTCAGGGATTCCTGTCAAGAGCACCTCGCACATCACAACGTCAGATTGCCTAGGTAGAGCCGCCCATAATAACAGTAAAGCATTTTCCCTGAGTCGAAGATCTGATGATGGCTCTACAACGATTTCAATAGCATTTTCAAGAATTTTTTGATCAACCTCGTCACCATTTTCTGCGACGTATCTAAAAATGGCTGTTGCATTCAAAATAGCTTCAAGAGGGACTTGATGACTCAAATCGAGAATTAATTGTTGCAGGTTCTTCATGACAGAAGGACTGAGATTTTTCCTTTGACGCACCTCGTTCAAATAATCTCCAGTAATAAAAACTGCATACTCTTTCCTGAACATTAAATATTCAAGATCTCCTCTATTATCACTGAGTTGAAATAAGATATAATTTGCCAAATCTTTTAAAGATTCGGCTTTTTCTCTATTGTCGCTCATTTCATCAGTTTGGTGATCAATCTTCTCTAACAATTTTTTCCAAATTGGATTTTCGGAAAATTTAGTCCGCTCAGGGCCCTGTAAGTCTTGTAAATGTTCACGCAATGCCGAAAGAGCGAAGAACATTTGACGGTGGCGAGCCAATAGATGGTGAGTTTTTAAACGTTCAGGAAGTTCATCATTAGCTGCCAAAATGTTTGCCACGATCAGTGCTCGACTCCGAAGTTTAAATTCGTCATCTGTCAGAACCTGTTGCAGCAGGTTGAAAAGTTTATCGGGATCACGTTTGTGCAACTTCCGTTGGCGATTAGAAAAAACCCGTTGAACAATCTCCAAGATTTTATTTTTCACGCACGGATCAACAATCTTGTCATACCAACGGATAACAGTATCTAATTCTCTGCGAGAAATCGCATTCCCTATTTTTACATGAGCTTTTATCTTCGTCAAAACCCCCACTCGTGTCCGGTAAGCAGCTAAATGTTGCGATGGAGGATAAAGTTCCTGAGATTCAGAAGGATGATATAGCGGATCGGCGATTTCGGAATCATTAGGTTCAGCCAGTGCTTGCTGTATGATTGTGAGATCTCGGTCTGAGAGAGTTCCAACCTGTTTTGCTTTTGCAATTAATGCGATCACAATCGCTTCAAAATATTTTTTTTTATCTAACCGCAATAATTCACCTATCGCCCGATCGAATAAGCTCCCCCCACCCGGTACTTTAATTGTCGAATCATAATAAATGGCATATCCAAGCCCCATCGTCACATAAGGAAGAGTTTTAGCGTTTAGAATAGGTTCTCGAAGCTTATCGATCAATGTATCAATCGCCGATTGAGACAACTGCAAACTATTTTCTGCAACGTAATGAAGGATTCGAAAACCAAGAATCTGACATTTCAGTTTACTAGCAAATACCCCTTCATACTGTTTTCTACAACATTCAACGATGTTTTCCAATTCACTTTTCGTAATTGATCGACTTCTTATAGAATCTCTCGCTTCTGACAACAAAACATCCCTTAGAACGCCTTCTCGAGTAAACCAATGATACCATTGAATGCGATTTCCCTTCTCAGATAACTTTTGTGGCTCTTGTAGAGACCTCTCTTGACTACATGATGCTTCTTGCGGTCTAATTGGATTTAGATTTCTGAAAGAGTCCGAACTTTCTTGGCGAAACATCCGGCGCTGAGCCAAGCTACTTTGTTCTCTAGCGACTTCAATCGACTTTATCCTTGATAACTGCGGGCTACTTGACGACGAAATAGGGCTGCAGCTAGAGCTTGAGCTTGAGGACCAAAGTGAGCTTGAAGAACTCGAAGAAGAAAGCGATTTAGGGGGACTTGTATTCATCAACTATTCCTAATATCTGTTCACGACTTAAAAACAAAGATTTTGCAGATCACACACCTGATGTCAAGAAAGATATCGATGTCCTTCTTCAGAGACTCAAAGTAAGATCCTTATACGATTGGCGTTAGCGTTGTTGCATAAATATTTTTGACTTGAACAACTCTTAATTAAATGTTTAACCACTGAGATCACGGAGAGGCGGGTGGGGAATGCGCAATTCCCTTGAGAACTAATTCTAAGTAGGTTTGCGCATTTCATTCTTATTTTCCGATGATGTCATTTTAGAATCCGATAAACTCTTCGATTAAATCTACCAAAAACTCGCTTACCCACTATTCTACCTCTATTCTGTTAAAGTGTTTACCATCCAGGAAATAGGCCATCGTATGTTCGATTGAAATCACCTCTTCCGTGGCTTGGGGGTTAATGATACGGGGCGGTGCTACTTCATCCGAAAAAACGATCACCTGTGCTCTTGGTTTGAATAGGTGGGCAGCCAATGTTAACTCCTCAAAATCGAGATAATAATTGCTCCTCAACACAAGTGTCTCGTATAAATTAAAATGGCTTTTCAGAAACTCAAGGACACCTTCCTCTCGTGTCGATTCTGCCATTTGCTTATTCTCCTTCTCCTGGAGAATTTGAATCCAATTTGGGTGGTTGATACCAGCTCGTTTAAGATCATCGATGTTAGGATCAATACAATTAGCTAGGATCTCAGAAAGATCTTCGGTTCCCTCGGTTACCCTTATCTGAAGAAGTGCAAACTCTCTTGGAGTCAGAGCAAAAATAGGGTCAAGTTTTTCCTTATTGGCTAAATAAAATTCACGCGTCAGTTGTGAATTCAATCGCTCTTGAATCTTGCGCCAATTCAATTCATGTTGTCTATCCCATTCTTTAAATTCTGTTGTTTCTTGCAAAGCCAGACGAACAGAATACATTAAATCTCGGTGAAGGGGATGCTCTTCACAATCAAAAACCGGTCTGAGAGTATCAATAAAGGTTTGCTTGGCTATCCTTTGAATCGCGTCTCCCTCTTGATTGACATCCAATTCTGCCGGATTCCAAATATATTGAATGCAATCTCTGCTAGCCACACGCGCTCGCGTTCCTAATAAAGAGTGAAGTGCGCAGGCCCCATCCCCACAAGTGTTAAACCTTCTTTGATAATGACTACCATTGAATGTAAAGATGATGCTGTCTCCGAGAAATCTGCTTGAAGTGGACCCTGAAGGAGGATATTCTCCGAACGAACTTGTCGCCACAGATGGATTGCTCATTAATTGAGCATCGGAGGTGTTCGTCCCAATTTCGGGTGAATGCCCCACCGCACAAATTTTGCTCCCTTCCATCAACCGAGATTGCACGTCCGAAAAAATCTTAGTGTTAAGGGTTTCAATTTCTGTAGGATCTTTTCCTGTGATTTCTTCAGCGATTTGAAGAACTTGCGTGATAACAAGCGCAGCTTGTTTCGTGGATTCAGTGAAGAATAGGGAGTCAACAGAATTTGACTTCATCACATGAATTCGTCCCTCAACACGGCTATCTAAGACTGCTAAATAATCTGCGTAAGCTACCTTTATCTCTTGAATCGTTTTTAGCCGAGCCTCTCGATCTTCAATTTGTGTCGCTTGGAAAATATCATTTAAAAACGTTCCATAAGCTTCTGTAACGATCTTTGCCACCGCTGTTTGCTCCGATACAACATTTGCAACTAGAGTTTGGTGTTTGTCTTTCATATGGAGGATCTCCTCCTGCAGATTCGTTTCTACCAAAAGGCATTCTTTAACCATCTTCAAAGTCATACATTCAATTCTTGCGCGAGATGTTGCAGAAATGCTACCCAATTGATTTATCGATTCAACAACCTCACCAACCTGTTTAAGAATGATTTCTTGCACCATCATCTGGTGGCTGCTCTCTTGCCTTCCACAAAAAAATCCGACGGCATTTTTCCTTTCAATCAACTCTCTCATGTTGCTTAATATCTCATGTGGACGAATCTGACTCAGATAACCAGAGATCGCCTGCATCTCTTTATTCTTTAAATCATCATATTTCGCCCACCCCTCCTCTAACGTCCGCACATAAACCTGAATTCGTGTTTCCTTAATCTCCGTCGCAATTTGCCTCAAATCGGGAATTAATGGATCTTCACCACGTTGATAGGCTTCAAAGCATAGCCAATAAGTCCCCATGATATCTTGATCGAGTCTCTTCCGCTCTTCTTCATTAAAATGAACCATCGCAGACCGTTCAATAAGAATTAACCCTGTCAAGGATCTTAGGACCTTGATTTGCTCACTCATCAAACGACGATAGAGCTCAGCAATTTTCTGACCGCTTGAAATGGCAGTCTCGTCAAGAAGATTCTTTTCTATTGCTTCTTTCGCCCTTGAGGCTTGATCATATTGATTTAAGAAGAACTCTTTAACGAACCTAATAGCGAAATCGCCAGAGATTTTCATACAATCACTAAGACTATCCATCATACTCGGTGAACGAGTTTCTCGATTTCTATACCTTCCACCCTTCGGTCTGCGAGACCCATAATTTCGATCTCTCCTTTGATTCATTGAAGATGAGGTAGGTGAGCCGTTTCCTGTTCCAGGCAAACGGACTCCTTTTAGCTGGGGGATCGGTGATGAAGTCGACGCATTTCCATCGCCGGAATGATCAGCTTTCATTTTAGAATTAGTTCGACGTTCAAAAGCGCTTCTGGTTGAACCTTCAGGTGCATTCTTGTTGAATGCTGCCTCAGAAAAAACAAAATCCTTTTTATCATTAGAAAAATAAACACCGGGAACATGAGTTGCAGTCCAATCCTCCATTCTAGCATCAGGTGGGAGCGCGTTAAGTTTATCTATAAATTCTGGGCTAAATGGAGAATAATTTACAGATTGTAATAATGTTCCAGGAGTTCCGGTGGCGCCTTCAGTACTAACGCCAAGATTGAATCCGACTGCACCTGTTTGAGCTGTGCCATCCTCTCCATAACTAAGACCCAGATTAAAACTAACTGCGCCTGTTTGAACTGTACCATCTTCTCCATAGCTAAGTCCAAGATCAAATCCGACTCGACCTGGTTGAACTGAACCATTTGCTCCTTCTCTAATAACGGGATTAAATCCTACAGGAGCTCCTTGGACAGTCCCCACTATCGAGGAGGTTGGTTCTCCAGGATGAGGCTCTGGATTGGTTGAAGGCAATTGTTTTGAAGGTTCCGAAGACTTTTGCGATTCAGGGCGATCGTGACGACGGCGATGGCGACGCTTCCCTCCCTTTGGATTTCGACGATTTTGAGACATCCTTTTTGAAACGGCTTCTGTACTATAATCAATGACTTTTCCAGCGCTTTTACTCAAAACTTCTTTGGTAAGATCTATCGCGGTTTTTAAGTTACGAAAGAGCTCTTTAGAGAAATCACTCGTAATTTTATCAATGAGCTCTCTTTTTTTTAGCAAATAGTCATCGCGTAGGAACTGAGCATAGGTTAAACATGCTTGAAGGATAGGTCGAGGGTGCTCGAATGAAAAAAGGGCTAAATTATAGTTGTCAGCGTCATAGAGCTGGTCTTTAGTGGGAGATGTCTCTGATAGACGCAAATAACTCCGAATGGCGATGAGGTCAACTTCACCATTGGAATCAATAATTCCTTCTCCCCTAAGCCAAGCACAGCCTACTTCAACTTCTTGGAAAGTTAATCCGATCGATCTTTTATCCAAAATTCTTTCGATGTTCTTTAAATACACATACCGCTCAGATAAGAAGTCGTTAAATGGCTTTTCAAATTGCACAAAAATTTTTTTATTAAATTCATTGATATCAAGCATGTTGAATTTAGCTGTTGAAATCAACTTGCTGATGGCACTTAAAGCTATCGTGAATTCTTCTTGAGTGTTTGTAAAAGCATCGACAGCGAGCATCTTATTCAATGTGCGTTGCCAATGGTCTTTATTAAACATGTCTTGGATTGCACGGTTCATATTTTGCACTAAGCTTGGTTCGACTCCTTTTAGGAACGACCCGCTCGCCATGGTCAAAGAACTATCGACTCCATGTTTCAAGGAGCTCTGGACTACCCTCATAGCTCTATTCTTGACTAAATCAAGGCCTACTGTTTGCGTGGTGCGAACAAATTTGTTGCCAACCTTAAGTCCAACTTGAATCATCTCATCCCCATGCTCCATCAAATAATTGCCTATCTTTTTGATTTTCCGAGATGTCTTTTTCACAGCTTCAACCCCACCACTTCCACAAGTCGCCAGCGTCATCGCCACGCTCAGTGATTTTTCTAGCATAAACGTTGAGGCATCAAATTCACGACTGCTTACAGCTGTGAACAATCGAGCTACATCACCAATACCCTCAGAAACTAATGATGAGCCAAGAGCAGCCCCTGCTCCGCCAGAAAATGTTGTGATCACTAATCCTCCAGTGATTTGCAACAAACTTAAAGATGTAAGGAGTGCCATTCCTTTTATCGGAAGGGGGTTTTTTTCGTTAATATCATAAAGATATAACATTCCATTTAATTGCTGACGGAGGGCAAAGGAGGGATGTGGACAAATTTTCTCAAGTTCGGCCTTAAATGGATGGTGGAAAATAGAAAAATCCCGTTCTTTGCACTCAGCCGTTTGGATGATCTTTTTAGCGTTATTTGCATCGAGTCCACTAATAGATAGCGTTGCATTGTTATGTTCATTAATTGTCTTTCGAGCAACATTTATTGCTTGCTGATGGTCCAACTCAACAAAACTTAAGGATATTGAAGGAGAAGATCCCTTCTTTTCATGTCGATCATCTGGTCGAGCCCAATCCAAAGACTGTCCCTCTCCCCCCTTTGACGCAAACGCATTCACTAATTTGATCCATCGACTCGCCGTCGATTGTGTCAAACGATGTAAGACGAATTGAAGCGACCTAAAAGAACTCTGATTGCACAAAAATTCTAACACTTCTTGGAGTTCATCATAGGAGCATTCCAATATCGATATTTCCCCTTCAGAATTGTCTATGTTTAGATCAGAAAGAGTAACAGATTTGGGTTCATTGGCATGCGTCTCCTTTGTCTGATGATCCAATTGAGGAAACCACACCGAAACATTAAGGTGAGGAGACTTGGTCTTCAGAAACTCAAATAATTCTGTTGTTAGCGTTAGGGGCCCAATTCCAAATATAGATTCTCTTAAAATCGATGTTTTATCGCCTTCAAGAACTATTTTTTTTGTATTTCCCGAAGTTGTTGTTCCCCTTTTTGCCGACTTGAAAGGAGAAGCAAATTTCTCTAACATCTCCTTGATTCCTTTTAATGATATATCTCTGATTGTCAGCGTCGCTGGGATCGCCTCCAACTCCTTTTGAAGTGAACTACCCTCATTGAAATGATCAATTTGTTCAAGAACAGCATTTTTACCCGACTTCATGACTTTAGATAATTTACTAGCTGCACGATTAACCACTTTGGTTGATTTTGCAACGAGATCAGCTCCTCGATCAGTTAACGTAATGATCGGTGCCTGATGAGATCCTGAATCTTTCGATGATAATTCAGATTCAGCAGCTGAAGATTGAGTCTCAGAGGAGGGGTCCATCGAACGCTCGTCACGTCTGATTTTTTTTTGAAAAAGAGGCAAAAGAGCTCTCAAATGATATTTTTGACCCGACGTTGAGTAAAGTTTATCCCCATCAAAACTAATTGTAATTGGAATTTTCGAAGGTAATTTCTGAATCGTCTCTTCGAGTTCAGAAGTTTCTGTGATGTCCATGTGAGTTTTCAGATGATGAAATGTGAGACGAAATTTTGGCTGAACCGTTGAAGGAGCGGGACTATTCAATCGCCTAATCGCACCTCTTCTAGTGAATTTTTTTGAGCAAGTTTGGCTGAAACAACGTATATCAGAATCTATTGTTATGAGCTTTTGAGATTCTTCAACCTGTCGAACTGCTCCTTTTGCTGAATCTAACAATAAATAATAAACCTGTAATTGTTGCTGAAATTGCGAGTTTACAAAATCCTTACCGAATGCTAGAGAAGAACTTCGATATTGACTCAGTAAAAGATAGATGGCCTGATGCTGTCGAAGAGGTCCCTCAATCAATGCTTGCTGCATTTTTATAAAATCTTCCTTCAAGATTTTCTTATATCCATCCCTTTTTAACTCCAAGAGAGCATAAGCTCGATGATAATAGGCAATGAAAGAAAAGGTTTTATCCATAGCGATTGCCTTTTCATAAGATTCTATCGCTTTTTCATAGAAGGTATTTTTTGAAAAATAGTGGTGATAACGACTCGCTCGATTGAGCAGCTCATTACCTAAACGAACGTAGTACATCGGATTATCAATGATTGTTTCTTGCTGATAGGCTTTCAACATTTGCTCTTTAAACATCAAAAATTGATGCTCTGAACGTTCTTTGTTTCCTTGACTTAAGGCATCCCTTAGCCATCTCCCCCATCGTTCTTCTAGAGCGCCTCTTTTTGCCTCGCATAATTCTTTAAAGTAGATCCTATCAGCATCCATTTGCATCTTGATTTGATCAACGACGGCGACTGAATGTTTGGCTTCATCAATTTTCTTGATTTCTTCCAGCAATCCAAGATAGCCTTTAAATAACCTCTCTTGATGTTCGATATTCGGTAGCACAACTGCTTTGATATTTTCTAACTTATCACACTCTTCTGGATCAGAGAGATATTTGACGCGCTTCGGCTCCCTGGCCAATGCTTCAATATTGCAAAAGGGAAACTGTTCCAAGATTGCCTGTAGGTCTAACACCAATTGAACAGTTCCTGGTTCACCACGCCTTGAAGTGCGTCCAAATGCCTGCTTTCTTACACGCTTATCGGTTGGTAGGAATGTTAGGCATACATGTAATCCCCCCTTTTTGATCACTTCCTTTGAGATTTGAATGTCGGTTCCCCGTCCTGCCAAATTTGTTGCCACAATGATCGTTCCAGGCCCCTGCTCCTTCTGAAGGAATTGTTTTGATTCATTTTTATCATCGGAATAGAGAAATAATCCTGGTTTCGCGTACCGATGAACTAGAAGAAGGTGGAGTTGTTCTGCAAGTTCAATCGTTTCACAAATGATCAGAACTACCCTTCCCAAATTGGCATCACGGATCGCATTTAGAACGATTGCCTCCTTCCATAATTCATGATTGTGCAATAATTCTGGATTCAATGAGAGTCGGTTTTTTGGCAAGAAGGTAGGAATGGCAACGGAGTCGAACCGATAGATTTTTTTCAAAAGGTCTTGCAATGCTGATGAACCGAGAGTTCCTGTGATTCCCATTCGGTAACGATATCGATTCACATATGAGTAGGTCGATGAATAATTTGTGACTAATGTGAGGGGTTCCACGGTCAAGGAATGCTTGAGCTGAAGAAATTGCTGTAAACCTTCGCCCCACGACGTTCCCAATTGAGTCGTACCAGTATTAGCAAAATCTACAGGAGCGATACATTCCACACCCTCAAGATTCGTTTCGATTCGATACTCTCGACCATTTTTATACTGATAGTAGGCCAACCAGGCACTTTGAATCCAATACTTACCTTGACTCATCACAAATCGTTTTAAGTGTTTGGGAATTTGAATACCACCTTCCGCATCTTCTAAAACTTTGTGAATATAAGCGATTAATTCCCTTTGGATCACCTCTTTCACCGCTTCAAGATCTGTGACATCTATCTGATAAAAGGGGTGATCTTTCAGATTTTCGGAAGAACGAAAGAAAGCTCCGTCATCAATCTCTTCAGAAGAATCTACCTCTTCGCTTTCAACAGAATCTTCAGAAGATTCAACTTGACTAAAAGCTTTTACCTCCATGCTTTTAGCCTCTTTGAGACTATCTTTCAATTCGATTAGATGCATGAATTCTATCCAGAGACCAATCATTAATGGGATAAGTTCTTGCATACAGGGCATCGGACTAGCCAGCATCGTAAGATTGTCATTCCCCTCAATCAACACATTATCGACTTCGTCGATAATGACTAAATCAAATCCACGATCTCCTTTTGTTTCCAGTCCTCCATATTCATGACGGAGGATATCCCATTGAAAATGACTCGAATCCCCATAGACAACATCGATATCTTTCCCATAACACTTCTTCATCCCAGATTCATATTGATGATCTTCATTACTCGCAATTCGCAATGAAAATAATTCGTAAAAGTGTCGCAAATCTTTTACATCCCGTTGAGCTAGCTCTGAAGAACTAGTCATCACATCGATTTTTCTTCTTTGCAAAGCTTTGAGAATGGCGAACATGGCGATGATGAGAGATTTACCTTCTCCAGTAGAAATCTGTGCAAGAATTCCGGGATCTGTTCGGTTTCTGAGAACTAAGATTGCAACAAATTGTACGACCCTTGGAGGGTAACCAAAGAGCAAAATGGAGGCTCGTTTAAATACCGCTAAGCATTCCGCCAAAATTGATTCCTCGAAATTGTCAAGAGAATCTAAAGAAGAAGAGCTCTCCAAAACAAGATCTGCCATGTGCTTAATTTCGCACGCCCATGTTTTGATATCTTCTTTTGACCATTCATTAACCGGTAATGGAGATACAAGATCGCCAGAAACGCGCTGCTCTGTTACTGGAGACCAATACAGTTGTTCAGCTAATGCCAAAGAACTTGTCATCTGATCAATCACGCTTTGTTGCATCAGCTTAGGGTCGTTCTGATTGATTAGAGATGATTTAATCTCCTCTATTATTGTAGATAAATCCTTTACCTTTTGGTTGGAGATTAAATGATGGTTCAAAACGTAAGCATGAAGCATCTCTGAAAAAAGAATTTTTCCCTCGTCTAATTGTGTATTGACTAGTTCATAAAAACGATTCTCACCAATCTGTTGCTGATAATTGGATGCTAAACTCAAAATTTCTGATGTGTATCTGATATCTAATGGCTCTTGAACTTCTTCATGAGTGTTCTGATTAATGCTCGTTAACCAATCCATAAGCCTTTTGAAACACCACCCCTGTTGACAAAGAGCAAGAGCGCTAAAAACTGATTTCCTTAAATGTTCAGAAGATCTCGTCTGATCATCTATAAAACCTATTTCACCTGAGACCAATCGAGGTAAACGTTTCAGCCTTTCAGCGAGGAGAGCGACCATCAATTTTGACGTCAAACTGCACAAACTCATCCCTGGGAATAAGTTAGCTTGAATCACATCCTGACCAACCGAAAAATCATCTACCAATCTCAAGAATGTAGATAATTCATCAAATGCTGCATCCACTGGTACATTACTAAAAAATTCTGTCGCCTTAATGGGACACCACTTTAGCCGTTCATAGTATCTGAAGAGCTCTTGGCGCTTTTCTAAGGATGTCAACTTAAATGATGGAAACGATGCAAACAACTTCTCAAAAAAGATTTCTTTAGCGGTAGCTAAATCTTCCTGCAGAAGTTCCAAAGATTGGCTGCGACCGGCACAGAAAATACTAATGATCTCATCAATTTGACTAATACTCTTTCGATCTTCATTTTGTTTAAATAACAAAACCCTAAGGATTTGTCGATACTGCGAATCAGAATAACTAGCTTTTACATGTATTAGCGAAGGGAGAGAATGATTTTTTTCTTCCAACGATAAATCTTCGTCAGCGCTCATTTCTATGAGACGCTCTAAAAGATCTCCCTCAGTTAAAAATGGAGCAAGTTTCCCTTGTTGATTAAACCGATCGAATTTGTGTACCGATTTATCACTCTCAACAACAAAGGCTAGAAGATCCAACAATAGCGGAGCTTCTTTGACAGGATCGACAGGAAATTCTGATGATTGCCAGAAGAATCTATCCATTATTGTGGTAAACGATCCCTTAAGAGAACTTAAAAACCCAGACAGCTGAAATGAAGAGATCGGTGTTTCTCCCTCAACGATCTTGATCCCTTCTAATTTTGTCGTCAGACGGGTGAGTGCACGCAGCAACATATCGGACCATATCGGTAACCGAATCAAATTTTTGAGTATCAAACAAGTAGCCTTGTTCCGTCTTTCAGAGTCATTAATCAAACAATAAAAATCGACAAGCTTTGTTATCAACTCCTGGTTCAATTGAATATTGTGATATTTTGCTAAAAAATTGAGCATGTCAAATTCATGGATCGTCATCTTTCGAGAGTTTAAAACTCGATCATAAAGTAAACGAAAACATTCTATTCCCTCTACCAAGCTGACTTTATTATCAGTTAAAACTTGAGATATAAACGATACATAAAAAGAATGGTATCTTGAAGAGAAAAAGAATCCATTTGAAAAGAAATGATCTTTATAAAATGCAAATATGAGTTGACAAGTGGTTTTAGGCAGCTTAAACTTCACAGCATCGAAAATCTGTAAAATCTTTTGTCGATGCTCGCCAATGATAAAGTAACCTATAAGAAACTCTGCATTCCCAAAACTTAATTCTCCTCCGTTCATAATATGCGTTTCAATGCAACGAATGTCTTTGAATTCTTCATGAATTGCTTCCACATCGACTAAACTCCGCAATTCCTCATGCAAGAAGCTAGCCCTTCTCGATTCCTGCAAGCCATCTTCCGATTGTGAATATTCGTGCCATGAGTCGCTGAGATTTGGAGATTCGTCTGGAAGGGAGCGATAGGAAATTGATTGAAAAAATCTCTTTAGAAGATCGTAAGTTCTGTGTCGACAATCCCAGTTCGTCGACTCGATTAAAATCGCCCTTAACTTTATTAATATTTCGTCATTCAAATCATTCTTCTTTTCAATTCTAGAATCTAAAATATCAAAAAAATTCATCAAGTGCTCATCAGGTAAACCAAGCAAACTTTGTATCACTCCATCGGGCAATGATTGGTAATCATCAATCATTTTTAAAAGATCGTGAAAATCATCTAGTGGAACAGCCTGAAAAGTTTTTAAAAGGTGTTCAATAGCTAAAAAAAACTTTGAAGAAAGGGGGGGCCTTTTGAAGATAAATGGAGTTTGTGTTTCCTCATCTTCACACAATCTATTTGGTGCAAACATTAAACTGTCGAACAACGCCAGTGGAAACTCTTGAAGAGCTGTGCTTTCAATATAGGTTGTCAGATCCCTTATTGAGCGAATGATCTCTTGAAAACCAAGCGGATCGGATAGTTTTTTACACTTTTCAAGGATCTCTCTCTCAGTCTCTTTGAATGTAATGATCTTCGAGTATTCGTCAGAAAAATGAGCTGGTCGAGACAATTGAAGTTTCAATATTTGACAAAGGTCATATTGTTCCTCTAAATCCTCCGTCGAACAAATACTCCCATAAATTAGTTGGAGTTGATTTTCTTTCAATTGGATTAAGCGATTGAGAGATCGCATCAAAGCCGTTAATGTTTGGCGTATATCTGTTGAAGAGGACGCTTCGATTAGATGCAGTAATTGGTCCAGATGATTTGGGGATTGAAGTTCATGAAAGGTATCCGCGCTAAAGATTTTGGTTAAGATTTGTGCGACAATCTGGATATCTATCTTCTTAGAAAGCAGTGTCCATAACTTCTCCAGTGTCTTTCGTTGAACTACGGGTCTTTGTTTCACAATAATTTCTAGGGCATCTAAGTATAGAGACAGTTCTCTATCATCTAGATCGGTTAAAAATCCTTCTTCGACCAGAAAAAAAGCAAACGGATCGACAGAATTATTTTTTCTCAAACACTGAACAATTAGGAGACTTAAACGAGATTGATTCTCATAGGAAAGTTCTTTTCGTTCCAAGCGAGAGAAGGCTTGCAACAAAGTGGGAGGCAGGCTAGGCTCATGATAGATCACAACCTCACAAAATTGGCAAATAGATCTGAGCAATTCTTGTTTGAAGTCTGTCGAATGTGAAAATCGATCGATCCATTCTGTAAGACTCCGAAACACGCTTGCCGGCATGCGATATCGCAATTCGACAAAGGAAATCAATGATTCTATAGACTTTAGTTTTAGGTCATGAGTCCCCTTTCTGAATGAAAGAACAACTCCTTGAATTTCAAATATCTCTTTGGAAACAGTTTGGAGTTGACTCTGATATTTCTCCAAAATCCCAAAAACAATCTTAGGCGTTTCAATATCACATTCATTATACAAACACATAGCAATATCATTTAAGTCATCTAAGGATAATTCGTTATATCCAAAGTTTACCATCTGTGCAATTACACGGATCGCATCTTCCTTTTGCTTCTCGTCTTGTAAACAAGGAACCACACTATCCATAATTTCTCTCATAAACGAGTTCCTAATCGATATAGACAACCGTAAATGGGGGACTTGTAAGGATAATACTCTTATGGCCAAAACCCGAACTTCTTCATTCTGATCGTATAAACGATCTAGCAGCAACTCAAGCAAACTAAAAGGAAAGGAGAGAGAAGTGTGCTCTGAAAAATAAATAAGTATCGAAAACACTTTAACACGGATATTAGAGGGATAATAATTTTTTGCCACAATCATCATCAATGATTCCAAGCTTTTCTTAGCTAGAGTTTCAGCGTTGTTAGCTATTTTTTTGATATTTTTTTTGTTCAATATCAGAACACATGAGAGCACCACTTCTTCCCGATCAGAAGAAAGTCCCTGAATAACTCGTCCCATGACTCTATCGGAAAATTCTTGTTGTTTCGCAGCTGCCTCCAATACACCTGCTGCAGCGATTTGAGCTTGTGAAAGATCATCCAAGGTCAGATTGGCAAGAAGCTCACAACAATTTTCGTTGATCTTCCAACTTTTTTCGACCATGTTATAAAATACCTCACATACGAATTGAACGCTCTTTTCTTCAGATAGTAGTGAAGCAAGTTGATTCATTTGAGGTTCGGCTAAAGGAGCTTCTAAAAGCTTGATGTAATGACATAATAACGAAAAATTATCTATTAATAAGTGTTTATCGCTAGATTGACACACCTGAATTAAGAGATCGAAAAAATCTTGAGACCATCTCATTCTCGATTGAAACCGCAAAACAGCAGCCATCGTTCGGCTGCAAGACTGCTGTAATGCGAGGTTTTGAGACAATAAAGCATTTGAAATGAAAGAGTTTATATGATCGTCAGAGAACACAAACCCCTTTTCAGCAGCTCTACCTAAAAGGTTCACCAAAGATATCTTCTTCTTAATCGAAAGATCAGTTTCTAGCAAATTGAGGATGTGTTCAAAGAAACGATTGAATTCTTGATCTATACCAGCATCGAGTTGGAATAAATGAGGAGATCTTAGTGCACTAATCCAAACAGACAAGACGGTACACGAACTACTTACCAATTTTTTATCCGTTAGGCAATTCATCAATCCTTGAAAAAGAGGTTCACAAATCACAAGATTAGGATAATCGGGTAGCATTACTCCCAGTAATCTTAGATAAGCTTCTTTAAGCCGAATATCTACACCTACTGTCTTAACTGATTTAATTGCATCTTCAATGACCCTAATCACCACCTCGATTGGCAAGTCTCTTTTTATCCTCTTCTGATTCTCAACGATGTATCGAATGGTAGCTATGGCATTACTCAGAACATCTAAAGGAAAATGTTTATAATTTATCATTAAATCAACAATTTCGCTTATCGTTTTAGGAGGAATCGATTCTCCACTGCGAGCTTTGTGTAAATAAGCTTCAACCATTAGGGCACAAAAGTCGGGATGACACAATAACCCACCAGAATCATCGAACGTTTGGTTAAGCAAAAATAGCACATAACGTGCAAGAAGGCGCAAATCATCCATTTTGTTTATGTCAGAGGTACTCATTTGAGAGGTTCTATCGATGGCGTTTAATAAGCTCTTCCAAATTTCGACTCCGAGAAATTGGGAACGATCAATCCGTTCAAGATGAGATCTCAATGCAGACATTGCATAA
>JAGVJP010000076.1 GCA_020051075.1 Parachlamydiales bacterium
CTTTATCAAAACCTGGTCAGCATTGTTGATTGCCGAAATTTCTTGTCCTGGAAGTATCCCAAGGTTTGCCACCCCATTGTCATGATCCCACATAAAGAGGGTTGGAAATTTATCTTTCTCTTCAAAAGTTCCGTAGACTTTTCCTTCATCTGTAAGGAATCTCCAATTAATTTCCAATCTCCCTGTGGCTATCCTGTGAGGGATTTCGTGAAATCTACCATCTTCATCTCTCAGGAAAAAATGCTTTCCTCCTATTGAACCATCAATGTTGTACCAGCCAAATATCTGTCCTTGATTGTTAAGAGCGATAGCTTGACTTGAATGAGTTTGCAGCGTGCCTATATCACTTATTTCATGCTGTATTTCTGCATAGGCGTGAGAACTTACGCAAGAGCAGAAAACAAACAAAACAAGTAAACATAAATTTTTAATCATCATTATTCCTTTTGTAAAATATTTTATTTTCAAAAGATCTACTAATTGCTGAGCTGTTAGTGGTTGCCATGCACAAAGTTTTTGAATTAGTAAACGTAATTCTTTTATATTAGAACGCTTGTTAAATTTATTAACTAACATTTGCAGCTCTTGTGGTAAGATTTCTATTGGAAACACACCGGTATACGGGTGTGTTTCAGCTCCAAACACACCCGTATACCGGTGTGTTTGCTCCTCTACCGTTGTGTTTTGACTTGCAGCTCTTACTCTTCTTCCGGCTTCGGGATGAATAGGCAAAACCGTAAGAAAGTATCGGGATTCTTCATCTGTTTCAAAAATTGCCGATGGCGGCCCATTTGCTTTCATGGCTTTATGAATTTTGGGCACTCGCGCCCTTTTTGATAGATCGTCGCAGACTTGGTAGTAGTGAAATTGATAAGATCTCACAGGCTTCTTAGGCGTTCTCTGAACAGTGTATAAATCAACTCTTGCAATGAAATGTAAACTTTGTTACCATAAAAATAAAGGATCGCTTGTGAAAAAGAAAAGGCCTCCTAAGATTGAGAATCTCTTAGATAAGATTAAAGAATGCATAAGACAAAACATGTATACTCAAGTGCCTCATGCTCTTGTTAGGGAGGAAGAACGAAAGATCACTTTGCCAGAGACTATATATGTCTTATTAACTGGATATGAGGAAAAAGCAAAAACAAGATTCGAAGAGAAGCATAACGCCTGGAATTATGCGATTAGAGGAAAAACAAAGATTGATGAAATAGATGTACGTGTGATCGTTTCTTTTGATGAATCAGACATGTTAATCATAACAGTAATTGATATTGAAGGTGGTTTATGAGCGAAGTTAAAAAGAGAAAAACAATGATTTATGAGGGCTTGGGGTTTCCAATTCGTTTAATCAATGCACCAATGAGAAAAATTCATGGGAAATGGGCTTTTGATTTTAGCATGGGGCTATTTCAAGAAAAGGTCCTTCACATGCTTGCAATTAAACCATCCCCAGTAACCGGGCTTGAATTGAGATTCATCATTGATTACTTCCAATTATCTTATAGAGAGTTTGCTTCTCTATTAAGTGTCACACACGCTGCAGTGGTAAAATGGGAAAAAGAACAATCAAGAATGAATCCAAACACAGAAATTTCTTTACGTCTCTACATTCTTGATCATCTGAAAGTCTCTGATAAAGAATTTAGGAAAAGATATTCCGAGTTTAGTCAACACAATCCGTCTAATTGCGAGATGGATAAAGCTACTCTGAACATTGATCTCGATCAAATTGCTTGTTAGATGAGAGATGACGTCGCTTGAGGGCTCCAAAGCTTCGCGTGGGCAAAATTTGTGCTAACAGTTTGCGATGGATACTCTACATTTTCTTGAAAAATCAGGTATGCAATTTATTTATTTCATGAGAAAGCACCATATTGTGTGAATTCATTACGCATATCCATGAGAACTCCATTATCAGCTATAATGAACTGAACACCTCTTCTCGGGCCTGCCATATTTGTACATTTGGTACTATCTTCGTATTCAGCAACCTGTTGTAACCAACCATCAACAATATTACCTACATTTGTTGTATATAAATATTTTAATATAAAACATTTAATACATGTGTTTTCACCATATGACGATACCACCAGAGCTAGACTGTGTTAAACTCAAGATCAGAGAAAGAATTTCTGTTCATTCAACGAAGGAAAGCTGATATCCAAAATCAAAGACGCGAACACATTTAAGAATCCAAAATACATTTCTAATCAAGAGCAAGGTCGATTTTATTTTGCGCAAAAAAGCTTTTGATTTTAGCATGGAGATATTTCAAGAAAGGGTTCTTCACATGCTTACAACTAAACCATCCCCGTTAATGGGACCTGAATTGAGATTCATCATTGATTACTTCCAACTATCTTAAAATCTCTTATGCCACTATAATTAACAGCATTCTTTATATCTTCAAATATTCTTATTGCCGTATCATAAGCAAGAAGCTGTTTGATTGCCTTTGGATACTAGTGAATTAAGCCTTTGGAGTTAAAAAAAATGTTAGACGAATCCACTGCTCATTTACGTGAAATTATAGATGAGGCTTCTAGCCTGATGACGGTGTATTTCAAAAATCCTGTTACTTTTTCAAAGGTTATTCAGCTTAGCGAACCCGACCGACGCAATGTGATTTTGAGATTACTGATTGAAAATCCTCAAGAAGGGATGCCTAAAACAATAATATTAAAACAAAACGTTGCCGAGACAAATAAATTCGATATCGCTAAAACTGAAACAGAAATAGAAAAATTAAGTCGATTTGCTCATGACTGGGCGGGAATCGAGTTCCTAACAGAAATAGGATGTGACCATGCCCCGCATTTTTATGCTGGAAGCTTGAAGCATAAATTTATACTCATTGAAGATTTAGGGCTCTCACATCCAAGCCTTGTAGGGCCATTGACACGCTCACCCACTGTTGCAAACGTTCATGAGGCAGAAGCTGCTTTAATTGCTTATGTGAGACGAATAGGGAAAATGCAAGTAGATACTTTAGGAAAATCCAACCAGTTTACGGCTATTTTAAATCGCATTTACCCACAATCTCACCGCTTTAACTTTCTTACAGAAGTTGACGTCTCTGATATGATCAGTCAATTTAAACGATTAGTTGGATGTGAATCGAAAGAATTAAGCCAAGAAATACAAGATGTCTTTGAGTTTTCTAAAACTCACAGTGATTTTCATGTTCTTTTGCATGGTGATATTTGCCCTGATAACGTGTATTATCAAGGCAGAGAAATTAAGCTTATCGATTTTGAGTTTGGGGATTTTGGAAACGCGCTAATTGATGGCGTCTATCTACGCATGAATATGCCTAGCTGCTGGTGCTCTAAAGCTGTTCCACAACCTATCCTTGATAAGATGGAAGCGGCCTATAGAGAAGAATTAATAAAAGGAATACCCGCAGCATTCGATGACGTAGCGTATAACAAACAATTAATCTATGCATGTGCTTACTGGTTAATCAGAACCATAAGTACAATTGATGTCGAACATGAATGGATTTGTCCAAGTGGACCTGTTGATTCAGACTCGGAATGGGACCCTAAAGAAAATGGATTTCGACCAAGGATTTTGTCAAGACTCGATGCTTTTATAGCGTGTTCAAAAAGTACAGGCCATCTGCCGAAATTCTGTGAAGCTTCAACCCTCTTACTATCCCATTTAAAAAAAATCTGGCCTCAATCGCGGTATATCGATGTTTTTCCAGTTTTTAAAAATTCATCTATAGAAAAAATTGAGCAATCCCATGAGCAAATGATAGAGACCATTATAGCCAAACATTTTAAAGAGCATCCAAAATTTATTAGACGGATGGTGATTGGCATTTGCAATGAAGTCTATGAAGTAGGTCTAAACGACAGAGAAATTATTGTCCGTCTTAGCCCCTACAATAAATTCTTGATGGGATCACACGACCATATACCTAAATTCAAGGTTTTAGGCATTAAGGTTCCTGAAATTTTATTCGAGGATTATAGAAAAGACATAATTCCACTCTCTTACCAAATTCAGAGCAAAATTCAAGGTCAAGATTTAGGAGAGGTAATAGAAAACCTATCTGATAAGCATCTCATGGCATTAGCGCAGGAAGTGGCTCATATTTTTAAGATGGTAAAAACGATACCATCCTCCGATAAATTCGGTGTTATTTGGGGAGGGGGTGAAGATGAGATTAGTGATAGCTGGACAGAACGTATGCAGATTTGGATAGAAGAATCAAAGCAAAGGGGAATGAAAACAGGTGTGATGGATTCCGACATGGAAGCTCTTGCAGACAATTTATATAAACGCTACAAGCGTTACTTCAGTAGAATCACACCCACAACATATTATGGAGATATTTGTTCTAAAAACATAATGATTCAAAATGGAATTTTCAGCGGTTTAGTCGATTTAGACGGACTCACGCAAGGAGATCCTTTAGAGGCTATAGGAAGAATTAAGCTCTCTTGGTACGGAACTCGTCATGGCGAATTGTATACTAATGCGATTATGGATGAGCTAGAGCTTACTCTCGAACAAAGAGAGCTCGTTACAATGTATGCTCTGCTGAATAAAATTTCCTGGGCTTGTGAAAACGGTATTCAGTTTAATCAAAACACAAAAGCGGAAATAGATCAGAAAAAAAAGCAAATAGACTTAGCAGTTATAAAAATGTTGGCAGCAGAGCTAAAGCTGTAAAATGATTGTGAAAATTCTTTCTATCACTTAGAAATGATTTGATTATCAAAAACATGAAGGAGAGTTCAATGAACAAATTATTCGTCTGCGCGTTTTTCATCATTGTGCTATTGTCAACCTCTCTAAAGGGAAATATCTTTGTGGATGTCCCCTCTGCATTACCAAATGATCCTAGAGAACTGTATTTAGATTTAATCAAAAGAACTATTTTGAACACAATTTATGAAGACCACCCCGGTAGAGAGGAAGGAACGGATTGGCCTGAAATAGCTCATTCAATGATTGGGAAGAAGCGATTAAATAATATACACGAATGCATGAAGCAAATCTTGGAATTGAATATTCCTGGAGATTGCATTGAAACTGGCGTGTGGCGAGGCGGTGCCTGTATATTCATGCGAGCTGTCTTAAAAGCGTATGGTGACGAAACAAGGAAGGTTTGGGTCGCCGATTCTTTTGAAGGACTGCCTCCTCCAAATTCGTCAAAATATCCAAGAGATGAAGGCTGGAATTTGTTTCAATATCCTATCTTGGCTGTGTCTCTAGAGCAAGTTCAAAAGAATTTTGACAAATATGGTTTACTAGACAACCAAGTTGTCTTTCTCAAAGGACTCTTCAAAGACACTCTTCCTGGTGCGCCTATTGAGCAAATAGCTCTACTGAGGCTTGATGGAGATCTATATGAATCAACAATGGATGCTCTGGTGAACCTTTATCCAAAATTATCAATAGGGGGCTTTATTATTATTGATGATTACGGTGTAATTGAGCCCTGTAGAGTGGCTGTACACGATTATCGAAAA
>JAGVJP010000022.1 GCA_020051075.1 Parachlamydiales bacterium
CGCACGTAAAATACACGTGTATTCAAGTTCGAAAACAAATGTTTTTAGGCTAGTGAACTCCGAACATTTGAAGAGTCGAAGGGTAAACCACTTTATGAACGAAATACGTATTTTGCGGGCGCGTCCGAAATTTTATGAGCGCCGTTGTAAACGGAGGAAATATGCTGCTAACGGTAAGAAGTGCTAAACAAACAGAAATTGAATGGGTTAACACATGCTATGATGAAGTAGAATTTATGCATTCTATCTTCGATAACGAAATCATTGCCATCGCTGAATTGGATGGCATTCGAGCCGGCATCGGAAGGTTGGTAACAATCGATTTAGATCATCTTGAACTAGGCGGGATGTATGTATTTGAATCCTTTCGCAATCAAGGCGTTGCGAGCGCTATAGTCGACTTTCTCCTTGAAAATAGACCGCCAGCTGGAGTTGTTTATTGTATTCCGTTTGAATATCTGGTTCCTTTTTACAAAGGATTTGGATTTGCCTCTTGCGTAGACTTCAAGCAGGTTCCTAAAGAGATTTTAGATAAACATCTCTGGTGTAAAGAAAAATATTCTCATCCCACATCCCTCCTCATCTTGAAAGAAGGTCAAGAAAAAATGATTTGAAGGTAAAAGAATCTGGGTGACAGGATTCGAACCTGCGACCTCTTACACCCCATGCAAGCACGCTAGCCAAGCTGCGCTACACCCAGATAAAACAATTAGATTCGAATTAGGCCTTCAAATTGCAGCTTCGTCTCCGATAAACGCACTGCTATCTTGGCACAGGATTCAATGATTTTTTCAAGAGGATCTCCCGCATCAACTTCAGCTTGACTGATGTCAACAGAGATAGAAGAGGAAAAAACAGCGCCTCCCTTCATCCCTTTTACTCGAAAATTTGCGAATAGTCCATCTTTTCTCTTTGTGATGCTGATAAATCGGACGAGATTATTGTCTGCTATACTCATGAATCCACCTGAATTTGAAGTCCTCTAATATAATGAACGCTGCTCATTCTCGTCAATCGCTAGTTGCTCATGAAAAAACATTTGCCATTTTCAATCTATCTCCGCACAATGGTGCCATGAGCTCAAGGAGGGTTTTATGTTTGGTACCGGCGAGATTATTGTCATTTTAGTTGTGATTCTTATTCTGTTTGGAGGAAAACGACTTCCTGAATTTGCTCGAAGCTTGGGATTGGGGATTCGTGAATTTAAAAAAGCTTGTCATGGAGAAGAGGAAAAAAGCATCGCTCCTGAACCCATCGAGAAGACAACGCGCTCCGCTCCCCCAATCGATTCTTCACAGGACCGTTGATCGCAGTGAGTCAAGAAAAGTGGGGCACAATTTGGGATCATCTGGAGGATTTTCGTCGAACGCTCCTCTCCTCTTTGTTTGTGATTGGGATCGGATTTTTCGCTATCCTAGCTTTTTATCAGCCTCTCTTTGAATTCTTAACCCGCCAGCAAATCCAACTTGATCAGCCAGCTCTCGTCAAACGGACGATTCAGCGAGAAATCGTTGAAAACCATACTCAAGAACCTCTCCTTTTTGCTCTTCCGGCGGATGCTAGACTTGTCGAAAGCAGTTCAAAAAGAAAAATTTTTGATGGAAAGGGTTTGCTCATTGAGCCAGGAGAATCGTTGATTTATGAGATTGCCACCACAACCCCATTACTGATTATGGGCCCCATCGAAGGGATCGCTTTAGTGATGAAAACTGCCTTCTGGTTAAGTTTGACCTTAACTGCTCCTCTTTGGGGGTGGCTCTGGTTCCGATTTATTTCACCGGGATTACACAAGGGAGAGAGAGCTCTTGTTTTACCGTTTTTCTTCTTATCGGTCTTTTTTCTCTCTGCAGGGTTTGTCTTCGCTTATTACATCACCTTGCCTATTGCAAATCAGTATCTCTCTGCATTTAACCATTCCTTGGGTCAGAATGCTTGGACATTAACTCATTATATCAACTATGTGCTCTTGCTTTGTTTCGGTCATGCGGTAGCTGCGGAATTGACGTTAATTCTCTTTATGTTGGTTCATCTAAGAGTGTTGTCTCCAGCTTGGCTGATAAATAAACGAAGGGTTATGGTTGTCTTCGCGTTTATTTTAGGTGCCGTCCTGACGCCGCCAGATGTGTTGACACAGCTGTTTTTGGCGCTCCCACTGATCGCCGTCTACGAATTAGCGATTTGCTATGCAAAATATTTAGAGCGTGCTCACCTTCGTCGGACGTAAATTAAATCGTTTTTGTCATGCTCGTCTAAGTATAAACGCCACATTTCTGCGATGACTCCAAATTCTTCGAGCAGTTCCCTAAAATTTTCATGATCTACTGTGGTGGCATGGCCTAAGTAGGTCAATCTGATCTGGAAATTCTGCTCATCAATCGTCAGAAATGTGGGGATCGAAATGTGGGGAAATGAGAATTTATGAGATAGACATTTTCTAACACTCATAGGGATGTAGTTATGTCCGTCATAGACCAAAGTTGTAAGTACAAGCTTTGAGGACTCGTCGATCACCCGAATGGTGATGTCTGACCCATCAAAGGGAACTTTGATTTGCTTCCCATTAGCCAATTGATTCAATATTTTTTTAATATCATTTTCAATTAACATATATCCCCACACAATTGATTTGTAGGTAGGCTAATTATTAATAAGCTAGTGAAAGAGAGATGTTCAATTCTATTAAGGGTTGTTTGTTATAAACCCCCTATTGAGCACCTATTCAATGCTGCTTATATAATTCTATTATAATATCAATAGAATTAAAATGGGATGTAATTATTATTTTAATTCAAAATTTGTGATTTTTAACAAATTCACTAAGTAGACCTTGTAATTTTTTCCAAGCATGATAAGATTGTTCTGCTTGTGCCATTGCTTGATAGATCTCTTCTTCGTTAATTTGTTCAGTGTTAGATTTCTCTGAATGGTTAGCGAAATGAGCATAGATGGGATGATGCAATGGTGTCAAATGCTGTTCTGAGTCAAATTCAGGAAGATGAAACTGTAGATTGCCATCTACAAAGGGTTTCGATTGTCCTTCAATCTTTGAGCGAGCTAATTTATCGCGGCAATATTCTGAATAAACCATCTTTATCCTCCTATCTCCCTTTACCGTCCACGGCCCGACGCCTAGCGAAATGCCGGCATTATACTCTTTCTAACCCTGAGCCATTTTTGGATCAAGTTCAAAAGTAACTATAACGCCCAGTCAATTGGCGTTTCACCGTTTTTAATCAAAAATTCGTTGATTTTTGAAAAATGACGGCATCCAAAAAATCCATGATGTGCTGAAAAGGGAGAAGGATGCGCTGCTGTTAAAACAAGATGTCTTGTTGGGGTGCAAGCTTCGCGTAAAAATCGACACTTGTCTTGAGCTGATTTACCCCATAAAACAAAGGCGAGAGGATTCTCTCGATTTACCAATTTTTGGACGACTGCATCTGTGAATTTTTCCCATCCCCTTCCATGATGAGACATGGGCTCCCCTTGAGAGACTGTCAACGTTGCATTCAACAACATCACCCCTTGTTTGGCCCACTTTAATAGCGACCCATGAGTGGGCGGGACAATGTTTAAGTCTGATTGAAGTTCTTTAAAGATATTGACGAGAGAGGGCGGCTGCCTGATCCCTTCTGGAACGCTGAAAGAGAGTCCATGAGCTTGTCCTGCTCCATGATAGGGGTCTTGTCCAATCACAAGAACTTTAACTTGATGAAATGGAGTTTGAAGAAAGGCGTTAAAAATATGCTCTCTGGGAGGATAGATCGGAGGGATTCCCTTGGCATATTCTTTCTCAATAAAAGTAGCGAGCTCTAATAGATAGGGCTTTGCAAGCTCATCTTGGAGAACGGCTTGCCAACTGGGCTCTAAAGTGAAGGGTAAAACAGTTGAGGAAATCACGGCAAGCCTATTAATTGTTTGATTTGTTTGATGAGAAATTGTACCTGTTTTTTTTCAGCGCTTGAGAATTCTGAGGGAGATTGGCTTAACTGGTCATGAACTTTTTGCAGCTGTCGAATTGTTACAGGAGCGAGTCTGCTTTTTCGTCTGTCTTGTTGTAGAAGAGGAAACGTTTGACGGATGAGGGCGAGCATGTCGTCTTTAGACTCTCCGCGATAGTTTTCTACAATCGATCGTTTTTTTTCGAAATCCCCTTGGCGTGTGGCGAGCACATATATGGCCTGCCGTGGCATAGACTCTATTTGTGGGCGGAGTTGCTTAGGCATTGCCTCGCAAAATTCATAATATTGCATGAGATTATAAGGGGTCTGACGGTTGCCATAGGTTGCGATCAGCCATGCTGTAAAAGCCCCTTCGCGATAATTTTTAAGGATGAGATGGGCTTTTTTGATCCGTTCACCATGAAGCAAAGCTGCTTGGTTGTTGATCGCTTTTACTTCTGAGGTAATCGTCATTAACGATTCTAAATCCTTTTGGATATCCCGATCACTATCAATATATTGTTCCAAAATATTCTCGAGAGATGATTTTTCTCTTTCGCTGAGGTCTGAAACACTGAAAAAGCCTGAAAAAGAGGTTAGATTGCCTGCGGCTGATTGTTTAGCCATTTCAGCCATCTTGGAGGTGTTTGAAGGCTTTTTCATCCGTTCGTTGAGTATGCTGTTAACACTGGCCATGAGGATCCTCTTGAAAATAAATGAATGTAAAGCGGATTGACATTTATCAAATCCGCTGGAGAATTTCTTTTGTTATTGCGCGATAGTCTTCGCAAGCCCTGCTGTCAGGGGCAGTTTCAAAAACGGGCTTTCCAAAAATCGACGCTTCTGAGACTGCGATATCCCGTCTGACTTTGTTTTTGAGCGTTTTATCTGGAAAGGTCTTTTCAACGCTTTCTAAAAAAGACTGATTGCTTTTCCCTCTCCCATTCCAGAAAGAAAGGACAACACCTAGGATGTTGAGAGGATGCCTCTGATTAATGCTGTTCATGAATTGACCAAGCCTTTCCAATCCTTTGACGCTGTAGAATTCTGGCGTTGCGCATACCAATGCGTTCTGGGCGGCTATTAAGGCCGATTCTGTCAACCAGCATAGCGAAGGAGGCGTGTCGATGATGGCGAAATCATAAGTCAAAGGCTGCAAGATGTCTCTTAATTTTTCGTGGGAATAGCGATCAGCTGCAAGGGATCCGGTCACCTCAATCCTTTCAAGCCAGGTATCTGCTGGAATGAGGTCGAGACGAGGAATTGTTGTCGATTTGATCACCTCTTTGACCTCTTTCTGCCCTTGGAGAACTGGGGCTAAGCTGTCGTTTTCATCAGGATCGAACCCTAATCCCGTCGTGAGGTTTGCTTGAGCGTCGAAATCGACGAGAAGGACTCTTTTCTTATGAAATTTTGAGAGGGCAGCTCCGATGTGGAGGGCTGTCGACGTTTTTGCAGTCCCCCCTTTAAAGCTGCTGATAGCAATAATTTTCATGCAGACTCCTTAGCAAAAGGGGAAATTTGTGAACGAAGCTTTCTTTCCTCTTCAATCGTCTTCAAAAATGAGGCGATGTCGAGTTCTCCATGGACGGTGTTATCTCTTGTTCTGAGGTTCACTGTCCCATGCTCGACTTCTTGATCGCCTGCAATCAGAATATAATTCGTTTGAGCCAGTTGTGCATTGCGTACTTTTTTATTGACCGACTCGTTAGAGGCGTCAATTTCGACGTGGAAGCCAGCTTCTCTAAACTGCTGTCCAAGTTTTTTTGCATAGTCTTCATGCCGGTCTGCGACGTTGATGATCCGAATTTGCGAAGGACTTAACCAGAGCGGGAATCTGCCGGCATAGTGCTCGATTAAGATCCCGAAGAACCGTTCAATAGATCCGAATAACGCTCGATGAATCATCACAGGGGTCTTTGGCAAGCCATCAGACCCTGTGTAGTGGAGGTCAAATTGCTTTGGCAGAGCCATGTCGAGTTGGACTGTTCCACATTGCCAACTGCGGTTGATGGCATCTTTGATATGGAAGTCGATTTTAGGACCATAGAAAGCCCCATCGCCTTCGTTGATTCGATATTCCCGTCCATTCAGGTCGAGAGCCCCTTTCAACCCTTGCGTCGCTATTTCCCATTCTTCATCAGTTCCGATCGTGTTTTCTAATGGACGAGTTGACAATTCGAGTCTATAAGAGAGACCAAAAGTGGAATAGAGGTTATCGGCAAAGGCCAGCACATCTGTGATTTCCGACTGGATGTCTTCTGGCTTCATAAAAATATGGGCGTCGTCTTGGTGGAAGCTTCGAACTCTAAATAAGCCTGAAAGCGATCCTGACGGTTCAAAGCGATGGACATTGCCAATTTCAGCAACTCTCAAAGGCAATTCGCGATAGCTGTGGGTATGTCCTTTAAAATATAGCATGCATCCGGGGCAGTTCATGGGTTTGATGGCGAAGTCTCTCTCTTCAACGTGCGATGTAAACATGTGTTCGCGGTAGTTTTTCCAATGACCGGAGATTTCCCACAATTCACGCGTCATCATTGTAGGGGTTTTAATTTCGATATATCCATTTTTATTATGGCATTCACGGATATAGGCGACGAGTTGATTCCATACGATGAGCCCTTTTGGGTGGATGAAGGGCATGCCTGGAGCCTCTTCTTTCAGTGAAAACAGATCGAGTTTTGGTCCGATGATTTTATGGTCTCTTTTCTTTGCTTCTTCGAGTTGTTGTAAGTACTCTTTGAGAAGTTTTCTGTCCGGATAAGTGATGGCATAGATCCGAGTGAGCATTTCATTTTTCGCATCTCCTCGCCAATAAGCGCCTGCTGTTTTCATCACTTTGAGCGCTTTGATTTTGCCAAGATTATATAGGTGGGGACCCCGGCAAAGGTCGAAGAATTCCCCTTGTCGATAGGCTGATAAGGGGCTGTTTGCTTCAAAGCTGTTGATGAGTTCGCATTTATAGGGGTTGTTTGCAAAGAGGCGTAGAGCTTCATCTTTGGACGCAATGGCTTCCCGTTGAGATTTGTAGTTGGCTGCGACAATCGTTTGCATTTCATTTTCAATTTTTTCGAAGTCGGCATCTGAGATGGTGAGGTTGGCGAAGTCGTAGTAAAAACCATTTTCGATTGGAGGGCCTATTGTCGGCTGTGCATCTGGCCATAGCCTTAAGACAGCTTGGGCAAGGACGTGAGCGGAGGTATGCCAGAACACCTCTTTCCCTTCCCGATCTTCAAAAGACCAGAAAATGAGGCGATCGCCATTTTGAAGAGGGTGTGACAGATCGACGGTTTTACCATTAATAGAAACTGCTAAAGCTTCGTGGGGGCTGTTAAGATGGAGTTGGTCTGCCGCATCTTTGGCTGAGCTGCCTTCTGGAATTTCGATAGGCTGATTATTGTAATAAATTTGCATAGATTCTTTCCTTTAACAATCTTTTAGAAAGATACTTTAACCGAACGGGAAAAAAAAATGAAGGCTGAAATTGATCACAGATCCCACGATTCAAGATCAACAGGATAAGCAAAATAAAACTTCCCAACATAAAAAAACAGGATAGGCAGGATAAGAAGGATAATGATGATAAAATTCTTAAGATCACAGGTTTGCGGTGATTCTTCCCTTACAGATTTTTCCATCAACGTAGAGCCAAGCATTCCCTTCTTTGAGGAATCGGCTTTTTTCCGTAAATGTGAGATCTTGGTCGCCTTTGCTGAGATGCGCGACAAAAGTGACAAAAGATTCCTGGTCGTTTAAAGAAGTATTGAGGATTTCCAGTTGGTTGAAGTTGACCTGGTCATAAAAATGGTGGATATTTTTTAACCATACTTGACGGTTTTCAACATAAAGGGGGCTTGAGGGGTGTGTTGTTGCAATAATGTAAGGAGCGACCCCAAGGGCATAAGCGGAATAACGAGACCGCATGAGCAAGAGAGCATTTTCTGCTAAAGCTCCTTGATGATATTTTCTACAACACTCTTTATAGGTCTTTCCGCTACAGCAGGGGCATTTTTGATTTGATTTGTCCATCGCTCTTTCCTGTCATATGATAACATTATACATAAAAGTTATCTTAAGGGAAAAGGACAAAACAGGATAAGCAGGATCGCAAGCGGCACGAAAAGCGAGTTAGCCTGCTATGTGAATTTGTCAAGTCATTCGAGCACTCCGTCTCTTTCGCGTCAATTATAATTGCATAACGACGACAATTAC
>JAGVJP010000042.1 GCA_020051075.1 Parachlamydiales bacterium
AATCCATATTTTTATGAGTGATAAAGATGGAAGGTCCTTGTACGATCCAAATATCGAGGTTGCTTCGGTTTTAAGCAATAACAAGATTCTTTACCGCACAGTAGCACCAGAAGTAGCGATGTATAAAAATAGATATGAAGAATCTTATGAAGAGGCCCTTTCGATAGTGAAGAGCGATCCCAAGAAATACCCTCTAGGTTTGACACAGCAGAATGAAGGACCGAAACCCTGTCTTAAAAAATGCAGGCGCTAAGTAGAGGATTTTACAACCAGAATCGGTTCGTGGTAGGATAGGTAAGATAAAAACGGATTAAATTAGGATAGATTTTTTCTATTCGATCTTCGTTTGATTTTTCCTAAGAAATTCTGCCTAGTCAGTATCTTTTTGACCCTCATAACCATCTGACAGATTTAAATTCATTGACATTAAACTCGTTAAGAAATTTAAAAAATCAAGTTGCAACTCAATTTCTACACCAGTAAAATCAGTTGTCTTTATTTAAAAGTTTATCGGTTTATGTCATTTCAACGCTTTTGCTCTTGAAGAGACATGAAAAATACATCAAAATGAGAATCTCATGGCAAAAAAATCTGATACTACAACAACAGCCCCCAAGAGAACAAGAAGGACGAAAGCAGAAATCGAACAAGAATTCGAGGCACTCCAAGAAGAGGCTGCGGCTACTGCATCAACGAATTCGAAACAAAACGAATTTACACGATTGCATGAACAAGAAATTAGAGAGGCGGTTAACGAAGTTGGAGTCGACAATATTGCACAGAAGCTTTCTAATTTAAATCTTGAGATTTCCAGAACTCTTTCTCAACTATCAGAGAAAATGGTTTCTGAGGTCAATTTCCTTGCCAAATTGAGAGAAGCTGTTGATTTAGAAAAGCAGGAACTGGAACGCCTACACAAAACTGATGTTAGCCTCCTCGCTTTAGACCAGTTAATTGAAGATTATGAATCTCAAAGAACAGCTTTGGAAACTGAAATAGAGCAAACGCGCACAAGTTGGGAAGAAGAGGAAGATTACAGAGCCAGGAAAATAAAAGAAGATGAGGAGCTCTTGAAAAAAAATCGTCAACGAGAATACGACGAATATGAATATAAGAAAAACCTTGAAAGAAAAAAAGAACAGGACAAATACGAAGAAGACACTCGTCGCCGAGACAAGGAAAATCGCGAACGTCAAGAAATCTTAGAGAAGGACTGGAAAGAAAGGGAATCTACCCTCAAATCACATGAAGAGGAATTAATCCAGCTGCGCAAAGAAGCGTTGGATTATCCTAATCGGCTAAAAAAAGATCTGGATAAAGCGGTGACAGATGCAATCAAACACACGGAACAAAGAGTTGCTCAAGAAAAAGTATTGCTTGAACGCGATCGTGAATTAGAAAGAAGAATGGCTGAGTTAAAAATCAAGTCATTAGAAGAAACAATTGCCCACCAACAAGGACAAATTACCTTGCTGCAAACTAGGCTAGAAGAAGCGACGCGACAAGTTCAAGATATTGCTATAAAGGCAATTGAAGGGGCGTCTGGTTCAAAAGCTCTGAATCACATCAACCATATTGCAATAGAGCAAGCCAAAAACCGTACGGCATCTGTATAGTCGACCCTAATAGCACTCCTTTCACGAGTGCTCTTGAATAAACAAAACATTTTAGGAGTTAAATTATGGCAGCAGGACCAATCACAGGACCTTATTATATTCACCATAGCTTTCAGGGTGATCTAGACTCAACTCGAGAAGATCGAAGATTTCCTATCGAGGATGGGAGGCAGTTGATACCTGAAGGTTATAAATCTTTTATTTATATCAATGGAATATTGAATGAACGATCTGATGCCGTAAACGCAGCAAAGAAATTATCAGAATATGTCAATTCATCCGTTGTTCTTTTTTATAATCCAACCCAAGCTAGTTGCGATGATGTAGTGGGGTTGATCGCAGATTTCATGAATGTAGTGACAAAAGAACAGGATACCCTAAGAGATATTAGTGGAGCGAAAATGATAATATTTGCCCATAGTCATGGAGCATATATTACCTTAAAGGCACTCAAGGCTCTAGCATCTTCATCTGATCCGTCGCACGGATTGATTCTAGACACTGAAATTATCACCTTTGGGCCTGCAACACTGATTAAGAATTCTCAACGATTTGTTTCAAGAAACTATATTCATATTAACGATCTGGTCAGTATTGTAGCTAATATGGGAGCTGATTCTATAGATGAGACACAACTTAGGAGAGTTGTAGTGTCTTTAGCAGAAACATCTGTTCGAGAATTCTTTCATAGCCATAATATTACTTTTACTGAAGAGGATATTAGAAATCTAGTAAGATTATGCGAAAGATTCATAAATAGTTCTATAGGTGAGTTTCTTTTACCGCTTATTTCTCAATTTCTGAGTATGTGTTCACAGGCTTTTATCTCGGAACCTGAAGGTCGTAAAATTTTAGAAAATGCACTTAGAGGCCCCTTATTTCTAAAAGACGAAACATTGACAGAACATTTAGCGGAAACAAAAATAGCACTTCAACGAAAAATCTTTTTATTTTCCCTTGAGTCCGCAATGCAAAGTTTAGAGGAATATCTTCCTTCTGGAACGGATGAAGCAACAAGAGATATAATGAGACTTTTTCTGAGACACGCAGGAGTTGTTCTTGCTGAGGCGACAGATAGAGCGAATACGTCAAGCACTTTTAGCATTGTCATTCTTAATAACGAAATTGTTCAAAGGGAGAATGAAACTTTCGTTGATTCAATCAAAAGCTCTCATTCGATATTAGATTCATACTTGGATGTGAATAATGTGAGGGTTAGGAGTCATCTAGAATCATTATGAGCTAAATTTGTGGCAGGCCTTCCAAAAAGGTGTTTGAACCAATGATCAGAGAGAATAGGTGGAGTTACTTCGGAAGAATGTGCATTGGACAATGTCTATCAATTATCAAAATTCTTGGTTCTGAGATAAAAAACAGCACGGAATGATCAATTTTGTCGAAAATATTTTTCGAATAGGTTAAGATCCTTTCTTTTTATAAAAGTTGGGACCCCAGCTTCCTCGTATAAATTAATATATTTCGAGAGATATGACACTTCTTAAAACTATCTGTAGAAGCTATTTAATTCGGCTCTGGCTTTTTTCCATCCCAGTTCAAGCTGCGTTGATTGCTCAGCTATCTCCACTCTCCGAAAGTGCTTCAGATGATTCATCAAATGAGTTTTACGACCCCGAACCGATGTATTGTGAAGTTTTTCATCCTGAAGAATGCGAAGAACTATACCAGGTGGATAGCTGTGTTGGGGAGATGGATAGCTGTATCCAGTTATATGAACCTGAAGTCGAGTACTTTGATGACGGACTGAGATATTACGATTCGACAACCGGGGGGTTCTATCCCGATGCTTTGTTTTCAGAACGTCCGCTCGATAGTGACGAGCTTCGTTATTATGATCACCGTGCTGCTAAATACTATCCTCCAGTGCATTTAGACGACGTTCCCTACTACGAACCTCCCACTCGGAACATTCAGAGCACGCCAGGCCCTAAGCTCCATTTGAATGGAGGAGGTGAAAGAGCTCCAAGATCCGAAGAGCGCTCACACATGGGACCTCCCCGGGAAATTCAAGCTGGATCGGTCACTGACGCAGGGGACTTGAGGCTTCCACCTGAACAAGCTGAAGGCAGGGTGTCGAACGAATCTCCTTCGAGTCCAATTTCAAATGAAGTTCTGAATAACAATCGTGAATCCTCTGCGATTGCCCCTCAAAAAGTTCAACATCAGAGCTCTGTAGAGACTCCAGAGAATAGTCTGCCTCAAGGAAACATCCAATCGGCACCACAAAATTCTCCTATTACAAAAGAAATGGGAATGGGGCAGCTGGGTTCTTCTGGTTCTATGAATTTGACTCTTTCAAATGATTATGAAGATAGGAAAGAAGCTAACAAAGCAGAATTTCTATCGAGGATGCGTGCAACAATCCCTCCCCACAATCCGAAAGATCTGGAAATCGAAGACGATTCGATTGCACAGATAGAACTGCCAGCCACTAGGCAGCAGCGACAAGGACAGATTCAATCGCCCCCTGAGCAGCGGCCGATGCAGGTGATCGCGCCAAATACTCCTTTGTCGCCGAATTCACCCTTTAGCGGTATTTTAAAAGACGCCTCTGCCAAACCGAACCCCCGTACCATCAAAGACATCACTATCAGCTTCGAAGATGTTCCGATCATTGAATACATCCGCTATATCAGCAAAATTGCAGGACGGAATTTTGTCTTCAACGAAGAAGACCTCCAATTTAACGTCACCGTTGTTTCAGAGCAGATGGAGTCTATCGAAACTCTCATGAGCTCGCTTCTCCAGGAACTACAGATCCGAGATCTCTACCTCCTCGAACAAGCTAACAACCTCATCATCCATCGTAACCCCCGCGTGAGAGCTCCAGCTCGGATCGTTTCGGGCGGAACGGAGCCCACTTCAGGAGCCCCGTCAGAACTCGTCACACGGATCTTCCGCCTTAAAACCCTCGACCCGCAGAGAGCAAGCGAGATCATCCGTCCGCTCCTCTCCGCCGATGCCTTTGTTGAAGTTCTCCGCGACACCAATAAACTCATCATCACCGACCTTGTCGCCAACGTCAATAAAATCGCTCAACTCATCGACACCCTCGATGCCCCAAATAGCGGCGTGCAGATTGGACAATACGTCGTACGCAAGGCTTTCGTTGACTCCCTCGTCGACCTCGCAACGAAGATCTTGCAGCCCATAGCACAAGGCAACCCATTTATCCTCGTTCCTCATAAGACAAGCAACAGCATCTACATTGTCTCGAATGAGTACATCGTTCAGAAAACACTCGCGATCTTGCAGAACCTCGATGTCCAAGAAAGCAAGACCAATGTTCGCTCTTTAGATGAGCTTAGTGCGAAGAATGTCCAAGGACTCACTTCTCAAGGGACGTTTGAGAAAAGACGGGTTGGTTCGGTTGCTGGTGGGGTGACCCCTGGTGTTGTCGGCTATGCAGGAGCTCCTCCGGTAGGAGAAGAAGAGGCAGCAGCACCCACAACAGCCGTCCAACCAGGCGCTGTCGTCTACACCGGTCAACCACCCTTCATCCCAGGTCAACCCGGCTTTCCTCCTGGCTATGAAGGCACTCCGGAACAAGGTGTCTATTATCCTCCTGGCTATCAACCACGCCCAGGATACCTCCCCTCAGGGATGATTCAAAGTGAGGGTCGGCTGATGACAGCTCAGGGAGAAGCCGGTGGCTTCTATCCTGGTCTCGGTGATCAATACCGCTATACAGGAACGGACATTTCTGGCGGTGCAGGACGGCTCTCTTCTGAAGGCTACCTTAGAGGGGTTCCTGCAGAAGCTTTCCCTTATGGGTCGATCCAATCAGGTGGAATGGTTCCAATGCTGGAAGAAGGGCGCGATTTCCTTCCTGGTGCCATCAGTTCAGCTCCCCAGTGGCTAAAGGGACTTCCTCTTGGACAAATCGCCCCCAGATATTTCTATGTCTACAGGTTGAAGTATCGTCGTGGAGATGAGATTGAAGTGGCTCTTCGACATATTGCTAACGATTTAATCATTTCAGGAATCGCTCATCCCGAACTCGTCGCAGCAATCAATAGTGGAAAGTGGGATCCAATCGACAACTCTCTCTCTTTCATTGGGACCTCACGCGCATTGAAGAAGCTTGAAGAGTTCATTGAAGAAATTGATGTTGCACTCCGCCAGGTTTTTGTTGAGATGCTCATTCTCGAAACAGATATTGCAGATTCCCTTCAATTTGGAGTTGACTGGATCACTAGTTTCGGTGGAGGTCCAACGAATGGCAACCAGGCATTTCAATCTGGAACAACTAATCCACTTGCACAAGCCATCAGCAGCACAATCAATCTAGCGACTACACCTCCTACGGTTCCCTTTTTCTCCCCTGCTAATCTTCCTATTCCAGGTTATGCAGCAGCAATTATTGGCACACACCTCACTCACAATGGCACACGCTTTAGCACCATCGGTGCGTTAGTTAAGGCTGTTCATTTAAATTCGAAGATCAACATTGTGTTGAATCCAAAAATTGTGACGGAAGATAACAACACAGCAGAGGTTTTTGTTGGATCAGTCGATCGTTATAAATCGCAATCGATCACCAATAGCAACAATAGTGATAGTTTAGTGACCAACAACTTTCAATTTATAGATGTAGGAACAACGCTTCGCGTAACCCCACTCATTGGTAACAACGGCATGGTGACACTAGAAATTGTTGAAGAGCGATCCACTCCCAATCCAGCAGCAAACGTTCCTGACACAAACAACCAAAACGACTTTGCTCTGATCCCCGTCATCTCGAAAGATCGCACAGTCACTCAAGTCCACATCCCTAATGGATGTTTTGCGATATTAAGTGGGCTGCTGTCTAGCAACACGTTAAGATCAACAAACCAGATTCCTTGTCTTGGCGGCATTCCGATCATTGGGGGATTTTGTAAATCGAAAGACAATGAAGATAATAAATTAAACGTCATGATCTTTGTCAGACCGAAGATCATTGAAAGTGATGATGACCTCGAAGAGATGACCAAACGGCAACAAGATGTCTGGTGTGAAAAGCAGAAAATACATCGAAACTGGAACTTTGAGATTGATGAAACTCTAGACCAACTTAATATCAAGCCGACAGACCCTGATGAAATCGGTTGTGCAGGCTGCAATCAATAATTGAGTAAGGATTAACGCGTTTGAAAAACATGATATCATTTAAAAACTTTTCTAAAACCTATCTGCTCTCCCTTTGGTTGTTTACCCTTCCCTTTCAAAATGGATTGGTTGCTCAAGTACTTCCTCAGAATCAGGAACTGCCAGCACCACCGCCTCCTGTTTTTCTCACACCGACCACACCCATTCCGCTGAATTCTCCTGTTAGACAAGCTTTAGAACAGGCTAATGCTGTTCAGAATAATCCACGATCAATTCGAGAGATTTCATTAAATTTCAATAACGTCCCCATCATTGAATACATCAGATATATCAGCCGCATTGCACAGCAAAACTTCATCTTTGATCAAGATGAGCTCCAATTCAATATCACCGTCGTTTCAGAAGATCCTGTCTCCATCGATGATCTAATGGCAACGCTTCTCCAAGAGCTCCGCATTCGAGACCTCCTTGTTCTTGAACAAGGTGGCAACCTGTTAATCTACCGAAATCCACGGATAAAAATCCCTGCCCGTATTATCTCAGGAGGAACAGAGCCTCTTCCCACCGAGAAGTCAGAAATCGTCACACGCATCTTTGAGCTCAACACCCTTGACCCTGCAAAAGCGAGCGAAATTGTCAAACCTTTACTCTCAGATGACATTTCTGTTGAAGTGTTTCGTGATAGCAATAAACTCATTGTCACCGACTTTGTTACCAATGTCAACAGCATCGCTGAGCTTCTCAATAACCTCGATGCTCCTAATAGCGGCATTCAGATTGGGCAATATGTTGTTCGCAACGCATTTGTCGACTCACTTGTTGAACTCGCCACTCAAATCATCCAGCCCATCACTCAAGGTAACCCATTCACCCTCATTCCGCACGCTGCCAGCAATAGTATTTACGTTGTTTCAAATGAATATATTGTTCAAAAGGCGATTGCTATTCTCCAAAACCTCGACATGAACGAAGGAAGAACCAAAGTCCTTACCTTAGAAAGGCTGAATGCAGAACATGGTCCTGGAGTCACTTCTCAAGGAGCTTTTAAGAAGGAAGAAGGTCGTGGACCAGCAGGGGTCCTAGGCTCTCAAGGAGCACCACAACCCAGACCAGAAGTAAATCTCCCCCCGGGGCAAGCGACAAGTTATCCATTTGAGGGTGGGGCTGGTTCAAGAAGAGCAGGAACTGGTCAAGCTCCCTATGGAGCAAGAGGAGAGCTGGACAGAGAAGGAAGAGCACCGATAGGGACTCCTCAAGGAATTCCCCCTAACTATCCCTCTGGAGGGATTGGTAGCCAAGGACAATTCCCCCCAGGGGTTGCCGGACCGGGTGGATATCCAGGAGCTCGGTCGAGCTTCCGCTATACAGGACAAACTGAAGGGGTCGTCACCTCAGAAGGCTATTATTTGCCTCCCGGTCAACCAGAATACCCTTATGGTGTGTTGGAGTCTGGAGGCCGTCCCGGTGAATACTTTGAGGAAAGAGAAGAATTTCTCCCTGGAGAAATTACCTCGTCACCCCAATGGCTTCGCGAGCTCCCCACTGGAGAAATTGAATCAACAGTCCTCTATAAATATCCGGTCAAATACCGCAAAGCAGCCAATCTAGCAGCGTTCATGCAAGCCGTTGGAATGGGTGAGGAAGTTGTTAACTCCATGCCCGATGTGGCCGCAGTCATGCGAACGAGCCGTGCCATCGAGCAACTCAACGCCATTCTCTTTGTGGGAACTCCTTTAGCGATCGAAAAAGCTCTTGAATATATCCAAGTTAAAGACACCCCCCTTCGTCAAGTTGTTATTGAAGCTCTGATCTTAGAAGTTGATTACATCGACTCTTTAAATCTTGGAGTCGATTGGGCAACGGCGTTCGGTGGTGGTGGAACCAATGGAACTCAGGCGTTTCAAGTTGCGCCTAATCTACTTGGTCAAGCTCTGTCGAACATTAACCTGACGACCACCCCCCCGATTTTACCCTCTCTTTCCCCTGCGCAGCTTCCATTTCCTGGTTATGCTGCAGACATCATTGGAACACATATCACCCATAATGGCACGCGTTTTTCGTCGTTTGGTGCATTTATTCAAGCAGCGCATGGCAATACGAAATTCAATATCATTTCAAATCCAAAATTCCTGACTGAGGCAAATATCACCTCGGAGCAGTATATTGGAACAGTCGATCGCTATAAATCACAATCGATTCCGAATGATTTGGGCACCCTGATCACCAATAACTATCAATATTTAGAAGTTGGGTTAACTTTCCGCGTCACTGCCATGATCACCACGAATGATATCATCACATTAGATATCATTCAGGAAAGGACTGCTCCTACAGTCATCACCACTGTGGCTGTTACAAGCGCGAATGACACGAATTTAGTTCCAGTCTTGACCAAAGATCGAACTGTCACGAAGGTTCACGTTCCCAACGGTTTCTTCACAGTCATCAGCGGCGTTCTTCAGGATACTGATACAAGACAAATTTCTGGACAAATCCCTTGCTTAGGAGGGATACCCATCATTGGAGGTCTTTGTAAAAATAAGTTTGTCAATAGCTTCAAACAAAATGTGATGCTCTTTATTAGACCTATGATTATTGATACTGAAGATGATCTGGAAGATGCAACGAAACGCCAACAAGATATCTACTGCGAAAAATCAAAGACCAGACGCTCATGGAATTATGAAATTGACGAAACTTTGGATCTATTTAACATTAAACCAACGGATCCTGATGAGATTGGGTGTGCGGGATGTAACCAATAGATCAATAGGGATGTGTCTGATGAACAAATAAAAAAAATTATAATTGCTTTAGAAATACTGAGAAGAGATCTTTTTAGAATGAGGTCTCACATAAATATGAGACCTCTTTATGAGAAATCAAATGTTTTGACAATTAAACACAAACGCAACTTACAACCTGACTCATACACCCACAATTGCTCAGCATAGTATCCTCACCCGTGAAGGTGAACTGGTTAACAGGACCGCCGACATCTTTGATGGTTGCTTGTAGATCAATGTCATAAGGATTACCTTCATTTTGACTCTGAGCTGCTGCTAAAAAATTAGTAAATTTATTTATTTCTTTTATGTCAGTCATAAGACTCTCCTTGTTATAACTTAAATATTTTTGAGTCTTGGCCACTCGCCAAGACCTGTTCGTGTTGTTAAAGCTCTGTAGGGGTCTTTTCTTATGGAAGTCTTCGATAGTACATTTGCTTTCTCATAAGTGGTCCCACTACCAACCACAATACCTGAACGCACAGATTTCTTCAAAGGAAATTCATTTTTACTTCATCCATTCTTCAACAAGCTATCTTTCAGTTAGATAGATGATTGATGGTTTTTTCAAAATTAAGCTATTCACTGACGATTATGATTGCAGAAAAGAAGATCTGACAACCTCGATCTCGTTTTTTGCTTTAGAGTAGAATTTAACACTTCTTTCGTCTTATTCCTTCGTATAGAAGGTCGGCTAAAATCGAAATCCATCATAGAGCGTTATACGCTCAATGATGGATCTCTAGAAATTCAAAGAAAATAATTAAGGTTGGCCTGAACTTGAAGAGGCTGCTCCAGAAGAAGATGGTGTCAAGATTTTGACCTCCAATTTACCTTCTCTTTGAGCTGCAGCATATGTGAGGAGCTGTTCTACTTCTGGAGAAATTTTGTTATTAACGTATATCTTCTCAAGAGGACAATCAGGTGATGCCAAATAAGAAGCTAATGCTGTCACATCGACGATTGTAAACCTCGTGAGGTTACAGCTGACAAGTTCTCGATGCATCTGGGACATCACTACAAATGGAGTTGTATCATTGATTAGGACAACAGGCCTGCCTGTAAGAGGATCTTTTTTAGCACCAAGCTCTCTGTTAGCAATGTACGTTGAGAAAAATTGTTCTTTAGCTTCGGTTGCGATGGGGCATTTTTGACCATAAAATGTTTCGAAGAAATACTTGCAAAGAATCGGGTTCATTTTAGCGGCAGCACTCGCCCTAAGTTGAGCAGCATTTGCACGATGTTGAGCCGCACTTATCCTAAGTTCTTCACCTTTTACGTGATGTTGGACTGCATTTTCCTTATGTTTGGCAGCGCTTTCACTTAGCCTACAAGCCTCTTCTCCATGTTTAGCGGCTTCGACTCTTAATTCTGCAAGAGCTTGCTTTGCCATTCCTCGAGCTTTACCTTCATTAAGGACTTGGGTTGTTTCATCTAATTCAATCATCAGTTGTGCTTTTTTAGACTCCAAGGCTGAACGCAGCCGATGTTGTTCGTCTCTTTGTATCTGAAGGTCTAAGCTTTCTGGAACATGTTCTTGAGTGTACTTTGCCAATTCTTGAAGATGCTCAATTTGGCTAGATATTGCAGCTATTTCTCCTGCAAGTCTTTGGGCGTTCTTTGCCATTTCTAGAAACAGTTCCTCAATTTGATCAGTGATTTCAGCTCTTTCTTGCATTCTAGCTTCTATTCGCCTAAGGGTAGCGTCATGGCCTTCAAAGACCGATGTGATCGCACCGGCAAGTTCTGTTGTCAAGCTTTGCATTTGTCCTTCACTAAGAGGGACTAATTCAGGAAGATGACTTGTTGGAGGAGTAACACGGGATGTAGTTAACATAAAAACCTCTATGTTAAAATTTTAATGATTGCTTTTTTTTATTCTAACTAAAAGATACCTATCATGCGATTTATTTTCAAATAAAAAATTTTTTTTTGCAAGAAAAACATTGTATTGAAATATATAACATTAACTAATTTTGTAAAATAATTTGTTTATGTTATAATAAAAATAACTTATTATTCTGGAGTTTGTATGATAATTGAACCATCGTCTAATAAGGATGATTTAATATTTGAAGCACATTCATCTGCTGAAACACATTTGTCTAAACCAGAACAAACGCCAAAATTTCCTGACTTGGAAGGAATAAGAGAACAAGTTTTTGGTCAGAAAAATAAAGACTTTGAAAATTCAACAGGTGTGAATTCTAAACCCCTTGAGGAAAGTTGCAGCTCTGAAAAAAATAACGATCATTTTCCAAAATGTTTGGAAGAGGTTTATTTCGATGACGATGATTTATTACTAATAGCTGTAAATCAAGATGAAACTGCCGATCATGAAGTTGAAATCAGTGTAAACAAAGACGAAACTGCCGATCATGAAGTTGAATTAGAGATGGATGAGGTTGAAATAGCTCAAACGGAAGAAATCTCTGCTCATCGAGAAAAGGAAGAAGAAAACCTACTCAACTTAGAAGGAGACAAAGTTGATCAAGAAGTGGAGAGAGAAGTTGAAGAAGGGTCAGTAAAAACTGTTATAGGAGATAAGGCTGTCCGCCAGGGGAATACAGAGATCGAGCAAGTCAATGCCAACCCTTCTGCTAGAATTGAAGATGCAGCTCTTATTAATGGTAAATGGTTAGAAGCCAGAAATTTTGCTCAATTGAATCAAGCATTTATTCATCAGTGTAATGAACTCTCCCATCAGAATGATTTTAAAAGAAATGAAAACATCTCATTACATTCAAACAATTCTATCTCTGTTTCAAAGATAACAATTGATAAAGATAAGAGAGATGATCGAGCAAAACACGTCAAACAAGTTGTTCAAGTAAAGGTCAATCAATTAAATCATCTTGACTCTCAAAACAAAATTGATGTTTATTCCATAAATGAAGCGATTAGGCATGAATTAAAAAGAGAATCTTTTGAGAATGTATATAATGAGAATGGTGTTCTACTACATGAAGATGAAGCGGGTGTCGAACAGTTAACGAAAGACATTCAAGACTTCAAAAAGAATCACCCTACAGAAAATCTTTCACAGATCGTTCGACATCGAACTGTAGTTTGGTTGTCCAGTAAAAATCCTCAAATGAAAAATCCTCAGGGCGATTTAGTTCCGATTTCGCAAGAAAGGCAAAGAGAATTAGCGACGATTTTATCTTATGGTGTTGTCATACAAATCGTTAATCAAGTGACCAATTCTCAGAAGATTTCACAAGAACATAAAGTCGACGAAGAATTTACTTCAGCTACACCTGTAACAGGAGAAGTTAGGCAACACCAATTCTATCGAATTCATGGTCAGAGATTTAAGTTGGACTCTCTTGAATCAATCGGTACAACAGTTAAAGAAAATTTTATTAATAAACCCGAAATCGACAAAGAAAACGCAAAATCTCTAGACAAATCTCATCTAGACATCATTGATGAAGCAAGCAGAATCTCTCAGATGACAACTTCAAAGGAAATCATTACAAGCGAAATTGAACATCTTGATCAAGAGCATGTGATCGTTGTCATTGATAGAGTGAGACTCAAAAAAATGAAAGGAATGAGTTAGAATACAATAAAAATTGTGAAGAAAACAACTAATCAGCAAGTATTATCTGATTTAAAAGGAAAAATTTATGTCCGACAACTTTCAAATAGTCGACAATAGTTGGGAAAACGATTCAGAAGAATGTGTCGACATTTACAATGTGGTTAAACCCCTACCGTATATCAAATTGTTTTTCTCCAGAGATTTCAAAATGGGAGAAGAACAAAAATTCCTCATTCAAAAAAATAAAGCGGATGCAGGCGATGCGCAAGCTCAATATGATGTAGGAATGTATTATGAAGATGGAATAGGAGTTCCACAATCGTATGAAACTGCTTTTCATTATTATGAGTGTGCAGCCTTTCAAGGGCATTCAATGGGATTATGCAAACTTGGAGAGTTTTATGCGGAAGGACTGGGTGTTGAACGATCTTATGAATCAGCTTTTAGATACTATGAGGCTGCTGCAAAGATGGAGAATACAAAGGCTTTGGTTTGCATAGGAAAGCTCTATGAGGAGGGGAAGGGAGTAAAAAAATCCATAAAAAAAGCCTTACAGCATTACCAACAAGGTGCTGATCAAAATGAATCCCTGGGATGGACTTTTCTAGCAGAGATTTATGAAAAAGGAATCGATGTCGAGAGTTCTCAGAAAAGAGCAAATTTCTTTTATCATGAAAGATTTGAATACCATAAGCGCTTGGCTGAGCAAGGAGACGTTGATGCACAATTTGCTTGGGGGTTAGATTATCAGAATGGATGGGGAGTCGAACAATCTTACCGATTTGCCTTAGATTGTTTTGAATGGGCTGCAGAACAAAGTTGTATTAGAGCATTGATTTTTGCGGGGGATTACTTTGCGCAAGGATTAGTGGGAAAAAAATCAGCAGAATGGGCGATTTATTACTATGAATTAGCTGCCTGTCAAGGGAATCCGTTTGCTCAAGCGGTTCTTGGACCATATCTTCTACTCCATGAAAAAAAGATAAGTGAAGGGGTTGCCTATCTTAACAAGGCTGTGGAGGAACGACAATGTCCTCAGGAACTCATCGCCGAATGTGAATACTATTTAGGAAAATGCTTTGAAAAAGGAATTAAATGCGAGAAGTCCGATCAAAAAGCACTCGCTTATTACCAATCTTCGGCATCAAGTGGGAATGAACAAGCTTTACAACGTCTGAGAACAGCTTGCTTACGCGGTGAATTTGGTCTCGAACAAACTCCATTTTTCACTTTTGAAGGAAAGATATTTTCAGGTTTGAGAGGTCATACAATACAAGATTTGAAAAAGGATTAGGCATCAATCATCTCGAAGATTTTGTGCGAACATTATTTTTTTTCTTGTTCTTTAACCTCTTGCTCTTTTAAGAGATAATACGAGATGGAACAATTTGGCATAAAAACTGCAGAAAAGAACGAAATAGACATGAAGATGGGTTTGTCTACAGATACAGTTTTTCATCTCAGAAAGGATGAGATAATAAAAACGATCTCTTATGATCTTTAAGAGGTATATTAATGTCAAAAAACATCCAAATTTCAGACAATCATCCAGAAAACATAAACGATTCCGTTGCAAGTAAATATTTCAGACATGCGGTCAAATCATTCCCACAAAATCGTCTACTCTTCTTTAGAAAGCAATCTAGAGCTGATGAAGAAAATTACCGAAGGTTAAACAATAAGGGACAATCTAGAACTGGGCAAGAGCAATATGAGATTGGTCTCTGTTATGAACAAGGGTTAGGAGCCGTTCAATCTTTTGAAATGGCTTTTCATTATTATTATCTGGCAGATGATCAAGGTCACCCCGAGTCCTTATATAAACTTGGGACACTATATGCAGAAGGATTAGGGACAGGACAATCGTATCCTTATGCGTTGCGGTGTTTGGAGGCAGCAGCAGAGAAGGGAAATACAGACGCATTGATTTTTATTGGAAAGCTATACGAAGAGGGAAAAGGCGTTGGTCAATCGATGCGACAAGCTCTAGAGTATTATCAAAAGGCAGCTGATGCTGGTAATGCAATAGGGTGGGCGCTTTTAGCCACGGCTTATGAAAAAGGGATCGGAGTCGAAAGATCTCTGGAAAAAGCAAATTTCTTTTATCACAAAAAGTTTGAATGTGATCAACGACTTGCTGAACAAGGAAAGGCTGTTTCACAGTTTGCTTTGGGGGTAGACTATCATAATGGTTGGGGGTGTGAGCAATCTTATCGATTTGCCTTTGAATGCTTTGAATGTGCTGCAGAACAGAATTTTATTCCAGCTCTTATTGCTTTAGGAGATTGCTGTGCTCATGGACTTGGGGTGAAAAAATCAATCGAATGGGCAATTTGTTATTATGAGCGAGCTGCGCGTCAAGGCAATCCCCTTGCTCAAGCGATTCTCGGGCCTTATCTTTTGTTCAATCAGAAAAAAGAAGGTGAGGCTGCAGAATATCTTAAATCTGTCGCAGAAGGAATGCAATGTAACGGAGAGATTATCGCTGAATGTGAATATTATCTAGGCTTGTGTTACGAAAAAGGCATCGGAGTGGATCAGTCAGACGCAGAAGCTTTCGATTATTATCAAAAAGCTGTTGTTAAAGGAAATGAATTGGCTTTACAGCGGTTGAAACAAGCTGGTTTAGAGGTAAACAGTCTTATTGAAAAAACCGAAGTTTTTTCTGAAGAAGAACAAAAAAGCTCCGATCTAACAATGCCCTCAAGTGAATATACAGAACACGTTGTCAACAAAAGCAGTGGACCTTCCATATCAGAAGAGAGTGCTTATTTCTCAGCGATTATTTCTTCTGGTATGTCTCCTGTACCGGTTGGTGATCATCATCAAATGACTTCTGTGGAAGAATTTGTATTAAGAAGGCCTAAGGCGAAGAAAGTAGATTTAGTATTGCAAAAATTCCGATCGTATTATCGCTCTGCAAATCAAGGTGATGCTTTTGCTCAATACAAAGTAGGATGTTATTATGAATGGGGGTCAGGGGTCGAGAAATCTGATGTGAGAGCTGCAAAATATTACAAATTAGCTGCTGATCAGGGGTTTGCAGATGCTTGTCAAATGATGGGAGAATTTTATCATCAAGGACTCGGAGGCTTACCACAGTCTTTTGAAGATGCCTTCAAATACTTTAAAATGGCTGCTGATCAAAACCTTGAAGCAAGTCAATATTATGTGGGGCTGTATTATGAACATGGGTTGGGTGTCGAAAATTCATTAGAGAAAGCTGCAAACTATTATAAACGAGCAGCTGAAGAAGGAATCCCAGAAGCTTGTCATAAGGTGGGGGTATTCTATTATTTCGGATTAGGTGGTTTAACGCAATCGTTTGAAAAGGCTTTTAAACACTTTAAATTTGCTGCCGAATTAGAAAATGCGGAAAGTCAATTTGTTGTTGGGCAGTATTATGAGGTGGGACGGGGAATCGAGAAATCCGAGGAGAGCGCCGCAGAGTATTACAAACTAGCAGCTGATCAAGGGCATCCGGAAGCGTGTTTTAAGATGGGAGTGTTTTATCATTGTGGATTAGGAGGTTTAAAGAAATCATTTGAAAAGGCCTTAAAATATTTTTTAATGGCTGCTGATCAAAATATCAAGGTGAGTCTATATAATGTAGGTTTATACTATCAAAATGGATGGGGTATTGGAAAATCTGATGAACAAGCGATAAAATATTACAAATTAGCCGCCGATCATGGGGATTTAAAGGCTTGTCAGCAAGTGGGGCTTTTTTATGCTCAAGGTCGCGGTGGTTTGAAGCAATCCTATGAAGAAGCTTTCAAGTATTTTAAAATCGCAGCGGATAAAGGAAAAGCAGGATGTCAAGCCGTTCTTGGAATGTATTATGAACGAGGGAGGGGAGTCGAGCAGTCAGATGAAAAGACCGTACAATATTTGAAACTTGCAGCTGATCAAGGACATCCAGGGGCTTGCCACAGGATGGGAATATTCTATGCTACGGGAAAAAGGGGTTTACATCAGTCATATGAAGAAGCGTTTAGATACTTTAAAAGAGCCGCTGATCGAGGCAATCCATTGAGTCAATTTAATGTTGGATTGTATTATGAGGATGGTTTAGGTGTCGAAAAATCTGATGAGGAAGCGATCAAATATTACCTACAGTCAGTCAATCAAGGAAATATCAAAGCCATGCATCGAGTGGGAGTGTTCTATGAAAAAGGTCGAGGAGGCTTCATGCAATCTTATGAGGATGCTTTTAAGTACTATAAATTGGCTGCGGACGCTGGGAATCCTCACAGTCAATATGTTGTGGGAGGGTGTTTTGAGCATGGACATGGTGTTGATAAATCTGATGAAGAGGCGGTTAAATATTACCAATTTGCAAAAGAACAAGGTAATGCACGAGGCTGCTATCATTTAGGTCGTTTTTATTTTGAAGGGCGCGGTGGATTGAAGCAATCGCTCGAGCAGGCTATCGAACACCTCAAAATAGCTGCGGAACAGGGGGAAATGTCTGCTTATCACTACCTCAAGGAAGTGTGCAGAAAAATTGGTAAGAATTTTGAGGACCTTCAAATTAACATTTCATGGATAACGAAACGCTCTACTTTTGAAAAAGGTACCGATCATTTCATTGATGTCTTAGAAAAATTAGGAGATGTCACTTCATTTATTCGAGTTCCTTTTAATTTAAAAATAAGGATACCGTCAAACAAACACATCTATTCTTACAATACTGAATATGATGCGAATGATATTCATTTCATCAAAGCACTTCAGTTCTATTCTAGCCAAATGGAACAACAACTGAAAAAATTGCGAGATTTGTAGTTTTCCATCAGCAGTTTTTTTTTTTAGACGTTCGTGTTTCTCGATGAAATCCCCGTATTTCATACTAATAATTCTTGCATTTTTAGCGCTCGTCTTTTAGCATTGCCTTTTGAAAAATTATTTCGATGCCAACTAATTCACAAGAGGTTTGATTGTATATGATACATTTTCAACTGCTCCTTAAGAGAGTTTTATTTTTTTGCAGTATTTTCATTCTTTCATTCCACCTCTGTGAAGGGGCTAACGAACAAGAGTATTTCGAATCCGAGTATGAAGCAAGGCTTCAGTTAGAGAACTCGTCAATATCCAATTGGGAAACAGGTGTTGAAGCTCTTATCTTTAAAACAAATGTTATTAATGCTGATCATTTTGAAGTGTCTGGGTATATTGGCCTCAAAGCGGATGCGCAAGGGGTTAAGCCATCTATTGGAACTCAAATTTCTTATCAGGGGAAATTTTATAATTCTATGGAGGAACTTCTAGAAGTTCTGAAAAAAGATCCTACAGTTGAGTTGTTAGGCTTTTCATGCAATCTTTGTGGAAACAACAAAATCACGCAGATGTTTCCTGATGACTTCAGTAAACAACAAGGCCCTCATTTTGCCTCAAGTGACTTTCAAGATCTTATAAATTGTGGAAATGACAATGGTATGAAATCGACACTTTGTCTAAAATCCGAGATCCTTAGCGACTGGAAAGTGTGTCTGACAGTTTTTTTAGAGAATTCGATGCTAAATGAGGGCTCTGATTCAATTGAGGGAGAATTTGTTGCTATTTCTAAAAATCGCTATACTGTTGCTCATATGCCAGTACCTGATCGTTTTTTTACTGTAATTCCTGGAATAGTCTTTCCAGAGGATAATGAGTCTAATCTTGCAGAAGCCAAGGTTTCTCAAGAACAGCAGAGCATTATCCTTGTTTTAAAGCCAGTGATATTCAAAGAGTAAAAAAGATGTTGTTGAAAAACGCTGGTTAGATCAAAACAGAATCTAGTGCGGGGGATGCTCATGGTCGATTGGATAATACTGATGTCTAAATTGATGAGTTGTTTGCCCAATATTACAATTGGAACTCAGACCAAGATGACAAACACAGGAGAAGGACCAGCCCAAAATGGTAATGGTTCCATTCAAAATAATTTTGATTTTTTTCTATATGGGCAAAATTTAGAAAATCAAAATAAGAATCTTTCTTCTTTAATGATAAGAGTAAAGAAAGAAAATAAACACAATCTTCGAACTAACGTCGGAAGAGTTTCTTGCAAGTTTAAATTAGAGGCTCATTGTGAATTATTTGAATCATTGAAACAAAGAGGCGATAGCAACGACCTGTTAAATAAACTCGAAGAGTTTATCGAAATAGCAGATGCTTGTAATGAATTCCGTCAAGGATTTCTTCAAGGTTCTTCTTCTACATTAGTCAATGCAAGAAGATTAAGTCATGAATTAGCTCATTTAATTGATGAGTATGATGGGATCCATTCTATCTAATGTATTATTTATCACAAACTGAATAGATCAAAGACCTCTTCCTTTTTTGCAACGAACCATTTTGCCAAGTACCTGCGAGCAATTAAGAGATGTTTTTGGCGAAGCTTACGAGACTGGTTAAGTCACGAGCTCTGCAATTACCTCAAGAAGTCCCTCGGAACAAATACAGTGCCATGTTCAGCGGTGTTTATGGCTTCAAGTATCTGATAATCAATGCTTTTTAATTGTTTTTCATGGAAGAAATATTAGTGTTTTTTAGCAAAAATATCTTTGGATTTTCACCTTAATTGCAATCGAATTGGAAAAAGCACTTTTTTTTGGTAATTTTTGCAAGCGCAATACATTTATTAGGTGAAAAACCGACGTTATTGACTAGTTTTAATAGATTGTTTTGTTAATGCTGCCTAGGATCAAAACTATTTCAATTGGAATTCTGCGACATCACTGTATTTTGTTTGGACTTGAACTTGAATTCCATTGATAATAACTTTTCCGGGTTCAAATGCAACACACTGAATAAGCTGATTTGGCATGTCTTAACGATATAACACCCCTGGTTTTAAAGGATGCAATATCCTGGGAGAAATATTTGTTTTGGTTGGTGAGATAGGCTCTTGACAATAAGCTAAATAGGCTTGGTATTGTTCTACCTGAGAAATGACCTTCTTTAATGGATCAGATGTTAGAATAGTTACTTGTTCCAATTTTTTTAGGATTTCGATACCAGCCAAAACTAAGAGCGTGAATGACCTGACCATCCACAGCATCATCATGACAAATTACATGGTCCATCCGTCCCTTCAATTTTCCAATCCCACCATTACAAGAGAGATCCATCGGGAGTTTCATTTTTCATCCCATGATTTTTTTCGACCCAATTTCGAAAAATTTTCAGAACTTCCGGCAAGTTAAAAGGGCCGCAAGGTCCCTCGAATTTCCCATCACGTATAAAGCAATGAAACCAATCATTTTCAGAACGTTCGATGATTACTTCTTCGAATTCTTTTTCTTCATATTCAGTATCTCTTAGACTAACTGTTAAGTACCATCCAGGATTATCTAAAGTTCCTATCCTGATACCATTTCCATGCTCCCAATCTCCGTCACATTGCTGATAAAACCAATTTAACAACCAGATTAAATCACTATTTTCCATTATATAATCCTTTTGGAATTTCCCATAGTTCTGCATCACGCACACCACCTGGTGTTAAAGGATCATGAACATGGGGTGTGTCAACATATTTCTTCAAAACTTTATTATAATGTCTATCATCAACACCGCCAACCCCATCAAATCTTTTCACACTTTCCCACTGGTTAGGGTTTCTAGGATTTGTTTGAGGAATATAAGTTTCATAATGTGTGATTTGTCCTGTTGTCCCATTTCTTCTGAATACTGTATGTGCGCCTTCTGCAAGAGGAGAGGGTACAAATCGCTTTCGACTCCCTGTTTTCGCAACCTGTTCTATTAGCGAAGCAGGGTTGATCAGTGGCTTGGGGAGAGCTGTCGATTTAGCAAGAGCATGGCACGACCGCGAACCAAGACCTAATCCTTTGTAGCCCGCTTTCGCCAGGCCTGTGCCTCCGACA
>JAGVJP010000036.1 GCA_020051075.1 Parachlamydiales bacterium
AATCCCGTCTGGATGAGTGATCGTTCGGCTGAACAGAATGGCAAACGCCTGATTAAAATCGAGATAATTAGTGAAAAAACCCCTTAACACAGTTTCGAGGCTTTGTCTAAAATATTGCCCGTGCTGAGGTTCCAAGGCACGCGTATCAAAACATAAAAGGATTTTGGCACTTGCCGCTCTTTCGATTGTCAGCCTCAAAGAGGTGACAACAGCGAGTTCGGTATCGAGGCCACGGGTATCGAGGAATCCCCCGCAATCGGCAAAGGTGAAGGGAATTCCAACACGTTCATAAACGACAGTTTTATACGTTTCTGATTGAACGGCATTTTGTCCAATTCTTGCTATCTCAACGTGGCCATCAGCAACTCTCGCTTGCCCTGTGGCAGGATCTCTTACGATTGGCAATCCGAGAAGGTGGTTGACGATTGTGCTTTTTCCTGTGCCAGTTGCCCCGATCACGGCAACGACACTTTTTCCCGCTGCTGCCCCTGATTCTCCATCCAATGGTTGAAGCGCTCGGACAGCTTGTCCTAGCATCTCCTGGCCGATCGGGATGTTTAATGGAGCTGCCCGATGAGCCGCGATTGTCCGTTCGCGGAACTGCGCGATTGCTGGATGAGCAGTTTGCAGGACGGTGATTCTTAGGTGATCAATCAAACCGATCAGTTGTGCTAAAGCTTCAACTTCTCCATATCTTTCATGACGTTGTTGTTCAATCAAAGCTAAGGCCGCTTGTTTTTGTGCAATCTCTTGGTCAAGTACGGCTATGGCAGCAAGGGCAGTCTCTCGATCAGCTCGAACAAGCCCTAGGTTTTGTTGATCTCCCTGCACCTCTCTTACTAATCTCTCTTGAGCTAAAATTGCCTGTTCGAGTCTATTTCTTTCGTTGAGAAGTCCGGCTGGACCAATTATTTGCTGACTTAAGACCTGTATTTGCTGACTTAGAGCCTGTATTCTTTGAGCATAATAGTCCCGCTTCCAAACTTTGATCCTTACGCGAGGGGGGTAATAGATACCACGAAGATCGTCCCAACACCAATTGACCCAAAATTCATCGTAGGATGTAAAACCAGAAAAAGCATAAACGGAACTCGGATCTGTATCTGGACTACCATTCACTTCAAACGGTCCTATCGAATAGACCTGTTGACCGATCCCTCCAGACTCGCTAGGACGGATTCTTAACCAACATGTTTTGATATTATCTATTGCATCAGAATATCCAGGATATTCAGGACGTAGGGAAGAAAATGGAAAAAGTTTCCATGTGTCCATGACGCGGGCCATGTAATTATCTAGAGAGGTAACATTCAGCACACCAGGACTCCTCTCGATTTCTTTTATCACTGGACCTGGACCATATTTAATAGTACGCCATTCTAATGGTAACAAATCTGTTGGTAACAATGGGTAAAGCATAGATACACTCAATATTTAATGATTTTTGAAAACTGAAAAAAACCGGGAAACGCGATATCCCCCGGCACCTTCAGACAATAAGCCATCAATTTGCTTCTCCAGCCATCGACTGTTGATAGGATTCATATTCTTTGAAAAACTCGACAATGAGTGGATCTTGGGCCACATATTCATCCTGGCTTAATCTCAAATAGTCTGTCAACAGTTCAAAGTCTGGCCTGAGCCGGGTGATTTCATCGTTCAAATGACTGATTTCCTGACTAAGTTTACCGATTTTTTCGATCAACCCTCCTTTCTGACCTTCAACGACTTCCAAATCGGTATTGAGATGTTTTTGGCGTTCAATCTGATATTCAAGGTTTCGAATCCTGCTCCGAGCGGCATCGATTCCGTTGTTGTGAAGGTTCTTCTCATGCTCAATGCTTGATTTCTCCTGCATAAATTGAGCTTTTCGCATATTCAATTCATGTAGCTTAAGCTGTTCTTGAGGGTCCTCTCCCTTTTTAACGATCACCCTGATTCTTGCAATCGCATCCATTCCTATTCCAGACTCATAGTGAATTCGATAGGACGTTTTATCCTCCGAAGCCATTTCATCACTCCAAGTTCCTGTAAGGCCGTCCCTTTCAACTCGAAGAAATTTTGGTCCACGATACACAAAATCATGCCCAATAGACCTTCCTCGATCTCGAATCGGGATCGTGCGGGTGACTTTCCTTGTATAAGGGTAAGAAGAAATCGTTTCATGTACTTCGACAACTTCGTCACGAATGTTCGGCTGAATTCCCCTCTGGTTCACATCCTCGCTCCAGTATTCTACTTCTTTTTCAGCCTCAACTTTCCAAAGTTCGATTGCTTCTTCGATAGAAGCAATATCACTCGCTTTTTCGCTTATCAAGGCGTCGAATGTTGCAAGCTTCGTGAGTCCTCTTTCAACAAATTGCTGATTTTCTCCAATCAAACTTTCCATATCTTCTAAAGAATGACCGTCCTCTAAAACTTCTCTCTGAGCACTATTTCGCAATCTATCAATCTGTTGATTTAAATCTGTTAATTCGAGCTCAAACCTAATTTTCTCCTGCCTTTTAGCGTGATATTCACTCAAGAGATTCTTTCCCCCTAAAACAACCACTGTACATCTCTGCAAGATCGTATTCACTGATTCAGCTGAGTAAGTTAGTTTGAACTTCCCTATAGGCTCGTTCATTGCCTCCATCTTATTCAAAAGGATATTAAATCTCCCGAGAGCACCCGGATCCCGTAGATTATAAGCCATCAGATAGGGGCCCTCTTCGTTTAAAAGAGCATTGAGAAGTGCTTTTATGGGATCATCTTGGGAAATTGTGTTTTTCAAACCCTTTAAACACTCTTTAACATCTGTATCAAGATCGTCGGTATGATGCCAACCAGTATCACTTTTCGATGGTTTAGTTAACAAAATTGCAATTGACCGTTGATTCTCTTCTAAGCCATTCCTTAACAGTTTTGCAGCAAAGTTGTTTATAAATTGGAAAAAGGAGCTACCAGAAAAATGATTGAGTCCATTAGAATCAAAGCAAAAAACGAGTTTAACACTTTTCGCGTTTTCAAGAATCATTTTCGTTGCTAATGCTTTAGCCACTTCATATTCAGCTCCTCTCGTGTCCATGAATCCACCCAAATCAACAAGAGTGTATGGCAAACCCTCTTGACGATAGACTTGGGGGAATAACGTTTCTGAATGAAGTCTGCTATGTCCAATCTTAGCAATTTCTGGTGGTCCTGCATCAACGTCCAATCGATATCGACCATCCACCCGTCTCCCAACAAATTGACAGCCAAGCAAACTGTTAACGATGCTACTCACGCCAGAACCTGTCATTCCAACGAGTGCAACAATATCTTCGCCTCTTGTTTGTTGACTGGATCGAATTGCCTCTTGCAAGAGTGCGAGGCGCACAATTGAAAATTGCCCATCACCCCTTTTTGGCTCTACAGTTGTTTGACTAGAACTTTCACTTAGATTGACTGTAGGTCCTGCTGGAATATACGCCGCCATAATAACCCCCTTTTAGTTAGTTTATGCACACATTTTTCGCTGTTTAACACAAGTGCCCCTGCGATCCCAGATCCCGTTTCGATAACGTTATCTTAAATGGCAGGGGGGGGAGTTAACGAGGTCGACCACGCACATGCTCAAGTTCTCTTTGTAATTGTCCCACTAGCCTTTCTTGAGCCACAATCTGTCCCTGAAACTCTCCGGCAATCTGAGCTCGGATGGCTTCAACGTCTACTTGAGGTTGAGCTGGAGCCTCTTGCTCTTGTCCAGCTAGTCGAGCTTGAAGATCTGCCATTTGAGCTGCAGCCTCATCAGCTCTAACTTGCATCTCATCGATTCTTAGCTGTAAATTCGCCAACTGGTTTAGATGGGCCAGTTCAACTTCTCTTTGTTGTTGAGCAAGCTGCTGAGCAGCCACCTCCTCTGGATTTTGATGTTCCACTTCAGGAACGGGTTGGAGTTCAATGAAGTGGTCCATCGCATTTTCTCTCAGATCTCTGAGAATCTGACGAGCCTCACCAGGAACCTCCTCAATAACTTCTTGTGATAAATCACGCGCACCAAAGATAAAACGACAAAATCCGCTCCTTTCGATTAAATCAGGATCTCTGCATGCCGTAGCACCGATCAATAGATAAGAGGCCCTTCTTACCTCTGGCGAAAGGCCTGGAGTGTTCATCACTTGAATTAATGTTCTATAAAGAAGAACTTTATGTCGTGGATTTCGCAATTGGTGCTGTTCAACAATATACTCTATAAGATTTGTAAGATGTTTAGCAGGTCCTTCAACGTCATCGCCGGTTGTTGTATCACAATAATCCATGATTGAATGGACAATTTGATCGACTTGACTGACTCCTATTAGCCCTTGTCGAATCCCTACCACTAGATTTCGACCCACTAATCTGGCCGTTCTAGCTGCAATTTCGGGAAGCCTATTAAGAGTGCCATGAACCATCTGTCCTGCTTCCCGGATCAATAATGATCCTTGAACCCCAGCTTCTTGCATCACAATTTGAACCTGTTCGCCTGCTGATGCTAAAACATTGGTCGCTCTGAATTGAAACTCGTGACCAGCCTCTCTCATGATCAGCCTTCCTTGCTCGCCCGCATTCAAAATAATCGTGTTCACTTCGTTTGCAATGACGTGAACCAAGTTCTCTATTTGTCCGCTTGCCAGCTGTATCGTACGAGTTGTACACTCATCCAGTTGTTGTATTCCCGCTTCGATGATTTGATTGACCCTTTGCTGAACATCGGCTCCCCCGCCCTGAATAACAGCCAACGCTTCTACCCGAGTACGTTCTATAAGAGCTTGTGCTTCAGCACTGCATTCAGTCACCAGTGCGCTGGTCTGCTCTCTAGCATGGGTAATGTTTGCACTCACTTGTTGGCTCACCAGAGTCGTTGTATCTCTCGCCTCTTCCCCCGCTAACTGAATCGTCTGCCTTGCTTCAAGCCCGGCTTTTGCAAAAGTTGCCTCTGCAGTTCTACCAGCTTCCCTCAAGGCTTTTTCAACTTGGAGCTCCATAATTCTTGCCGTGTGCCTTGCTTCGATACCAGCGCCTGCAACAACAGCATCGATCTCCGTACGAGCCGTTCGTAAAACCTCCGTTGTTGCATTTTTCGCAGTGTTAATCGATTGATCAACGGCAAATCGAGCGCGGGTAATTGTGTTAGCTGCAGATTCTTCCGCAGTTTGTATCGTTGCGCGACATTCTTGTCCTGCAACCCTCAGTGTAGCTTGGGCCTGCTTTCCTGCTTCTGCTGCAAGCCTCACATAATTACCACTCGTAAAAAATCCCATCGTTGACGAAACAGCCGATAAACCTGCCGTTGCCGCTGCCATCATCCCCCCTCTCAATTTAGGGTGGATATAAAGCTTCCCTTCACATTCCCCTAAAGATCCGATATGGATATAGGTCTTACTTAGATAATTTTTCAGCTGTTCAGGATGCTCCTTTAACCCTTTTGGAATTCCCGTGATCCACATTTCTGGAATTGGCTTAAGTGTCTGTGACGACGAAAAAGCAACGAGGTTGCCTTCCGGGCTTAATTTCAATGTGATGATCCCTTTATTCGTTGTCCATGAACCAAGAGATGTTTCTGTTTGATCCACAGATGATAATGAGGAATGCTCCTCGTATTGTTTCGAGGCATGATTTGCTCCAGTCCAAGTGGATAGGATCAAAGGCGACTGATTTTGAATGGGGGTCATAATAATGTTCCTCTCAAGTTTATTAAAATTGGTCAAGGAGAAACAGCTTATCCTTTGACAAACTGCTGCTCCACTTTAATGTTTTTTGTCTAGTTTACTTCTTCTCCAACAGGAGATTCTTGATACTGTTCATAAAGGCTGTATTTTTGTAAAAATTCTGCGTACAAAGGTTTCAAAGGGTAATCTCCATCCGGAATTAATTTTAAATAGTCATGCAAGGATTCAATATCCGACTTTCTAGCATCGATCTGCTCTACAATCACTGTCCGTTCTGCCTGAATTTGGACAATTGTCTGATTCACTGCTTCTCTTTCCGCCTCCACTTCAGCTATCTGCCCTCGGATCCTTTCTAGCTGCTCGACATCACCGTTTGCATCAGTCTCAACATTTTTTAGTTCTTCGATCTGCTTATTCAGCTCAGCTAATGAAGCATAGTGGGATGTGATGATCTGTATTTTTGTATTGTGCTGATCTATTAGACCTATTAGATCTTGCGCAATTCGTTTAAATTTTCGATTTAGATCTTTTGCAAATTGTGTAATCTCTTCAATGAATGCAGGTGGTATTTTACACGAATAATCCCCTATAGGTAGACTTTGAGGAGCCTGGCGAATACGATCGAGTAATTTTAAATGCTCACGACGCTCTTCATCTAGCTTTTCCATCTGAGCTTCTTGCTTAGCCATCTTCTCTTTAAATTTTTTAATTGCAGCTTCATGTCTCGCCTGTATCTGCTCGGCAGTCAGATTTGGTATTGGAAATCTCTGTTCCAATTCATTTTTTGCCTCTTCAATGTCAAATTCATCGGTTAATCCCTTGCAAGGGGACTCCGAATTATGCGTATCATTCGCATCTTCCAACATCTTTTGCCATTCTGGTGAAAATCCCCCTGGTCCTACTGACGATGATGCTGCCATCATATCCTCCTTTAAATTAATTTCTTTGTCATCATGGATGATCTCTGTGTTGTTTTTTACATCAAGCAACATTGGGGTATCGGGTGTCCGACCGGTACTTGCGGCACATCGGGAGCAACATCAAAAACCTTATTCTCTTCTAAGGTCACCTCTCCATCAGCGACACGCCAACCGTTCCCTCCACTGTGATAGGTGATATAGGCCTCAGTATCGATCTGGCTGAGGCGATGGTTCAACGCTATTTTGTTCTGCTGAACGGTTTCCAACTCCGCGTTTATCTGTGCAATCCGTTCGGCAAATAAGCCTTCCGGAACTTGTGCAAGCTCCTCCTCGTTGATTCTTACCCTTTCTGCAAGATGAGCAATCTGTTGATTGATCTGTGGTAGGTTCTGGTTGTTTTGAGCTCTCTCTGCATTGAGTTCACCGAACTGAGCATTGAGATGAGCGATTTCTGTATAGACTTCGTTAGCCTCCCCAGCAACCCGAATCATTGCAGCAGTTAAATTTGCCTGCAAGATCTCTGAATAAGGTGTCTGAAACCGTACAGGATCTGCCTCAACTGCTTGCATCTCTTCCAGCGGTCCATTCAGAGCTCCTGTCGAGGCAGGTGAAGTTGGGTCATAAAGATAGAGATGTCTTCCCCCCTCTCTCAGAGCAAACCTGTAGAGATCAGCAACAGGGTCATGTGCAGCACGAGCTTCTGCCTCAAAATCGGCGATCATTTCTCGCAAATCTTCAAC
>JAGVJP010000027.1 GCA_020051075.1 Parachlamydiales bacterium
AATAGAGACATAATCGACCTTTGAGCTTAAAAAGTTGCCCAAAGTTTACGAAATCAAATTTTAATTCTCCTCTAAAAAATGCTCAGCGGGAATTGCTGGAGAATGTAAGAATGCATATGGGATGGGAAGGATAGGTTAGATCTGACAACATCTTTCTTATCTTTCCCATCCTGTGAAATTGACAGGATGAGAAAGATGAGGGCAAAGGCAATGGAGATAAGGTCATTGAAAAAGACTGAAAAAGGCCTCTGCAAACTCTTCTGTTTATGCTCTGTGTGTTTTTTTTCACTTTTTGGACTTGTATAAAAAACGGAAAGTCGATACCATTTTGCAGAAAAACATGACGTGTTCACAATTTATTGTTTTTCTATACCAAAAAATTTAATTCGAATTTTTGAATAAGATTAAACATCACGATGAGAGGGAATTTAGACGATGAGCAAAATTATAGCTGGATCATTTCAACCAACAGATGCATGGCGTCGTGCAACTGAACACCGAATGATGAACGCCGAGAAGAAAGATCTGACCTTCTTGATATGGAATCAGGGAACGCAAATCAATGATTCAATCAAAAGAGAAGTCTCTCACCTATTGATACCCCCCTCCGAAACGCGTGACATCTGTGTAGGAGAAGCTTGTTTGTGTATTGAAATAGCCAAACTTATTAATTATGGGACCTCTGCAGAAGTACTAAAGCAACGCCTCAACAATGGAAATGCCCCCGCGTTTCAGGTGCCTACCGAATTTAACACACAAGTCGAAAAGTTCACTGGTTATAGGAGCAGTATCAGGAATACTCATCATCAATGCGATTCACACCCACTCCCCAGCAAAATAGCAAAAAAAATATATAAAATCGATCTAGGTATTTCAGAGATAGGGGCTGTAAGCCAAATAACTGGAAGCTATCTAGACGAAGCTGTGAGGCCTTTGCCTTGGCCAATTTCGATAATTGGTCGTCTCATTTTTTCGGGTATAGCTCAGAAACACGCACAAGAATTTGTTACTGACTATCAGCGTGACTACCGATTTGCCGGGGAGGTGGTCGATAAACAAGCAGGAAGAAAAAAACTTGCAGCAGCAGAAACAGTAAGGGATAGAGCTCTTAGAGATCTTGCAGCTACAACAACAGCAAAAACTCGAGCTGAAACTGAAAAACAAACTGCAGAAGCTCAATTAACTGAGATCCAAGCTGAAAGAGATAAAGCCCTTTCCGATCTTGCTGCTGCACTTGCAGAAAAAAACCAAGCTATTCCCGGCCTTGCAGCTGCAGAAGAAGCAAGAGATCAAGCTCTTAAAGATCTTACAACAGCATCCGCAACAAGAGAACAAGCAATTGCTGAAAAAAATCTCGCTCTTGAAAATCTTAAAATAGCTCAAGATACATTGAATATCGCTCAAGCAAAAACACAACGTCTCGAAAAAGATTTACTTGCTGCCCAAGAAAAACTTAGAGCAGCTGAAGAAAAGTTGAAAATCTCTCAAGAGACTATAGAAAGTCTTGAAAAGGCTTTAAAGTCTTCTCAAGAAGTAATAGAACGTCTTCAAGGAGATTTAAGTGATGCCTATGCGAAGATCGAGCGTCTTACAGGAGCTTTACATACTGCTCAAGAAACGATCGAACGTCTTACAACAGATTTAAGTGCTGCAAAAGATGCACTCAAAGACTCAGAAGAAAAAAGAATTCACACTAAAGCGAAACTGGGATTAGCTAAAGCAAAGATTACGTCGCTTGAAACTTCTATAGAAAGTGCTCTAAAAGATGTTTTGAAAGCACAAACCGAAAGAGATGCAGCCATAAAGGAACTGGAAGATTATATCAATCAACCACAGCCCGTACTACCAGATCCTGTACATCCTGTACTGAATATTGATGATGGTCGAATAGCAGAACTTGAAGCTAAATTAGCGAAAGCTAGAAATAAACTTCTCGATGTATTAAAAGAAAAAACTGAACTTAAAGATGGATTAGATGCAGCTAAGTCAGACCTTCAAGCAGCTTTAGCAAGGGAAAGTGAAAATACAGTTAAATTTACAGCCCTTCAAGAACAGTATAACCAAGTTGTTGAAGATAAGAAAAATATTGCTATGGAGCTCGGGCAAAGTAAAGAGAACATTGTTACTTTAGAATCTGAGAAAGCAAACGTTGAACAGGATCTTAGAACAACGCAAGAAGGTAAACACAATGCTGAAGCTGAGCTTTCTTTAGCAAGAACAAATCTTGAAGCGACTGCGCTGGAGATAACGAGAATTCAAACCCAATTAAATCAGGCTCAACAAGATCTGCAAACTGAAAAAGCTAAAACTGAAGAAGCTAAAGATGAACTAGGTCGCGCTAAAGAGGATCTGCTTGCTGAAAAAACTAAGGCTGAGGAGGCTTTTGCTCTATTAAAACACGCTCAAGAAGATCTGCTTGCTGAAAGAGCAAGAACTGCAGATGCTCTGCGAAGAGTGCAAGAACTTGAAGTCGCATTAAGAAGTGTAGAAATTTCCCAAATGGATCCAGTGAAACAACCCTACCAAAGGTTCTGTGACCAGCTCGAAAAAAGGATAATGGGTTGGAGCGAAGCTAGCAAAGGTGAGGGAAATCGCATCGTAGCTCAAATGCGTCAATTTATCACAGTAAGCTCTAATGACAAGTCTCAACTACAACAAGGACTGACAAGCCTTTGCCAACAACTTTCTGCAAAGGTTCAAGAAGGAAGCGAGAAGACAACAATGACCCACGTTACTAAAGTCATCGGACGGCTCTGATAAGATTAGTGTGACTGCTCACAGGTTCAAACTCACCTGGGTCCCTGTGAACAGTCACAAATTGAAATGACACGTTGAAAGCTTACCACATTAACGATAAGGAAAAAAACATGCCAACTCTCAATTCATCAATTCCTCAATTACGAGAAGGCTTGACAAACATCATTGCGAAAGGATACGCCGAAACATCTAAATGGGGTGCCCATCTCTTAAATGTCATTCAACCTGTCGTGCGTCCTCTTGCCGTTCAAATGCAAAAGAATCACTATGTGGCCATTGCCGTTTTCACTTTTGCTAACGGAATCTTTTTATTGGTCTTTCATCTATTGACACAGCGCAAGAGCGGTAATGAATTGGAAAAGGGTCATTTATTCCGTCGCAGAGTCAAGATGATCTTTGTTGAATTGATGCTCGTTGGGGGAAGTGTTGCAGCTTATAATGTTCTACTTTCTAAAGCGACAGAGTATCGATTAAGTTATGTTGCTTTGACTGGGATTGCCGCCAGTGCTCTTGCCTTACGTTTAATTTTAAAAAAACCTGAACTTCGAGCTGGATCTCATCCTGACAATAACTCTACAACAATTCCATTTCAACCCACTCCAAGTCATTCACAGGATATGCGATTAAGTTCTTCCCCTCCCGATGATTCACAGGATATGCGATTAAGTTCTTCCCATCCCGATAATTCACAGGATATGCGGTTAAGTTCTTCCAATCCTACATTACCTTCATCTTTTAGTTTTAATAGCCTGGAGGGAGGAAATTCCACAGCTAATGATGTTGAAGCCTCTACCACGCAAAAATTTACCCGAGAATGGTTATTAGAGGAATTGGAAGTTCTGAATGATGATGAAGCAATAGATTTTTTTATCGATTGCCATACTGAAGCTGAGCAAAAAACTATTTATAAATTGATCAATACGATACAAAAAGAACAAATTGCTGCAGCAGGATCGCAAGCTCCTCCATCACCATCTGCTCTCTCCTATTCTGGTTCCGATACTCCACCTCCGTTTCCTCCACCTCCGCCTCCTGGACCGCCTCCTCCACCTCCTCCGCCGCCTCCTGGACCACCTCCACCAGTGCAACCTTTTAAACCTCTAATCATCTCTAAATCGGCATCATCGGTCTCAACCACCAACACAAATGACGCTTCAAACATTGCAGCTGAAGCCGCAGCTTCTAGGGGTAAACTTAGACCTCCAAGTGAAAGGACACCTCATACACCTCCAGGACCTGACGCCACCGATATTGCAGCTCAGGCCGCCAATTTTAGATTTAAACCTGCTAGTGAAAGAAAAACCCCTACACAACGTCCTGTCTCCAATGTTACACCTGAGGCCTTGCGAATTACACTTAGACCTGCTAGTGAAAGGAAAACCCCTACACAACCCCCTGTTTCCAATTCAGACAGTAAAATGCAAGCTCTCCAAAATGCTTTAGCTAGGACGTTAAACGCAAGACGCGGTGTCATGTCAGAGGACCATGGTACAAAATCTGATGAGGATGAAGATGAGTGGGAAAAAGGAGATTTGAATACTTCTAAACCGTCAGACGAAAAGCTTCGGGAACAAGGGGGGTTGAATGTCAATATATGAATTTGCCAGGGAGCAATGAGAATTTAAGGTAGAGATTCTGAACACTTCGCGTCTCCAACATTCACCAAGGCTACGCGAAGCGTTTGGAGTGCGAAAGGGCGTTGTTGCATAAATCGAAAAGAACCTTAACATACAAAACTCCAAATACTTAACCACTGAGTTCACAGAGATCACGGAGAGGGAGGAAAATGCGCAAGCCTCTTTAGAATGATTTTTCAAGGCAATTGCGCATTTCACTCCCTCTCCGTGATCTCTGTGAACTCAGTGGTTAAACATGTAATTGAGAGATAGTTAGATGAAAAACATTTATGCAACAACGCCGTGCGAAAGTCCTCTTTCGCTTATTCTAGATCAATTTCTGATATATTCGTGTCTTTAGAATTTCTCTACTACTTCGCGCAGCGCTAGCAGTTTCCTGCTAAGGTCCATTACATAAGCTGGGCTAAGGGAGCCAATACCCCATTCTATAGCATAGAACTGACTCTCATCTATTCACAGGTTCTTGCCAACATTGTTCGTCGATAAAGCGGAAGAGGACTTCCACACTCCTGAGTAACACACTATCCTGCCCATCCCATACGCATCAGTTGCTATGCTGGATTTCGAGTCGATCTTATAAAGATCTTTCTTGAAAAAGAGCGAACACTCCAATTAATGTGTTTATTCA
>JAGVJP010000063.1 GCA_020051075.1 Parachlamydiales bacterium
CGCGAAGCGTTTGGAGTGCGGAAGTCCTCTTCCGCTTTTACGATGATCCATTTTGACGGGCATCTGTGAGCATGGATTTGTAAGGCGAGAAGGGACTTAGCCTGATGAAGATGAGAGACCACTCTGGAAGGGTTTTTTCTAACACACAGGTTCGTCATTTTGTGTTGTAAATATCTCAGATATTTCATACAATTTACATTTATTCAAATTGTAAATAGGAATGTATTATTATGAGTTTAATTAGTAACGCGTCATCCCGAGTGAGTGATAATTATATCGTTAAATCAGCTGGACAATTATTCAATACACCTACAAAAAAGGTAGCGATCGTGTTCCTTGCAGTCGCTGTGATTGTTGCCTTGGGCGTTTATCTTCTCGGAGCAGGTGACTGCCTCCGCCGCTTCCGAGCCGCCACTCCAACGCCGCCTCCTTCTCCTGATCCAAGTGTATCGACAGCCTCTTTGTCAAGCCCATCGATTGTGACGGCAGCGCCTGATGCTACGCATCTATTGAACGTTCCTCCTAGGAATGTATTCGAACAGGGGGAGCGTAGGGGTATAACGCATTATAAACGTTCAGACTCTCTTGCGGGGTGGATTTTCATCCGTGCATCTGTAGAAGGAAGCATAGAAGCAAGGATGTTCTTGCCATACGATCCAACGTTTCTTACAAACCAAATCAATGAGGAGGCTCTTAGTAATGAGGTACCCAACTTGGATGGATGCATTTCAGCTCAAGAGGTCGAAACCTCTTTGGCAGAGCAAGCACGAGTGGAGGAAGCTTCGCCATTTTTGATGCCAGACACTCGTGCTTCTAAAGTGCCAGCAAATGTAGTTCAAGAGGGGGAGCGTTTGGGAGCCACTCATTACTTACACCGAAATGTTAGGAGTTCATTTTTCGATGATGCTAATGAGCCCATCTGTTCTGGTTGGATCATCATCAACGATCGGCTTCTGACGAGCTGCTTCATTCCAAGCGGAGAGGATGAAATAGCAAATGTTTGTCCTTATCCGACCGACACGACTGGATCGATTACCGCGGAAGAAGTCAGAGCCTGTAGACCTACAGGCAGTTTCATGGATCCTGATAATCAGACAAATTTTCCTCCAGAGTTCGTTTTGGTGTTTGGGGAAGAGCGTGGGGCAACAGGTTATACGTATCAACCGCCGTTTAACTGTTGGGAAGTTTTTTGCGGAAAAAAAACTTATAGCTTTAAACGTGATGGTTGGTTTGTTGCATTCCCAGGCCGTGAGAATCCTCCTCAAGCAACCGATTGGGACAGATGGGATCAGCCCTATTTCTTTACTCCAGAACAAGTCAGAGCACACTATGAGCAGCATCGGCCAAGACAGCCGGAAAATCGCTCATCGATCGCATCCAGTGCGTCTAACGGATCAAGTGGAATGTTGATCTCATCGACGGGTAGAGATGTTCCCGAGATTATAGCAGAATTTGGCGAACGCTGTGGTGCAACTCATTATGAATGGACTTCAGAAGATGAGTGGGTGATTTATTTTGGGGAATCTCAAAGTTATGTTTACGCACAAGATACATTTACTCTACGCCCTGGCCTTAGTCAAGAGGTTCTTAATGAGAAGTTGGAGAATGATTTCACACGAGTCTTCAATCCAGAACAGGTAAAAAATGATTCGAGTCATGTACGGAGTCTTCGACTTCAAGAGGAGCAGATTATAGCTGAGCGAGATCGAGATAGTCGGGAAAGGTTTTCAAATCTGTTCACTAGATCATGATTGAAAAAAAAACCCGAAGTTAGCCTCTAAGGCTAACTTCGGGTTTTTTTATTCAGGAAATCTGTTGAAAATCAGATTAACAAGGTTTCCCATGGGAGTGTTTTGCATCTGCACTCCAATCTGTTTTACAAGAAGGATCTTTTGCTACACCAGGTGCAGCTTGATGTTTTTCAGTTTGAGCTGGTTTCTTTAATTTTGATTTTTCTCTTTTAGACATAACAAACTCCTTTTTTAAGTAATAAGTCTTCATGGAGATAGATCAGAAAATTGTAGTGATATCATCAACTATATTATTCTGAGGAACCACCATTTTATGAAGACCCTTTCTAAATGTGATCTTATCTTATTTGGAATTTAATCAAAATAAAATTTTAAGTCGTTTGATTTGCCCTTGAGAGATGGCGCCCTAGGGGGAACTTTTCCCATCCCTTGAGTCCTGTAGGGGTGGCATTTTAAAGGTTTGCAACTATACTGGCGTCACTGTATATACCGATAATGAGGCAACAATCTATGTAATGAGGGAGATGACGATGAAGCGATGGGTGGTCGTAGCAGCAATAGGAGTGATGACATCACTGTATGGAAGTCAGCAAAATGGTGGTGTTGAACAGCGCAAAAATGACGGAAAAAATTCTGCGTCTCAGGAGCCGAGGCCTGAAGTGAAGAACCGCTATCATAAGCGAGGAGATGAGCTACTGGCTGAAATAGAGTCGAATATGAGCGCAGCAAGGCAGTATTCAGCTCCGAAAGATGAGCAGCTGGCGGAATCGATACGGACTAAAGTGTTGGATAGTTCATCCGACAAATATGACAGAATCGGAGTGATCGTTAACCGAGGCCATGTTTCCCTCTGGGGAGAAGTTCCCACGCAGCAAGATAAGGAGTTTATTGAGGGTAAAGTGCGCCAGATGGGTGGAGTGCTCAGTTTCAATAATCAGCTCACTGTGGCTGGACATTCTGGCGAAGGCGATAAAATTGAGTTTAAGGATCGTTATAATTCGCGCGGGGACGAGGAGATCATCAAGAGGATTCGGGATAAGCTTAGCGGCGAGCCGTTATGGAATCAGCATCTGAATCTCGAACTCGACGTCTATGATGGCATTGTAACGGTAAAGGGGAATGTGAAAGGAGTTGAACTTCAACGCCAGGTGGTAGACCTGATTAATCAGGTGCAGGGTGTTCGAGGGGTTAACAACCATCTCGAAGACAGATAGCGTTCTAAATCCTTCTCGAAGCGGCATTTATATTTCTAACTCACCTTACGCGCCTGGAGCCACCAAGCGAAGTCGACCCTTATATCAAGAAGAAACACTGCCCAGAGCTTCCCTACCATCTTTCTTTCTCCTTATTCTGATTTTATAGGATGTGGAGAATAGGAAAGGTGGTAGGAAGTTGCTGATACTTAAACTCATAATCAGGGGATTGATTATGGTTGGGCCGTTTCTTTTTAAAACACAGGTTAGTCATTTGGTGCTTGTAAATATATGAGATAATCTATATAATTTACCCTTATTAAGCATTTTAATAGAGGTTTTTTTATGAATATAAGTAGTAATGCGTCATTCCGATTGGGTGATGCCGTTCTTGGAGCAAAGCAATTCTTTAACACTTCTCCGAAAAAGGGAGTGATCGTGCTTGTTGCTGTTGCTGTGATTATAGCCTTGGGTCTTTATCTTTTCAGGGCTGGTGATTGTCTGCGTCGCTTCCGAGCGATGACTCCAAGGGTGCCACCTTTTCTTACTCCCTCACTAACACCCGCATCAACCTCAACCTCAACCCCAACTTCAGCGCCAGCACGTATGCCGGAAGTTCCTCTGAGTGTTTTAGATGTGGGATATGATTGGGGTGCGACGCATTACAAACGTTCGGAATCTCGTCAAGGGTGGCTTTTGATTCAAGCAAACGAACAAGGACCGACTAAAGTAGGATTCATGCCTTATGATTCGAGGTTAGAGATTCAAGAACAGGTTGGTCTCGCTGCTGATGAGATTATCGATCTCAGTGAATGTATTCAGCCAGAAGATGCGGATTATTATGCAGAACAATTGCAAGACCGCCAATTTCTCATGCCAGATAATCGTGCGTCTAAGGTTCCAGAAGGGGTCTATCAAGAAGGATTGCGTTTGGGGGCAACTCATTATTTACAACTGAACGTTCGAGAAACAATTACCGATGAAAACGGGAACACCTTTCGCAGAGGTTGGTTTCTTATTAACGATCAGAGTCAGACGACCTTTTTCATTTCAGACGGAGAGGATAATGCAGAGCCTTGTCATTATCCCTTCGATACAACTGGATCGCTCATTGCGGCAGAAGTGACAGCGTGTAGGCCGGCAGGTTTACTGACTGATCCTTATAATCAGACGAATATTCCACCAGAATTTGCTTTGGTATTTGGGGAAGAGCATGGGGCGACGAGTTATATGCATCAGGTGTCGTTTGACTGCTGGTATATTTTTTGTGGAGAGAAAACTTACAGTTTTAAACGCAATGGTGTTTATGCTTTGATACCAAACCTACAGATCGTCCCTGAAGTAGCCTATGCGTCGTATCCGAATAGGTTCTTTACTTCAGAGCAAGTTAGAACATACTACGATGAGCGTCGGCCAAAGCAGCCGCAAAATCTCTCATTGATGCCAACAAAACTGTCGAACAGAGGAAGTGGGATGTTAACCCCTGTTCCGACTGTAGAAGTTCCTGAGGTTGTAGCACTATTTGGCGAACGTTGTGGTGCAACTCACTATGAATATTCCGAGCAAGATCGAAATTGGGTGATTTATTTTGGAGAATCTCAAAGTTATCTTTACGCACAAGGAACATTTAGGCTACAGCCTGGTCTGAGTCAAGAGGTTTTGCATGAGAGGATTGAAAATCATCCCTTGACCGTCTACACTGCAGAACAAGTCAAGAATAGCCTAAGAGTGATGAACGGAATCGTTCCTGACTATCAATGATGAATCATCATCCGCTGAAGGTGAAAAATCCCGAAGTTTCTCCTCGACCTTTTGCTTGAAAAATTCTGGGCAATGGTAGCGACTCACCCAGACCTTCGTCAGGCCTGGGAATAGTTCCTTCTCTATTGCCGCTGAAAGGGCGACATCTTGATGTGTGGGGGGTTATTAGGAGCGGTTGGTTGTGAGCAATGCTCCTTCAGCCATTTTGGTGAATCTTTTGTCGGTCGCAGATTTTTCGTCTAATGTTTCGTTGAGGAGATTGGCGATTTCGCCGAGTTCGAGGCATTTAGCGTGAAGTTTGGCTGTTCCATAAGCTGCGATTTCATAGTGTTCGACTTTCTGCGTTGCTGCGATGATGGCGACATCTTTAGCTGTCGTTTGCGGACGTGTCAACACTTCTTGCCCTTCTTTGAATATGCCGGTTAATCCGATGCATGACCGTTCTTTTTCTTTGACACCCAAGATGAAGAAAATCTGTTCCAGTCGTTCGACTTGATCTTGTGTTTTTTTATAGTGTTGATTGAGAGCGTCTTTAAGTTCGTCAGATGCTGCGGCTCGCATCATTTTTGGGAGTTCTTGGAGGACTTGATTTTCGGCGCTATAGAGATCTTGGATTTCTTCGACGAAGAAACCGAGGAAGTTATTGTTTTTTTTCGGTTCTTCTTTATTTTGTACTCTCGGCTGTCGTCCAGCAGTAGAAATTTTATCAGTTTTTTTATTGATTTGCGGCATACAATTCCTCCAGAGAATTAGGTTTCATAACAATTTGAAGCGATTCAAAAAACCCAGTGTAGAGAGTTTGCAACTTATTGATTTCAAGATGTTTGCGATATGGAATAGTGGGTTCGTTAAACTAGAACATAGGCAAGAAATCCGATCTTGTAAACAGATTTTTTTAAAAAAAATGAGGTTCACTCGGGAACTTTTTTCGTCCTCCGAGTGAGGAGTTTTTCAGGAATTTTGGTGATTTTTGAGTATTTCCCCCTTTTTTTTAATGCAAAGGAAGCGGTCCATAGTTTTTATTAAGCAGGAAAACGGAAGAGGTCTTCAAGGGCTTGTTTAGTGACGGCGCGACCCACTTCGGCGATGGAGTCGGCTAGGGGGATCTCTTTTGGACAGACCTGCACGCAGTTTTGGCTGTTGCCGCAGTCGCTGATTCCTCCTTCTTCCATGAGGGGGCGGAGGCGTGCCGCTTTTTGGGTTTCTCCAATGGGATTGGCATCGAACAGACGGACCTGTGAGATGGCGGCAGGGCCGATGAATTTCGACCGGTCATTCACTTGCGGACACGCTTCTAAGCAGCAGCCGCAGGTCATGCAGGTCGAGAGCGAGTACATGATTTTCTGTTTTTCGGGGCTGATGCGCGGAGCAGGCTCCTGGTTGTAGGTACTGTCGATGTCAATCCAAGCGTGGACTCGCTTCAGATCTTCAAACATCCGTGTGCGATCGACGATGAGGTCTCGGATGAGCGGAAATTTGGAGAATGGGGCCAGGCGGATGGTGCGGCTGCCAGATTCTTGGATGATATTCTCAATCAAGGCGGTGCATGCTTGCCTTGGGCGGCCGTTGATCAACATGGAGCAGGAGCCGCATACTTCTTCTAAGCAGCCAGACTCCCAGACCACTGGCTTCACTTTTTCTCCTTTTCGGTTGACAGGGGTTCGCTGGATTTCCATTAAAGCTGAGATGATATTGGCTGAAGGGATCCATTTGAGGTCAAATTCTTCCCAGTATTGCCGGCCAGGTTCACCGCGATAGATTTTCAAGGTGTAGATGTCGTCGGTGCTACTCATAACATGTTTTCTCACAGAGGCAATTTGATCGTTGACGGAACATTTTCTAGCTTTGGCTCCACTTTCTTCGCATGGGTATAATCCCGATGGATCGGCTGCAGATGGCGCATGTCGATGGCTTCGTAGGTGATGACAGGTTCATCCTCATTTTGATTATAGGAAGCGAGCGTTGTTTTCAACCAATTTTCATCATCTCTTTGAGGAAATTCTGGTTTAAAATGGGCTCCACGAAATTCGTCTCTCAGCAGGGCGCCTTTGGTAATCACCATCGCCACCTCTAGCATCGGTCCGAATTGGTTGGCGAAGGCGTAGGTTTGGTTGGCAAATTGTCCTTTGTCGTCGAGAGAAATTCGTTGGTAACGCTCTCTCAGCTCTTTCAACTTGTCTAAGGTTTTTCTTAAGTCGCTGTTGTCCCGCTTGACCGTGACATAGCGAATCATCCAATCGGATAATTCGTCATGGAGATGGTGGATGTTTTCAGGTCCTTGCCGATTGAGCAGGTCGGTCTTGAGTTGCTCTTCAAGGCGGAGGGCGTTCTCATAGACCGTCGAAGGGGTGTCGTTAGCTGATGAAGCGAGGTTATCAATGTAGCGGGGGACTTCATCGCCGACGACGAGTCCACTGAAAATGCAGGCGAGGAGGGCATTGGCTCCGAGGCGGTTGGCTCCATGGTATTGGTAGTCGGCTTCGCCGACGCTGAAGCAGCCTGGCAAGTTTGTCATCTGGCGATAGCGGTCGAACCTGTCAGCGTCGTCGGCAGCAGGCCAGTCGACCCAGGCGCCCCCCATCGTGTAGTGCATGGCAGGGAAGATCTTCATTGGGACTTTTTTTGGATCTTCTCCGGTGAATTTAACGTAGATATCTAAAATGGCTTTCAGTTTATCTTTTTTCTCTTGGGAGAGGTGTGACACATCCAGGTAGACCTGCATCTCTCCGTCGATGCCAAGCCCCATCTCGCAGATGCGGAGGATCTCTCTGGAGCCGATATCTCTTGGAACGAGGTTGCCAAAGGCAGGGTAGAGCTCCTCAAGGAAATACCAGGGCTCACCGGTCTTGCCGCAGGGGATTTCCCGTCCATCGGGGATTGCAATCCTCTTCGTTTCGTCGCCCCACACCCAGATGCGCCCACCCTCTCCTCGTGCTGACTCAGACATCAGCCTTTGCTTATCGATGCCTGGAATCGTTGTCGGGTGCACTTGGATGAACTCTCCATTTGCATAGAACATCCCCTGTTTGAAGAGCCGGCCATTGGCTGCTCCGGTGCAGAAGGTTGAGTTGGTCGATTTTTTGAAGATGACGCCGATGCCTCCTGTTGCGACGACGACGGCATCGGCTTTGAGGACAAATAACTTCATGTTGAAGAGGTCCATCAAGATGACGCCACGGGCGATGCCTTGGCTGTCTAGAACCAGCCGCATGAATTCGTGCGATTCATATTTGTCAATCCGACCTAGTGACTCATGTTTTCTGACTTGTTCGTCTAGAGCATAGAGGAGCTGCTGGCCTGTTGAAGCTCCGCAGAAAGCTGTGCGGTTGTAGAGCGTTCCTCCGAAGCGGCGGAAGTCCAATGTGCCTTCTGGTGTGCGGTTAAAAGGGCATCCTAGCCGGTCCATCATCTGGATGATGAGTGGGGCTGCAAGGCACATCTCCAAAACGGGAGGTTGGTTAGCTAAGAAATCTCCTCCTTTGATGGTGTCATAGGCATGGATGAGCGGAGAATCTCCTTCTCCCTTGGAGTTGATGGCGGCGTTGATGCCCCCTTGGGCACAAACGGAATGGGATCTTTTCACTTTAGTGACAGAGACGATTTTGACATGGCAGCCATTTTCAGCCAGGCGCATGGCTGCAGATAAACCTGAGAGGCCGCCTCCGACGACGATTACATCTTTATGTTTTGCCATAGTATGCTCCCTTTCACGATTTTAGATTGATCCAATAGGTGGCCCAGATGGCAGCTAATCCGAGGAAGGAGATGAGCACCATTAAAACGACGGCACACTTGCGCATCAGCCGCTGTGAAGCTGTTGTTAGGGTGATGCCCCAGGTGATCATAAAAGTCCACAGTCCATTGAAAGCATGGAAGGTGGCTGCTAAGACGAAGACTGTGTAGAGGAAGATCATCAGAGGGCTTTTGAATGTCTCTCTGACCATGAGCAGGACCGCCGTGCCGAAGTTGGGAGAGAGGGCGGTCACCTGGTTCTGATCGGCCGTCAGTTTAACATCCAGCCGTTCTGCGAGGGAAGATAAACCAGCGTCTTGGGTTAAGCTGACAGTGTAATAATGGTGGTTGTCGACCTGGATGGGAGTGGGGTATTCGACGAAGCGCATCTGGACGACATGGGCGATGATGCCGACGAGGAGAATCCAGGAGGTGATCCGCTGCCAGGTGTAGGCGCGGTTGCGGGGGTATTCGGGTAGGGAAGGGGTGGTGCCGTCAGAGGAGAAAGAATTGTATTTAGCGGTGTGGAGGTATTTGATGCCCCACCAGCCATGGATGACGAGGGGGATGCCGATGAGGGTAACTTCGATGGCTTGAAGGTAGGGGAGGTCTTTGAGGAAGTTGACGGCTCTGATGAAGCCGCTGCCATCGTCGCCGATGTATAGAGCAGCTTGTGAATTTGTCAGGAGGTGCTCAATGAGGAAGAGGACGAGCCACAGTCCTGTGAGGGAATGGAAGCGCCGCCAGATAAAAGCTTTTGGGATAGGTGGTGCATTATAGTAGTAGGGCATAAGCTTTCAAATAAAAATTAGTAGATCAATCTTGTAACATTCTTGGCAATATCATTCAAGGATCGTGAATCACAGATCAACAGGATAAGCAAAAGGACAGAACAAGATAAGCAAAAAGGACAGGACAAGATAAGCAAAAAGGACAATCTGGCACGGGCACGAAAAGCGAGTTAGCCTGCGATCCTGCCTATCCTGTTTGTCCCTTTTGCTTATCTTGTTTTGTTGTTGATCTTGTCGATCTTGAATAGTAAGCGGGCGTTGGCTGCTGTTGCAGCAGCAACGGTTTCGACGGGAACCTGTTTCAATGCTGCGATGAAAGCAGCTGTCTCGGCGACGTAGGCAGGTTCGTTGGTCTTTCCTCTCTTAGTTTGTGGAGCAAGGTAGGGGGCGTCGGTTTCGATGAGGAGCTGATCCAGAGGAATGGCACGGGCCACTTCCTGAAGCTCCACACTTTTTTTGAAGGTGACGATTCCGCTCATCGAAATGAACCATCCCCTGGCGATGAGCTCTTCAGCCTCCGTCATCGTCCCGGTAAAGCAGTGAAGGACCCCTGGGCCGAGCTTACCACCCACTCGGTATTCTTCATCCAGAATTTGGAACAGGTCATTGAAGGCTTCTCTGCAATGGATGATGACAGGGAGCTGGCATTCCAAAGCGAGTTGGAGGTAGCGGCGAAGGAAGTGTTTCTGAATTTGCCTGTTAGAGTATTCATAATGATAATCTAACCCTGTTTCTCCCACAGCGGCGAGATGCCCCTGCCGGGCGGCTGTTGCGATGGGGTCAAAGGCTTCTTCGCCCTCTTTTTCGACGTCGTGAGGGGTGGTTGCAGCAGCTTGGTAGATCCACGGGTGCTTTTGCGATAGCAGCAACCCTCTTTCAAGGGAGAGAGGGTCGGTGCAGATGTTAACGATGGCGTCGATGCCTGCTGCCTGTGCCCTGATTAAAATTTCTTCTACGTTCTCGAAGAGTTGAGAACTCGTTAAATGGGCGTGAGAATCGAAAAACATCATTCGTTCAACGCAATTTCTTCTTTTGATTCTGCATCTTCGAGGTAGCTGAGGACAACATCTGGTGTCAGCACCTGAGGAAGGATCGTTGCTTTTGCCTCTCCGGGCTTATATAAGACATAGAGGGGGACGCTGTTCCGTCCAAACTTCCTTAGCTCTTCGGTAATCGCCGGGTCGTTTTTAGTCCAATCGGCTTTAATACGAACGACGCCTGCATTGTCCAGCGACTTCACTACTTCGCCTGAGTTTAGGACGAGGTGGTTGGTTTGGCAGATCAAGCACCATTTCGCGGTGAAATCGATTAAAACTGGCCGTCCCTCTTGTTTCAGCTGTGCGACGAGTTCAGGTGAGAAATTCTGCCATCCTGACAATGAGTGCCCTTCTTGTTTTGAAGGGGTGTCTTCGACATCCCAGGTGTTGACAGGAAAGAGCATCGACTTGACTCCGAGGAAGGCGAAGAGTGCGACGAAGCCAAAAGCGAGAACCCGTTTCTTCTTGCTGATCGAAGGGACACACCCTTTTCCATAGATCCAGCAGCTTATAGAGAGGAGGAAAAATCCCGCTAATAGGCAGATGATAGAAAAGCTATTGGTTTGAGCGCTGAAAACCCAGAGGAGCCAAAGGACTGTGGCCATCAAGACGAAGCCCATCAGCTGTTTGAACGTTTCCATCCAGGGTCCTGGCCTAGGCAAAAACTTGAGGCAGGCGGGGAATCCGGCTAGAAGGAGGTAGGGGAAGCTCATTCCCATTCCCAGAGAGGTGAAGATCAGCAATGCCTGGAAGGCCGGGAGGGTGAGGGCGAAGCCGACAGCCGAGCCGAGAAATGGGCCTGTGCATGGCGTGGCGACCGCAGTGGCGAGGACGCCGCTGAAGAATGAGCTTGCGTAGCCGTCCGACGAGCGATTTTTTTGTTGGACCTGCTTTTCTCCCGCCCAAGACGAGAGGAACATGCCCCATTCGAAGAGGCCGAAGAGGCTCAGAGCAAAGATAAATAAAATCGTTGCTAAAACGACCACAAAGAGGGGATGCTGCAATTGGAATCCCCATCCGACAACTTGTCCATACGCCCGTAAGGAAAGAATCGCTGAAGCTAACGCCCAGAACGAGACGATGACGCCAAGAGAGAAGATCAATCCATGGCGGAAAGTGAGAGACCGGCTTTGCCCTGCCATTTTGACGAAACCCATCACTTTGAATGACATCACAGGCAAGACACAGGGCATCAAGTTTAAGATCATTCCTCCAATAAAAGCAAAAGCTAAGGCGAGGGCTAAGCCCCCTTCAAAAGAATGTCCATCGGAGGAAGTTTCAGACGCTGTCTGTTCCACATGGCGAATGTTGCTGCTAGGAACGGAAGCTAGGGTGAGTTCGGTTGTGTTAAGGTTGTTCATTTGGCTGTCAATCGCGATGGCTTCGATCCCGATTTCTCCGTTCTGCTTTTTAATGGGCAGGATGAGGATGCCTTGTAATTTTTCGGTTTGGGCCGCCTCTTCATCACCCTCTTTCATGTTGAGAACAAGCCGTTTCGGATTTCCTTCACTCTGGGTGATTGTTTGAGGCCACGAGAGGTCGAGTTGATTTTGTTCTTCAGGGAAGAAATAGATGTGTTGCTGCGCGTTGTCATCGAAGAGACTGTCGATTTGGGGGAGTTCCAGTTGGATAAAACCCTCTTTTCTGGTTGATGGTAGGGTGAGATGTTTGACAGGGATTTTTTCTTTCGCTTTTGCAAATAAGGAGGCGCTGAGTCCGTTGGCCTTGGCGGCAGCTGCGCTCACCGTTAGAGGAATTTCCAGTGTTTTCTCTCCCGGTTGGCAAGATGTCGGAGAGCAGACAAGCCAAGAGATCTTTGCCTTCAAGGGGTGGTCTTTGTTTTCTTGCAGTTCTTTAGGTGGAGTGATCTGAGTGAGAAGAGTCACTTCGTTTTCATAGCCGAAGCCGGTCAGATCTTCAAAAGAAAATTTCTCTGGGAATGGCCATTCGAGGGGGCTGGCGGTAAATCCAGGGGGAAGGGCCCATTCAACTTTTACTGGGACACCGGCGTCGCCTGGATTTTTCCAATAGACATGCCATTCCGGTTCAATGGTTAGATGGATAGCAGCCCAAAACGGGCGGCCTGGAGCAATCGTCTCCTCTTCTTGAAGCATTTTAACTTTCACATGAGGTTGATTAGCTTCGGTTCTGTCCTTGTTTTCGGTTCCTTGAAGAGGAAATAAGGCAAAACCGGCGATGAGTAAAAGGAGCCATAGCAGCCTAATGTTGGTTTTCGGTGGATTGTTACTTTCCATTAAACGGTTAAACAGCATCAAATTCAGCTCCTTGGTTTAGCGGCCCTCAGCAAAATTTCTAGCATCTGGGAGAATTGCTGAAGAGTCATCACAGTTCTTGACAAATAGGGTAATTTCAGAAAAAATGCTTGTAAATTCAACCCTAACATAAGAATCCGGATAAGTATTAAAGTTATTATTTTCATAGTCAAATTATAAAGGAATTGTAAATGTATGTAAACACCATTCTGCTAAATGGTAATCCTTTTTTTGAAGCTTACTCGGGATCCGACGTTTTGGGTAAACTAATTTTTTTAGGATTATACGCTCTTTCAATTTGCAGTTGGACTGTATTATTACATAAACTCTGGGTGACGCATCAAGCGAAGAAACATGCGCGTCAGTTCTATGAGGCATTCCTCCTGCAGAAATTGAATCCTCTTAATTTAGATTGTGAAGGAATGAAGAAACGACAGAAAGTCAACCCTTTCTTGGATCTCTACCAGGTTTTAAAAAAGCAGTGTTTAGATGTTTTGGCCAAAAACCGCCATTTCAATAAGCTCATGCAGAGCGAGGCGCAGCAGGAGGGAGGAGGGCAGAGTCAGCTTTCTCCGACATCATTGTCTTTAAGCGATATGGATTACGTGGCGTCTCACTTATCGACGCAAGTGGCCCGCCAAGTGAAATTTTTAGAGAAAAACCTCTATATCTTATCGACGACAGTGAGTTTGGCCCCTTTTTTAGGGCTGCTTGGGACTGTATGGGGAATTCTTACCACGTTTTCAGAGATGCAGTCGCAGGCGGCTGGCAGCACACATCAGATGGTCCTTGGGGGATTATCCCTTGCATTGGCAACGACAGTCTTGGGATTGCTTGATGCGATCCCTGCTTTAATTGGGTTGAATTACTTAAAAAATTCTATCCGGGAGTTTACAACTGAAATGGATGGATTTTCAAACGATATTTTAGCTGCTGTTGAAATGCAATACCGCAGAGTGGACAATTAAGATGACGAGGAGCCGTCTAGTTTTTCCCAGTCGATTAGCTGATGAAGAGCCAACGGTCAATTTAACGCCATTGATCGATGTTGTGTTTGTGATCTTGATTATGTTCATTGTGATTGCCCCTCTCCTCGAGCTTGATCGTGTGGAATTGGCTGATGCTCCGCTGGCAGGTTTGGGTCAAGCGCACTCTGTTCAGGAGAGTAGCCCAATCACCATTCATGTTCTTCAAGACAATACGATCCGTTTTAACGATCAAATTGTCTCGCCCACAGAGTTGACGGCGTTGCTGCTAGACGCGAAGAGACATTATCCACAGGCCCGTCCTCAAGTTTTTCATGATCGACGCGCCTATTTTGGGACTTATCAATTGGTAAAAAATGCTGTTGAATCAGCAGGGTTCTCTCAGATCGACATTATTTTAAAACCTTCATAGAATTTAGATGGCATCCTCTTACGACCCTTCATTATCTTTGTTAAGCCAACAGCCGAGACAAGGTTGGGTGTTGACCGCTTTGATCGTCGTTGCGATCCACCTTGGGGCAATCGCCTTTGTACTATTCTATTCTCCTGCTGAACCCCAGCTGAAAAAGAAGGCAAAAGTGATTGTCCAAACAGTCCAATTAAATTCACAACAGCGCATTCAACTGACAACGCCTGTGCCGCCCCGTCCTTTACCGGAGGCTGGAACGAAAGAACAGAATGAAAAAGTTGCAGCAGCACCTGAAGTTTCCCCTGCTAAGCCGAAAGCTCCGCCGCCACCAGCGAAGTCAGAGCAGAAGGAAGTGAAAAAAACTGAGCTGACTCAACCGGTCCAAAAACCTGAAGCTGTTAAAAAAACTGCTGCACCAGCCAAGCCGGCTCCCGCCAATGTTGCTAAACCTAAAGCACCTGCCCAGCCTCAAAAAAAACAGGTCGATGAAAAAGCCGAACTAGAGAAGAAGAAACAGCAGCGGGAAAAAGCCGAAACAGAAAAATTGAATCGAAAAAAGGCTGAAGAAGAAAAGGTCAAGCAGGAACGGCTCGCTGTGGCTTTAGGGGCATTAGGGAAATCTAAACAGTCGCGCGAGCAGATGCATCACCAGCCAGATCGGACCAGTCTAGAACAAGTGGCAGACCCGAAAGCCATCGAAAGTTTATCAATAGATGTTTGGTTGTCTGATCCAGGGGAAAAAGGGGACACTTGGGGTGTGCAAGAGGTGAATTATCGCGACCAGGTGGGAAAAACTCTCAAGTCCGAGTTGAAGTTGCCAGAATATGGGGCAGTCACGATGCGGCTGACACTCGATCACCTCGGAAAGGTGATTAAAGTTGAGATTGTGAATAGTCAAAGTTCAAAAAATAGAGCCTATGTAGAAAAAAACATCCCTATGCTATCATTTCCCCCTTTTGGCCAACAGTTTAAAGGAGAATTGCAGTGCACGTTCTCATTCATCTTAAAAAATCATTCTTAGGTTACATATATATGATATTTCTGTTTCGATTTACCTGTATGCTCTGCCCCTTTGTTTTCTCAGGATTGTTTGCCGCAATAGAGGAAGAGCCTACTGTGGTTGAATTAGCCACAGGAAGCAGCCTTGAACCGTTATATCTATTGCCTATCGAGGGGAGGGCTTCCCATTTTGATCAGACTTATTTAGACAAACTTGAAGAGGTTCTAGCGTTTGATTTGAATCACAACGGCGTTACCCTCGTCGTTCAAGCGCTTGCCGATTGCGACCAGGCTGGACGAAGCACGCCGCCAGCGCAGCTTGCATCGATTGATCTATGGAAACGGCGTCATCTTTCCTATGTTGTCAAGTTGGAAGCTGAAGAGCAGTCTTTAGCCGTTGCGATCTTGGATGTGCAAAAGAAAGCCTTGAAAACCTCTGCCCCTTTGACGTTGTCTGGGAATTTTGCGGTAGATAGACGGACCATTCATCGCACCGCTGATCTCATCCATCGCACGCTATTTGGAGCCGATGGGATCGCTTCGACCCATCTCCTCTATGCGATGACAGTGAAAAACTCTCTCGATAGCAGCAAGTGGATTTCAGAAATTTGGGAAATTGACTATGATGGGGCGAATGCCCGTCAGTTAACGCATGACAACTCTTTCTCCATTACCCCTGTTTACCTGCCTCCCAAACCTGGCTTCAAGCCAGGCGGTTTCCTCTACGTCTCTTATCAGCAAGGTGAACCAAAAATCTACCTATCGACATTAAAAGGGGGGAAACCGCAACGGATCATCTCTCTACTGGGGAACCAGTTTATGCCATCCATCTCGCGCCAAAGAGATGCAGTCGCTTTCATCAGCGATGTCACAGGCAACCCCGATCTCTTCTTCCAGCCTTTCTCTCCTGAACAAGGTGCGCAGGGGAAACCCTACCAGATTTTCTCTGCGAAACAGGCGACGCAGGGATCTCCAACGATCAGTCCAGATGGCAAGCAGGTGGCTTTTGTCTCCAATAAGGATGGCTCGCCAAAAATCTATGTGATGCCGATTCCTGATCCAGGTGTGAGTTTAAGGGGTGTTCACCCCACCCTCATCACCAAACGAAATCGGGAGAACTCCGCGCCAGCCTGGTCGCCTGATGGCAGCAAAATCGCCTACTGCGCGCGGGGGAATGGGGATCGACAGATCTGGGTGTATGACCTCAAATCTAAAAAAGAAACACAGGTGACGGAAGGTCCAGGCAATAAGGAAAACCCCTCGTGGGCGCCTAATAGCCTCCATCTCGTTTATAACTCATCAGACCAAAACAATGGCGACCTCTTCCTGATCAACCTCAATCAGCCCGAACCCACTCAAATCACTGCTGGGAAGGGGGAAAAGCGGTTTCCTAGCTGGGAACCTCGTTGATCAAAGATATGCAGGATAGCAAGCAACAGGATAAGCAAAAGGGACAAAACAGGATAGGCAGGATCGCTTCGCGGCAAGATAGACAGGATATTTTACAGGATGGGAAGGATAGGAAAGATGATGATAAAAAGGAGATAAACTTTTCTTTTATTGTTTGATTGACTGGACTTTCCTATTATCTTGCTTATCCTACCGCGAAGCGATCCTGCCCATCCTGTTTTGTCTCTTTTGCGTATCCTGTGATGGGGTTGGGACATTTGTGTTTATGGTGTGGCTTCAAGGTGAGGGCTTGCCGTCATGGGCAAGGCCGATTCCAGCTTTTTCATGCGCCATTGGTAAAGGAGAGCGTTAACCGCATACGTGATCGCCAGCATCGACCAAAACTGATCTGCTGGAATCACGAAAACCTCAATTGCAACATACATGAATAGATATCCAATCATCCAGCACATTAATCCCATAAACAACGAGAAATTGGTGTCTTTAAAGGCCAAAACGTAGCTGATCGGAATGCATGCAAAGGTGGAAAATACAAAAGATGCCCATACGCCAAGGAAGACATTTTTGATCGATTCTGGAGTCATCTCAACTTTGGAGAAGAGAAGGTCGAACGTTTGAAGGGGGAAAACAACGAGTGGAATGCCACAGAGAATAATAGTGGTGGATACAATCGTTAATCCAGATCTAAACGCTCGGTTTAACTCTAAGTAGCGCTTTGACCCTAAAAGGTGGGAAACCACTGTGATTTGTGCTTGACAAGTGGCATCTCCTAAGAAGGGGAGAAACAAAAATAACGTCCCACCCACCGACAGAACGAGTGGGTAATCCTCCTCTTTAGTTGTCATGAGGTGAGCGATGGCTGCCCAGCTGGTGATGATGAGAACTCGATTCATCGCTCTTAAGATTCCCGGTTGGATGCATTCCCAAAAGAGTTTGGGTTTAAATGTCCAATTGCTAGAACTGTAAATTTTCTTAAAATCGGGCTGCAGAAAAACACCCAGCAACACTAAGCAGAATCCCCCTTGTGCAAGGAAAGTGCTAAAAACTCCTCCTAATAACCCCCATGCGGGGATCAGATTCCCCCAGCCAAAAATGAATAGATAGGCGAAGAGGATTTTTATCCCTTGTGAAATTAATGTTAAAACTAATATGAGTCGTGTTTTACCCTGTCCAAGAAAAAAGCAAGAGAGGGTGGCTGCAAGGGGAAATAGGAAATTAATCGAAAGCAGTGTTCGATAATAGGGCAACACAATGGCTTCAATGGAGGTCCCATGAAAGTAATATCTCTCATAAAGCAATCCGATCGGGACAGTGATCAACATGGACAGAAGAGAAAACCAGATGAATTGCCAGATTCCTGGACCAATCGATGTCCATTCTTGAGCTCCGTACCATCTTCCAACACAAACCTGAGCCATCATGGCTAGAGCAACAGTGGGGAGTTGCGTCACCTGGCAGGCATAAGCGGCACTGACGGCAGCTGTCATTGCTTCTGAAGATAGTTGTCCGAGAAATATTTTTTCGATAAAAAGAAAAAGACAGTTTGAAAAGGTCATCAATAAGATGGGAAAGAAAAGGAGGAGCAATCCTTTTATTTTCCCATCTAACAAGAGAGATGGTCTCTCAGATAATCTTTGCATTGGTTTTGAACTGATTATTCCTTTCCGAAGAGATAAGGTGTGCATTCCCCTTCATTGCAATGCATAATTCGATGAAGAGCCACATCATTGAATAACTCATGCTCGGCGCAAGGTCCTCCTGGACAGTAATTTTCCCAGCACCATCCTTCAGCGGTCATTGTGACGACGAATGGTTGGTGTCTGACATGACCGTCTGAATGAATGAATGTGACATAATAATATGTCGCATGATTCTCTTCGTCATTTTCTGCCTGTTCTCCGGCACGTAAAACATAGAGGTAAGGGATTTTCAAACCCCTGAGCATTTTCTCTGCCTTTAATCCAGGAATATGACCCACCCAAGCAGGATGATTTTGGATTTCCTGATTGACCCTACTCAGTTTGGTTAGCTCAAAATCTAAAATAGCTTCTTGTGACATGTTAGCGCTCCTTTATTTTGTAATACCCTCTAGCCAAATTGAAAGGCCCAGTAGGTGTTCGATAAGTGACTTGCAAATCTTTCTTTATCAATGCCTGATTAGGCTGATAAAATAATGGGAAAACAGGAACCTCTTCGCACAAAATTTTTTCTGCGTTTAAGAGGTAAGTAGAACGTTGAAAAGGGCTCACTTCATGTTCTCCCAGTTCAATGAATTCTTTAAATTGTGGGTGTTGCCACTTTGTAAAATTGATTTCTTGATTTCTTGATTTGAATGAATATAGCGTATAAATAGGATCGTCGACCCAAGGCTGCCAATGCATCAAAGCGATCTGGAAATTCCCTTTGCTCAGCTTTTTGAACATCGTATTCCATGTTTGAGCTTTGAGTTCACATTTGATACCAAAACACTCTTGAAACTGCTCTTTTAAGCATTTGGCTGTATATTCCCGTATTCCTTTTTCCACGAACATCAGGCTTAAAGGAGCGAGATCTCTTTTGGTCATATTTAACTCATCCAAAGCCTCATCCATCAATTGTCGTGCTTTATCCGGATCGAAATCTGGAAATGAGCAGCCTCGCTGCTCGTTCTTGTTAGGTAGGTGGATTGAGAAGGCTGGATTGATCGGGAGGAATGCTTCCGAAACAATCTTGGCCCGTTGAACGGCGTAAGCAAAGGCTTGTCGTAATTTGATATTTTTCAAGGGAGGATAATTTAAACTCATTGCGCACCAGCACACAAGGCTATTTGTAAACGAGAGGATTCTTTCATTTTCCTCAGGTTTATAAAATGATTGCCATCCCCCAAATGGATTACCAACCCAATCGACCTCATTATTTTGGAAGGCTTGCATTGCTTGAGTTGGGCTGAGGTGAGAGAAGATCACTTGATCCAAGACAATTTGATTGTTTTCCCAATAGAGAGGATTTTTGATTAGCTGGAAGCCTTGAGAGGGTTGGTTCAATTTGAGTTGGAATGGCCCGTTGCATGGGTAGTTATGTTCACATTGATAGGACCACTGTGGATGCTGTTGGTCAATGTGTCGATGGACTGGGGAGTAGAGAGGGTGTGCTGTTAACTGAAGGAAATAAGGAGTTGGACTAACCAGTTCTACCTTTAATGTGCGGTCATCGAGGACGTGAATCCCAATGTCGTCCGCAGAAACTTTTCCCTCTTTAGCCTCTTCAGCATTTTTGATTGGGAAGAAGAGGTAGGCAAAAGTTGTCTTAAAATCAGGAGATAAAATCTTTTTCCAAGCATATTCGAAGTCGTAGGCAGAAACAGGACTCCCATCATTCCATGTTGTGGAACGGAGTTTAAAGGTATAGCTCTTCAGATCAGGGGAGATCTGAATGGTTTCGGCGACAGCATTTTCCACCTGTCCATTGAGATTGAAGCGGGTGAGCCCTTCGAAGAGAAGACGGATCAGTTCTCCCGATACAGATTCTCCACCGATACGAGGATCTAAGGAGAAGATCGAGTATTCAAAGCCAATCCGGAGCACCTGTTGATTTTTCCTCTTTTCTTGCCACTGATGGAGAGTCTGGCTGACGCTGTTGATGAACGTGTCGACATCTTCGGCTTCAGCTTCAGGGAAGACACAGCTAAAAAATGTTTTGCCAGAGTAATTGATAAAATTGTAAGCGATATCTAAATGGCTGAAGGTTTCTTCTTTAAGCAGATTTAATAAGGTCTCTTCGAGAGAAGATCCTTCTGCTTGGACAAATAAATAGACTTGATCATCTTTTCGGAAGGTTTTGATTTTATAAGACGAGTTTTTTGAGATTTTTTGTCTGTAGGTCTCTAGAAAATATTTGAATAGCGTCTCTAAAATGTCCTGATGTAAGACAGCTTGTTTTTCTAATGGGGTCAAGGCATAGAAAAACGTTTCGAGGAGTTCGTGATCGTCCTGAGTGATTCCAGGGAAGCGCTCTTTGAAATCTTGCAGCAGCTCTTGTTGTTTGATGATGATCCCACCATTATAATCGCGGAATTCTCCGATCGCAGCGGTGATGAGAGCAGCAACTTTTTGTCGAGCGATGTAATAGTTGAGCGAACCGTCGGATCTTAGGAGAGAAGAATCACGAGGGAGGTGGATTTGGAAGATGTGTGCTTCGATCGGGTGGCTGTCAATGTGTCTAACAGTGATGATCTTTTCTGAAACAAATTTTGTGTTGTAGAAGCAGTCTTTTAAAGAGAAGCGGTGGAATGGTGAGATGTGCACTAATGTGATGCGGAAGACGATCTCAGTCCCTGTTTGCTGGTCTAGATGGATGCAAGCTTGAGGGATATCTTCTTGAGATTGGATTTCTTGGCTCAAGACGAGGATATTTTTATAAACTTCTTCTTCGTTCAATCCCATGTAAATGGAAGGAGAAAGCTTCTGGATGCTGTTTGAGACTTTTTGCGTTAAGTAGTCATTGAGGAGGATTTTTTCATTGAGCGAGAAGGGAGTCGCATCTTTTTTCTCAATCTCGAAGTAGAAGATTTTCAGGTTTTTATGCTGTGACGTATGGTGATAGGAACTTTCTTTGACCAATCTCAAGTGAGGGATGGGGAGGTGCTTTTGCAGAGCCAAAACGATGTTTTCTTCATCGAAGAGCTCATATCTATCCATGACATTGAAACCGATGAGGCAGCCTAACACTGGCTTCGATGAGAAGGGAAATTGTAGCGCGATGGAGACCAGGCGGACTTCTAGGTGTCTTTCATTAGGGAGAAGGGTTGTTTTTCGTAGCAGTTTTTTCTGCATGAGGTTCGTTGCCAGCACAACGCGGAACAGATGAGCAGAGTTGCGGTGGTCTAAGTATTTTCGCGAGGCAATCAAATAGAAAAGGAAGAGGTCGGAATAGATGGAGTTATCTGTGGATTGCGGGAAGCGGGCGATCCATTTGTGAAGTTTTTCGCAAACTTCGTAGTATGACGAATGTAAAAAAAGTGGAACTTGGTCGAGGTAAATTTCTCTTGCAAGTTCTGGTTCCATGTCTGCCTTCAACTCAATCATCTTGTTTACACGTTGGTTTGATGCTATCAAGAAAAACATGTTGTATGTGACAGATGTTTTTGTCAACATGTTTTCAAAAAAAAATTGAGAAATATTTTTTTTCTTGTCGTTACTTATTCAAAATCAAGTGTTTATAAAATAAAATTTTTTTTTTCAAAAAACAAAGTTTGACATTTTTTTTGGTTATTTCAAATGAGATTGTCTGTTTTTGCTTGTTCAAAAGATAAAATATTGTTCTAAACCGTATTTTGAGCTAGTTATTGCGCATGTTGTGATCCATCGATAAAAATAAAATAGCCCTAAGGGTAAGGGACAATGGGCTTTAAATGATGTGCCGCCCTTTCAGAGCTCATCATTTGGGTTTGAATATTCCCAGGCCTGACGGCCTTATCTTTATACACATCTTCCCAGTGCTTGTTCTGGCAACGAGAATTGCCCGTTTTTCTTTCGCTGCTACCGCAGCTCTGGATTGGTCTGCGCCTTGACCCCACGTTCCGGTTGCGGAGCTCCCTTCACGCGCATACTTGTACCCACATCTTTTTGCCATGCGCATCAGTCTAAAACCTTTGCCCTCTTGCAACCCTTCAGGCTGCGATATTTAACTTATTCATACCCAG
>JAGVJP010000052.1 GCA_020051075.1 Parachlamydiales bacterium
ACAGCGGGCAAATGCGTTTGAGAGTTATTATGAAGTATGTGTATAATTGTAAATTATTAAAATTAGGTGTATTATGTTAGCTTAACGCGTATGAAGAGGACTTCCGCACTCCAAACGCTTCGCGAAGGCATGGAGAGTTTTGGAGACGCGAAGCGATAGAGTAATTCTGGAGAAACGAATGCCTGAGAAATTGATCTAGAATAAAGCGGAAGAGGACTTCCGCACTCCAAACGCTTCGCGAAGTACAATCAAGACCAGCCAGCTTTTGCATTGAGGATCTTGAGCGCCTCATCTTTGATTCTAACCTCTCCCTCAGGGGCGCCACACCAAGATTTTTTTTGAATACGGGCATAGTTGGGAAGTGCTTGCAAAAGAGATAGGAGTTTTACACTCTGTCGATGCTCAGTTAAGTTCTCTACGATTTTCAAGAAAAGGAGATAGTCATCCAATTGCCGTTCGATGAATACATGAAGTGTGAGGATGGCCCCCTCAATCTTCTTTGAAGTCGCAACCAAGGGCAAATCCTCCGCAACTATTCGTGTTACAACCCAATTTGCAATTTCCAATTTGTTCTGTTCTATTGCCACAAAAGCCATCTCAACAAAGATGTTTCCCGAATAGGGGCCCATTCTTTCGACGGCTTGCAGCGCAAGGTCATAATACCCACTTTCAAACAGCTTGGTGGCCAATGATTGAAAGCGCTCATTCAAAAGGGCTTCCTTTTGGTGACGAGGAAAGCGTGAGGAGTCAAAAGGAAGAAGGCGCTTAGCAAATAGAGCCTTAGCATCATCCACTAAGCTGAGATTTTTTTGTGATTGAGAAGAGGCCCCCTGTTGAGAAAGTCCTTCTTGGATTTGCCTCTGATACTCATGAATAAATGCTTCGCAGTACCTACAGTCAAAAGGAACGTCGGGAGAGAGTTCTCTTAATGCCTTGCAAATCACCAGTGGGGTAGGGACCATGTTGTTGTCTTGAGTATTAATCTCAATCAAATCTACCCTGACAGATGAGATCTGAAGTTTTTGCAACAGAGCCTCTTTTAACCAAGAGGGAAGCTCTCTGAAGACAGTATTGAGCCTTGTTGCGATGTTCTTATAACGCTCTGCTTCAAGGCGATGATAGGCCACATGACGATACGAGGTTGATATGGAAGGAAGCTGCGAATCCCTGCGTTGATACATTTTATGATTTTCGGCTTTCTCGACCCCTTGGATCAGATCGATGAGTTTTTGAATCTCCTTGCTTCTTTCGAAAGGTTCGACAATCGCTTCGAATTCTCGTTGAATCTCTTGTAATAATTGATGTGATGAATCACCTTCACTTGTTGCTTGGACCTCTTTGAAGAGATGAAATAATTGGCAGATCCGCTCTGAAACCCTCTCAGCTCCAGACTTGATCTTTTCAAACTCAGCTCTTTGAGTCGAAAGGTCTCTGACCAGAAGAGGACGATAGGGGAAGGTAGGCGGCATAACAGTTTGCGCTGTTCCCATAGATGCGTGAGAATAAGAAGAAAAGTGTTGCATAGGTATCCTTGGGTTAAGGGTAGGCAGTTCGAGTTAAGAGCGTAGATGATGCGTGAAATTAAACCAAGAAAAATGAAGCCCTCATATGTCTTGTAATACAAGACATACAAGGAGAAGATTCATACTCGTCACCGCGTCGGATACAGAATCTCATAAGAGTGCTGCACCCCTTTCAACACTGCTTCAGTCGCGGTTGTCGGATTTTGACCGGAATCTCGAAATGAAAAGAAAGCAACAAGGATATCATCTCCCATCGCAGCTGGTGGAAGTTTGAATTTTTGTAACACGTAATCCATCACCATTCTTGAAGTTCTTCCGTTTTGATCATGAAACGGATGGATCGATACAATCCGTTGATAAGCTTTTCCCGCGGTCTCTATTGGGTTGAGTTCTCCTTTTTTGCACTGCTTTAAAGCAAAATTCAACCAACCAACTAATTGCTCCATTTCCTCTTTTACACGTCCTGAAGGAGCATAGAGAAAATCGGTACGACCTCCAGCAGCGACTCCTGCGTCGCCTTCTTGGCGGAGCCTCCCTCCCCCTTTCTGACCCAATAGTCGATTGATCTCACAAATCCATGCAAGAGTTGGCTTATGTTTGGGATCGTTAGCGGCACTGCGGACCATTTCGTCTGCAACCTGCCAGCATTTTATCGCAGTTGGATCTGCTTTTAACGTATTAGATCCTTGCATTCTCTTTGACTGAATTTCTTGGATCCTTGATTGCTCCAGCGGTGATCGAGGAGAGAAGTCAACTGGTGTTCGATTTAAAAAGAAAGCATGACATTTTTTAGATGTCTCTGGATCAATCTCTGCTTTGAAATTCTCTTTCGCCGAAATCCAGCAGACTCTTAAAGTTGTGTCATTTGGTGCTATCCCGTCGCTCTTCATCTTTTCATACAAATCGTAGACCAAGTGTGATTCACTCCAAGTCTTCGATAGGTGAAAGAGTTTATTATAAATATTAATATTGGGTTCAATTCGACGGTTTGAAAAATCCGTGAAGAGATTCTGATAGAGGTTGTGATCTTTTTCCTGTCCACAGGCATGGACAAGTTTTAAGAAGGTTGCTTCATTAATTTCTAATCTAAAGGGGTATTTAATGAGTTAAGCTTTAACGAGGTGCTGCAAATTCTTCTCTTTTGTAGTTTTAATGTCAAAGAGCAGGACAACAGATTGCCATTTAATCTTGCATCATGTTCTACACAACCTTTGCGGCAGGCGTCGTCTTCTTCTTCTTCCTCCTCTTTACACTCAGATGCTGCGACAATCGAATCAACAACAGTCAATCAAGGAAATATCCTTTTATTTGGAAAGGCCTTGCATATGTTGGATGGTGGCGCCATTAACAACGGATTTCTCTCCTTACTAACTTCCTTGATTGCCTATTTAGGCGGAGTATCTGCTCGGAAAAGCCTTAAATCTAAAGCACTGGATGGCATTCCCTCTTTAGTCCTTGAAGAAATACAAAAGCGCTTCACAGTTGGTCTAGGAAGTAATCCTTGCAATCGTTTGGGTGAGGTTCTTTACTCGCAGTTAAATGAACCTATTAAAAACCTTAAAAGAACCAGAGGGTCGCAAGAGGAGCTGCTTTCCCCCTATCTTATTCACTTCACCGTTCTGGTCAAGAACTTGAAGTCAATGCTTATTGGATTAGCAGCTAATCAGCGTCAATATGATGTTGAACTCTTTAAGCCGCGGATTCATCAGCTTATCGAGGAATGCGCAAAGAGACAGAACTGGTCCACGGACAAAGTCAACAGCGTGCAAACGTCAGTTTGCGAACAATCCAAGCAAATTTTGCAATTCTATAACTTTTTTTTAGACCAAGAATCAATATTAGAAGAGTTTTCATCTCAAACCTTGAGTTTGATTCCGCTATCAAAGCTTGGACGATTACGCCAAGAAGGGAAAGGACAAGAGATCTATGCCTGGGTTCAACGAAATTGGACTGATTTAGAAACCGTAAAAGATCTTGTGAGCATGCAACTGGTTCAATTTAAAAATTTCTGTTCCGAAAGAAGCAAATTCTTGGGGGACAGTCTCGCATTAATCGGAGAGCATGGTCTTTATGATCAAACAGAAAATCTGGCTTTACCCACAGTTCGGGAGTTAGTCTCGTCAGCACCTGAAAATGAGATAGCGGGTTTAATGGAATTGTTCGCAGGGTATTATCTCAAGATCGACTACATGCTTTGTTTGTGTGAGAAAGGAAATAATCTCCTTGAAAAGCTATTTACAGGCCTTAGAACAGAAAGAGAACGTCATGTCAATTTAGAAGAGCTAATGACATCGTCATCGTCATCGTCTTCTTCTCGTCCTTCCTTAAGGGGGAGAGCCCGAAAGGTGCAATCTAAAGGGCGGAAAAAGCGAGCTCCAGAGAGGGGGAAAGCTGCGCAAAGCCAAGGTGCGAAAATTGAAAAAGAGAAGCTGCTTGGACCGGCCGAACAACACTCTTTGAAGATGTTTGTGACTCAAGATCCTATAGGAGAGGTACATACCTCTATGCTAGAGGGGATCAACAATTTTGGAATGAGTTTAACCAACCTTGATGCAAAAAAGATGTTGGATAATGTTCTTGAATTCTATAAAGATCTGTTTTCAGAGCTTTGCGATCTCCCCGATCCTAATCAGTCTTCGCATGTTGTCGATTACACCCAACGGGTCGTTGTTCTTCTTAGCCAGTTATTAGAACAGGTTATCTCCTTACACAAGGTGCAAAGACAGGATTTTCAGGGGCCAATTCATAGACTTGTCAGTCATAATTCTCTTTCCATGTTGCCTGATAGTGGATTAGAAGAGACATTTCCAGAGATTCGCAATGCTGTCGAGTCTGTCAATCTCATTGAATGGTCTGCAAGACACTTCTATACCCACGAGCCAGCAACTAGAGAAGCTTTAGGGGTTCAACTACTCAATTCAGCAGATGAACTTTTGACACAGCCAGAAAGCGGGCCTTCTAGCGGTATTGACCGAGCAGCAAGAGCTCTCAGCCTTATCACGACAACAAAGGAGCTAGCATTTGATCATCTGAACCTGATTTCTAGGATTCTAGGAGTTTCTTTAGACTTCACACCTATTCGTGATCTTCCCCCCTCTACATTTCCCCTTAGAAGATCTGAATCTGATTCTGATCTTGCTGCACCACTAATTAAAAGAGTAGATCCTTTACTCAAGCGTATGGAGCGGTTGATCGGCCAGGATTCTGTAGGCTCTTCTACTGATCGGCCTTTTCAGAGCTATTTGAAGGATGCTCGCCGTCTGTTAGTGCTGATCAAAGCCCGTCTTGAACGTCATTCAGAAGAGAATAATGCGCGTAACTTTTTCAAAACATTGGCGACTTTAACCGCTTTGGTGTTGGAATTTACAGCAGTCACGTTGGCAGTAAAAAGTGGAAAAATGAAGTCATCGCGTGTGAAGTGGAACAGTTCCTCCCATCGTTTGACTCACTGGTTTGAGAAATTAGGATTTTATCACCTCACACCTGCTGAAGAGGAGTTTCTGGAAGCTTGTGACCGCATTCATAGTCTCATGCGTTACAGCGCCCACTATCAGGAGCTGCAAGGGGTTGACCCAGTGCAGGAGCTTTACCTCCGTCTGAAGGATTTGCGACCTTCTGACCCAACAAATCTAGGGGGGATTGGTGAAACTGCTTGGCAGCCAGTTAGAGGAAATCTGAAAAAAGCTGTCGCAGGCGCAGTGAAAGATGTTTACGAACGAGTGGAAACAGGTCTTGGATTGCTTTCGCAGTTGCTGGATAAGCTCGAACCAACGTAACCTCTGACATTATCAACAGGATGAGAAGGTCTTAGCTGATGCGTATGCCTTCCCATCCTGTCATTCCTACAGACTCAAACCAATATTACATGGCCCCTTTATGAGTAGGTAATAGGGATAATTCTGGACAGATGTTTGTTTGAATGCTATTTTTTGAAATGAGAGGCGAAGTCGCTTGAGTGGTCCATCACGACTCTCTAATGGTATGGACTAACCTGATTCCTTGCGGGGTGATTGAGATATCAGCTGGCCCACTTTTCTTAATAAAATTCGCCTGCCCTAATAGAACGCAGATCGTATCTACAGCCTTGGGTTGCAGGCCAACAAGCTGGCCGATTCTATAGCGGTCAAAAGCAGCATCAAAGTCATTGATCTTGGACGCTTCATCATAGAGGCGGAGCATAAAACTTTCGTCTTTGGTGCGGTGTCGTTCAGCCATATCGTCCTCTTATCATCCTTTTTTTAAACGTGGTCCATGGGGGGTGTCTTCGATGAGGTATCCCCTTTGTTGAATCATGTCTCGCAGTTCATCTGCCAGTTTCCAATTTTTATCTTGCCTTGCTTGAAGTCGTTGTTCGAATACAGCTTGGAGATCTTCGGGAATGGGAGGGTCCTGCTTCTCAAAGGTCAGGATCCCAAGGACTTTATCGACCGTTTTGAGCAGCTCAAGCGCCTGCAGCGCCTCGACTTTACCCACCCCTCCAGCGTCGCACTCGCCATTCATGTCCCGGACAAAGTCAAATAAAGCAGCAAGAGCAGCAGAAATGTTTAAATCGTCAGCTAACGAAGCGCTAAAATGCTCTAGTGTTCTTTGACAAAGGGCACTGACCTTGCCTCCGCCTTCACTCTTCTTATCCCCAACATCGATGTCGTGGAGACGTTGGATGAAGTCATTCAACCTTTGCAGAGCTCCTTTAGCGGCTTCGAGGCCTTGGAAGGTGAAATTCAGCTGCGTCTTATAATGGGTCTGAATCAGAAGGTAACGGACTTGAGCCCCAGTGTACCCTTTATCCAGCAGATCGCGCAAAGTATAGAAGTTGCCTAAGCTTTTCGACATTTTTTTATGGTCGACGAGAAGGTGTTCAACATGGAGCCAATGTTTTACGAAGGCCTTGCCAGAACAGGCTTCTGACTGAGCGATTTCATTTTCATGGTGGGGGAACATGTTATCCACCCCGCCAACATGGACATCGATGGTCTCTCCAAGGATCTGCATAGCCATTGCCGAGCATTCGAGATGCCAGCCTGGACGTCCCCGTCCAAAGGGGCTTTCCCAAAAGATGCTGCCATCACGAGAGGGATCATAGCATTTCCAAAGGACAAAGTCGGCGACATTATCTTTTTCATATTCATCGCTTGCAATCCGTTCAGAAGCACCGGATTGAAGTTCATTTAATTTGAGGTGGGACAAGCAGCCATAATTTGGAAATTGGGCGATAGAGAAGTAGATGCTGCCATCATTGCCTTGATAGGCAAAACCCTTTTTTAGGAGGACTTCGATCATCCGAATCATTTCGGTGATGTAATCTGTTGCAGCAGGATAGTATTCAGCAGGTTCAATATGAAGTGTTTTCAGGTCTTCAAAAAAAGCGTCAATAAAGGGTTGGGTGTATTCATGAAGTGAAAGATTGCCTGAAATCGCCCCTTTAATGGTTTTATCGTCCACGTCGGTTAAATTCATCACTTGTGTGATGCTAAAGCCAAAGAACTTGATGGCTCTTCTTAACAGATCTTCGAAGACATAGCACCGGAAATTTCCGATATGGGCAAAGTTGTAGACGGTGGGACCGCACGTATACATATGTATATGGTTCCCGTGCTGCGGCGTCAACAGCTCCTTTTGTCGTGAGGCTGTGTTATAAAGTCTGAGAGGTGTTTTCTTTATGATTTCTTTTGCGATCATCATCCAATGTCCATTTCCGAAAGTTGTGCTTCTAATGCACGATAATTGATTTTACCTGATCCCATCAAGGGAATTTCTGATAATTGTTGAACTTTACTGACTTTGACTAAATTGCTAAAGCCTGCTTCCCTTAACGTTCGGTTCATCTCTTCTAGAGAAATAGGGAAGAGGGTAAAGACAAAAATCTTGGTTTTCTCTCCCGCTTCTTCCTTCGCACAGACAGCCAAACGAGGACCCTCTTGATCTTTTTGATGTTCTGGTAGAATGGGTTGAAGAGCGTCTTCAATGGCTACTAAGCTTACCATCTCTCCTCCAATCTTAATGAATCTCTTGAGGCGGCCTGCGAGGATTAAAGACCCTTCAGGGGTCAAATACCCTAAATCGCCTGTCGAGTACCATTGCTGACCATTAACGGTGATAAAGGGAGAAGCCGCTCCAACATTTAAATACCCTTTGAAAACATTAGGTCCCCGTGCAAGGACGAGTCCTCTTTCTCCTTGTGGCAGAGGTTCATGCGTTTCGAGGGAAACGATGCATAACTCTGTCCCTGCAAAAGGTTTTCCAACCCCTTGACTAGGGTCTCCTGATAGGTTAGCCGTCAGGATGGGGGAGCATTCTGTGATGCCATATCCTTCCATGAGGCGGCATTGGGAGAGTTGGGCGGCGATTTTAAACAGGTCTTCAGGGGCCTTTTCTGCTCCAGTGAAGCAAATGCGAATCGAGTCCAGTTGGTGCGGGGCGCTATTTTTGAAGATTCCTTTTAAAAATGAAGGGGCGCCGCAGACGATCGTGGTTTTCCATTTCTCTATGACATGGGCGAGGTGTTTTCCATCTGTTGGATCAGGGGAGTAGGCGACGCGGATTCCTGCAAGCAAGGGGAGCAGCCCTGTCACCGTAAACCCAAAAGAGTGGAAAGGGGGGAGCATCCCCAAGAGGATATCGTCTTGGTAGATTTTAACTTCTTTGATCGCACCGCGCTTATTGCTGAGGAGGTTGTCATGGGAGAGGGGAACGCCTTTAGGCATATTTTCTGTTCCGCTAGTGAAGAGAAGGACAGCAGGTTGATCTTTAGTAATGTGATTGAGATTTAGTTTGTTAAGCAATGTTTTTGTGCTGAGTTTGGAGTGGTATAGGGCTTTAATTTTATCTTTAATGGACAGCTGGCGCCGGACATCTTCCAACATGAGAATCTTCTCTTCAATGGGGGTGAGGTCGACATTTTCTAAACGGTCGATAAAAGCCCAAGAAGAGAGAATCACTTCGACATTGGAGACGGCCAGAACGGATTCGAGGTGGCGCGGCCCGACGGTCCAGTTGACCATCAGCGGAGTTTTGCCGGCAAGCTGGCAGGCGAAGACGGAGACATAGGCGGCAACGCTGGAAGGGAGCATGATCCCGATGTATTCTCCAGGAAGATTTTTGATATAGCCGGCAAGGAGGAGAGCTCGCATCTTTAGGTCGTTATAAGTGAGAATTCCAGCCATGGCATCGCCGCAAGCTGCTGCCCCTTTTCGCTTTTGACAGCTATTTAGAAAAGCTTCGAAGGTGGTCTCTCCATCTGCTATGTCTGCTTGCACATGAGGGTAGGGTTTATTCCATTTGGAGAAATTCAGGTTCTGGTCCTCTTCTTTAACTTTACCGTAGGCGGTGACATGGGCTGCTAAACCCATCAACTGACCCACCGTTGTCAAGTCATTGACAGGAACGCTAGAGACCTCGAATTCATCGTCGAGAAAGGCGATGAGTTCTGCGTTGTCTAATGAATCCATGCCCAGATCAATAGCTAGGTTCATTTCAGGGGTCAGCTTCTCAGGTGGGAGCTGTGTCATCTGGGTGAGCTTCTTTTTAACTTTGGTCTGAATTTCATCAGGAATGTTAGCGATGTTGACTTCGCTGCCTTCCTGAAGGACAGTATGAACTTCTGGCAGTTCTTCTCTCCAGGCACTATAAGACACTAGGTTTAAGCTCTCTCCTGGTTCGTCGCCTTCTTGAGGTATGATTCCATCGGGGCGGTTATACCATTTTTCGAGATAGCGATTCATCTCCATCCGCGAAGAGTTATAGGGGAAATCGGGCGGTGCGGGGACAAACTCTATAGTCACTTGGCGTCGTGGAGTAAAGAAAAGGAGATTTTTTAAGCATACTTTAATCCCCCACCAGATGATTTCGAACATTGCCGGAGGGGTGCCGCATAAGGCTCTTGAGAAGCGGCTGCCCCATAAACCGGTGATTCTGACGAGAACGATATTTGCTTCTGGAGTTGCTTCAATGATTTTATGAACACCTGAAGCGCTGATGATCTCTTTGGCTTGATGCTTTGTTTTTCCGGCAGGGTAGATCAAGAAGTTCTCTTTATGTTTTAAACCCTCGATGACGGCGTCAAACACCTTTTCCGCCTTTCTCTTTTTGAGGCTGTTGCTCGAAGTGACAAAGTTTGGGATGGGGAGGGCGTTCATGACGCGCATGATAGGGTGAACGGCGGGGTGGTAGAACATGTATTCAACGGCCATTGGACGGACAGGATAGTTTTTCCAAGCAGCGATGGTGATTAAACTGGGGTCGACGAAGAAGGTGGGGTGGTTTGGAAGAAATAAAACGCCACCTGGCTTAGTTAAGACGGAAGGACTCAAATTTTCGAGCCCACGGATGGTGACTTTATAGCGGAACCAGAGCGAGAAGCGGATGAAGTAGAGAATGAGTAATGCGAGAATTTTTTTGAACATTATGAGTTTCTCCTTAAATCGGGAATCCATTCTCCGAGATTGTCGGAAAATTTACAACCTTATTATTAACTACAACAAGATAGCAAAAAAACAGGATAAGCAGGATAAAAACAAAAAACAGGATAGGCAGGATCGCTTCGCGGCAGGATAGGCAGGATAGGCAGGGTAAAAAAAGAAGAAAGGAATGATAAAAAAAATGATATAATAAAAAAAATAATATAATCTTTTTAATTTATCCTTTCTATCCTGCCGCGAAGCGATCCTGCCCATCCTGTTTTTTGTTTATCCTGCTTATCCTGTTTTTTTGTCTATCCTGTGTTTGTTATCTTTCGTTCATGCAGGAGAAGTCGCGTGGTTCCGTAAAACCCAGCGCTTGTCTGACATCGCCCATGATGAAGAAAGAACCGCAGATCACCAAGACTTCACTTTGCTTCAAAGAAGCTTCCATTGCCAGGGCTACCGCCTCAGCGATGTTGCTATGAGCTGTAATAGCCTCTATCGGTACGTGCAGCTTTGTCAACAAAGGAACTAATTCTTCTTTGGAAGCTCCCCTCCCATTCAACGCTTCGACGACATGGAAACAGCTTCCGCTTTTAGCGAGGAGTTTGATGCATCCTTCAAGATCTTTGTTTTTAGACAGGCCAAAGAGCACTCGGATAGGAAATTTTGGAAATTCGCTCTTTACCGCATCGAAAAGATGAGCCAGCCCATCCGGGTTGTGTGCGACATCTAAAATCATTGGAGGCGATTCATTAACGACCTCGAAGCGGCAGGGCTGCCTTCCATTTAAGCCTTCTTCGATCACTTTGGGAGTGAGTTCGAACGACTGTGCCAGCATTTTCAACGATTCCTGGGCGATCAGACGATTTTCCATTTCAAACGTTGCCGCAGTTTCGCTGCAGATCATGCAAGCCGATGCATTTGTCTTTGCGATCTCTTGGATCACCTGTCGTGGAACTCGCGGACCAATGACCACAGGGACTCCTGGCTTGATGATCCCTCCTTTCTCTTTGGCGATCTCGTCAACTGTGTTTCCAAGGATTTCAGTGTGGTCCATGCTGATTGAAGTGATGACCGATAAGCAGGGGATGATGATATTTGTTGCATCCAATTTCCCTCCCAATCCCGTTTCTATGACTGCGACGTCGACATTCTCTGCCTCAAAATGAAGAAAGGCCAGCAATGTTGTCAGTTCAAAAAATGTGGCTGGGATCTGTTCTCTTTCTGCTAGCTCAAAAAGATTTGTCAGGAGCTTTCCGACGGCATCTTCAGAAATCATGGTGCCGTTAACGCGGATTCTTTCTCTAAAACAGGTTAGGTGGGGGGATGTATAAAGTCCTGTGCGATAACCTGCTTGCTGAAAAGCCAGGGCAATTTTTGTGCAGACGGATCCTTTGCCATTGGTTCCAGCGACGTGGATCGATGCAAATTTCCTGTCTGGATAGTTAAGGTGCTGCTGGAGCAGCTGAACATTTTGCAGCCCAAGCTTCATCCCATGGAAGAGGTTGACTTGGAAAAGATGGTGAATGGCTTCATCGTATTGCATCTTCTTGAACTTGCTTAAAGTGATGATATAGGATGTTAAAAGTCTCTTCAGGAACCCATGAACTACCTAAATGATGATACGGTTTAATCGTCCCGTGATAATCTGATCCTCCAGTGATCAACCACCCCTTCTCGGTTCCAATTTTAATCCAGGGGGCGTTTGCTCTTAGCGGAAAGTGGGCATAGTAACCCTCGATGCCGTCGAAATCCATCTGCATCAGCTGATTAAATACTGTTCGATTGTTGATCAAATGGGGGTGTGCAATCACTGCAAAGCCTTTTGCTTGATGGATGATATCGAGGGTTTCTTCTACAGTATGTGGTTGGCCAGGATGGTAGCATGGCTTTCCTTCGCCAATATAGTCGCTGAAAGCTTGCTGTAACGATGGAATATACCCTTTTTTCATCATCATATAGGCGATATGGGGACGGCCTATTGTGCGAAATGAGGATTCTTCGAAGAAATCTGATGGAAAGTCCTCTTCATTTAAGAAAATGTTCTGCTTAGATAAGAGCTCCAAGATCATGCGGAAACGGTTGATCCGTCTCTTCCGGTGCAGTTTGCAGAATGCGGCGATCGATTCAGCTTTCAGGTCGAAGCTGTAGCCTAAGATATGGACGTTGCATCCTTGATGGACAGCTGAAAACTCGATCCCTGAGATGATTTTGAGTCCCTTCTGCTGAGCTAATGGCATTGCCGTTTCATAAGCGCCGATATTGTCGTGGTCAGTGATGGAAAGTCCTTGCAAGTTTACTTGACAGGCGAGTTCTATCACTTCGCTCGGCGTCGAAGTCCCATCCGAGCAAGTGGTGTGGCAATGGAGATCAGCGCGGAAGCTATGTATCATGACATCCTGCCTCTAAGGGGTTAAAGGGGATGCAGCGGATTTCGCTTTCCAATTCCACTCCAGTCAACTCTTTCACGCGCTTACGAATCTCTTGGATGAGAGCTTTCACCTCTGACGCCGTTGCTTTGCCGGTGTTGATGACGAAGTTGCCATGGAGTGCCGACACCTCAGCACCTCCGATAGAGAATCCTTTCAACCCGCATTCGTCGATGAGCTTCCCAGCAACGTTAGCTGGAGGATTTCTGAAAACGCATCCTGCTGATTTAGCGTTGTAGGGTTGTGTCTCTTTGCGGTAGCTGATAATTGAAAGTTGCTTCTCTCGAGATCCAGTTTGCGGTGTCAGTTGAAATTGCGCAGAGGCAATAGCGCCCGGCATCGCCTGAAATGAGGAGAAGCGGTAATCAAAGACGATCTCTTCTCTTGTAAGGGTGACTAAAGAGCCGTCAGGGCGAACAAACTCAACAGATTCCACTGTCTCAGCAGTCTCCGAACCATTGGCGCCGGCATTCATGAACACGGCTCCTCCAACGCTTCCTGGGATTCCCGAGGCGAACTCAAGCCCTCCATACCCTTGACGGGCTGTCTGCGTTCCGAGGAGTGAGAAGCTATAACCTGCTCCGACCTTCCAACAGGCAGGTTTAATTTCTTCGATGAAGTCGATCCGGTTAGCGATCACCATCCCGGCGAAACCACGGTCGTCGAATAAGGTGTTTGATCCTTTTCCAAGGATAAAAAAGGGGATTTGCTGTTCAGCGCAGAGTCGAAGAGCTTGCTGCATTGCCTCAATGGAGCGAACTTCAATGAAGTAGTTTGCTTCGCCGCCAATACCGAAGGTTGTCAGCCCATTGAGCAGGCGATGACGTTCGATCTGTTCAAGTTTCATCTTCCTGCTGTTCCAGTGAATTTAAAGAAGATTCTTTTTGTCTGAGCGCCTCTTCAGCCGCCAGGGCTTCAGAGTGTTCCATGGCTGCAGCAAGGTGTTTGACTTTCGCTGGGTCGATTTGCCCATCGCCGATTTTGGCATGGTAGAGGTTGTCGAGGAGGGCGTTGACGAAAGAGGCAGATTCCGGGGTGTTGAATTTTCGGGAGAGGCGCATCGCTTCAGCAATTGCCACTTTAGGGGGGACTTGATCGTCAAAGTAAATTTCAAATACCCCTAACCTAAGAATCGTTAAAGTGACTGCTTGAATCCGTTCAAACTCATAAGAGACTGAGACGGTGGTGATGAGCCGATCGATTTCAGAGAGTTTTTCCTCGATTTGAGATACGCGCTCTAATGCAAGGCGGACGTTTCTTTTGGAGACAGCCAATTCGCCCATCATCATCGTCATCATCACTTCGTTGTCTGGATCGAAGAGTTCATGGCTATAGAGGAGTTGAAAGACAATTTCGCGGAATTTCTGTTGCGGTAATGCCATAGAGTCCTAAGTTTAAATGATCAGACGTTTTTTTGGAGGTTGTTTATTTAGAAATGGGGATTTCATATTTTTGTTTGAGGTCTTTATGACAGAGATAGATTCTTCTCAATCGGGAGTGTATATCAAATTGGAGAATAAACTCCATCCATCCGCCATTGAAGTGATAAGAAAAGAGAGAATCTTGAGCAAAACGTTCTTTCCTTAACGCATTCCTGAATATGATTTCGGCTTGGTCGCGCAACATAAAGCGGGTGAGTTTTGTCGGAGAGTGCAGTGGATCTGTTAAACGAGAAATAAATTCATCAAAAGTCAGTCTGTTACTAAGATTCAAGCCTAAATCTGTGGCGACATGTTCAGGCAATGAAACGGGATAGCGAAAACGGACAAAAACCCTGGATAACGAGCTAAGCAAGTTGTTCATGGATTATCTTATTGTTATGATTTGATCATCAATAGTTTCGTTTAATTCTAACAATAAATGAATTCTGATAGCAACAAAAATTTTTGCGTCCGGAGTCACCTCAGGGAAATTGCATGAAGAATCTGAATATAAACTTAGAATAATAGAAACACAGAGGCACAGAGAACACAGAGAGGAAAAAATATAGCTCGCTCTCCGTGTCCTCTGTGCCTCTGTGTTTCAATTTTTTGAGTCTGGGTTCAAAAAATGTACAAAGTTGAGATAAAAATAGGTTGAATCTCTGCTCTATATTTGTTATACCGACAGGATTATTGATGAGGAATCATTTATCTCATGCAAGCTATTTTTTTAGATATCGAAGCGACAGGGTTAAATCCAAGCTGCCACCGTGTGATTGAGATCGCCTTTAAACTTGTCGATCTCCCTACAGGAGAGGTTAAATTAAGCTACGAACGGATCGTCAAGCAGCCTTTAGAGGTGTGGAATAAGAGTGATCCTGTCAGCTTGGAAATTAATGGATTCACGTGGGAAAAAATTCAGAGTGGAGTCAGCGAAGAAGTTGTAGCGAAAGAAATCATCCAACTCTTCAATGACCATCAAATTCTCAGAGGGAGGTCGATCTATATTTGCCAGAATCCAGCTTTTGACAGGACATTTTTTACCCAACTGATTGATATTCCTACTCAAGAGAGCTTCCAATGGCCTTATCATTGGCTTGATTTTGCTTCGATGTTTTGGGCCCTTTTTGTTGAGTCGATCCACGACAAACGGGAGTCGTATCCGGAGGAGCTTAACCTTTCAAAAAATGCGATCGCCTCTCGTTACGGCCTTCCTGTTGAAACTTATCCCCATTCTGCCCTCAATGGCGTTGAGCACCTGCTTCTCTGCTATCGCACCGTCATCGGTTTCTAAGACAAGATAGCCAGGATAGAACAAAAACAGGATAGGCAGGATCGCTTCGCGGCAGGATAGGCAGGATAAAAAAACAGGATAGGAAAGATATTAGAAGCATGAATAAAGGCTCTTTTTTATTATGAAAAAGAGAAAGGAAAGGGTCTATTGGCCTATCATCTTCTATTTCCTCTTTATCCTTTCCATCTTACCTATCCTGTTTTTTATCCTGCCTATCCTGCCGCGAAGCGATTCTGCCTATCCTGTTTTTGTTCTATCCTGTCTATCTTGTTTGGATGGCTTTTTGGATGAGTATTAGGCTTGGGGAATCGTTACGGTTCATCCAGCGATGGAAGCATACGCTCCACTCGGTAGGCAAAAGGGTTCTTGCAAAAGCCAGCAGAGCATCCTCTTCTTTTTTTCCTTCGTCATGCCCTGGGTAGCATGTGATGCTGACAGCGCCTCCTGGTTGAATCAACTCGAGAGCCTTTCCCACACTCTCCAGTGTCGTTGCCAAATGTGTCGTCAGCCCCTTATTCCCCTTAGGCAGATATCCGAGGTTATAGACGATAAGCTTGATGGTGTCCTGTTTACAGTGAGATGGGAAAGATGAGTGGCAACGGCAGATGAGCTCAACCCGGGTGCGTTGTTCTTCACTCAGTTTCAGGTCAAGGAGGCGGGACGTTGATTCGACGGCTGCTAATTGAATGTCCATTCCAACCACCTTGCCTTCCCCTCGCCGCAAGGCAAGTTGACAAATTTTCAATGTATCAGCCCCATTGCCGCATGTCGCGTCAATGACCCAATCTCCTGGTTCAATGAGTTTCTCCCAGTAGCTATGTGCTAAATCAAGATGGGATTGGAAAAGAGGAAACTGAGAACGCATTTTTTTTCTTTACCTCATGAAATAGTTAATGATGAAGAGAATAGAGGAACTGAAAAGAAAAATCAACTTGAGAGGAGCGGGGATTTGGAGTATACTTTCCTTCCTTCAATTTTTTATTAGGTTGATTATGAAGACTCGAGATGTTCTCATTATTGGGGCAGGAATAGCAGGATGTGCGGTTGCTTTAGCGTTAGTCCGACGTGGTATTGCGGTCACAATGGTGACATCAGCCTATGATGAAAGGGTTTATCACTCGTCGTTTATTCAACATGACCGCCTCGAAGAAGGGGTGAGGGAACTGCAGCAGATCTTCCAGGAAGACCTGTGTTCCTCACGAGCTTTTGAGCAGCTCGTCTCGCAAGTCAAGAAATCTGCCGATGAACTTCTTAAATCAAACTATCTCGTCGATCGGAACGGCAATGTCGATATCCATCGCTGCCTTAAAGAACAGCTGGAGCAATATGATTCGATCGAATGGCTTTCCCATCATACCCTCATTGAATTACTCACACTCGACCAACATTCCTTGAAGCGTTCTGATACATTTAAAAAGCCTGCTTGCCTCGGGGGGCTCTTTTTCAATCAGGAAACAAACTCCCTCGAGCGTATTCTCGCTAAAGAAACACTCCTTGCAACAGGCGGTGCTGCTTCCCTTTACCCTTATTCGACACACCCGCATTGGGCTTGTGGACAAGGATTGGCGATAGCGAACCGAGCGGGGGTACGTACGCTCAATATGGAACAGATTCAGTTTCATCCATTGGGATTATATGAGAAAGGCTTTTCTACATTCCCTCTTCCTACACAACTTCTAGAGGAAGGAGGGGTCTTGTATGCAGAAAAGGGCTCGCCGTTAGAAGGGAGATTTTCTGAGAGCGAATGGTTAGATGCCATCTACCTTGCTCTCAGACAACGCAATCAACCTCATCTTTGGCTTGATTTGACTTCGTTTGATCCAGCTGCAATTCAAACCAAATATCCTGCTATCGACGCCTATTGCCACTTCCATGGCTTCAACATCGCAAGTGGTCCACTCCCTGTTGTCCCTGTGGCAAGTTTCACATGCGGCGGCATCGCAGTGGACAAACATTCCCAAACAAATATCCAACGTTTGAGAGCGATAGGGGAAGTTGCCTGCACAGGGCTGTTTTGTGAGGACAAAGACGAGTCGATGGCGGTTCTTGAAAGCTTGACATGGGCCGTCGCCTGCGCAGAAGATATTGTCAAACAGCTTTCGCGATTTGTCTACTATTTTCCAGAGCTGCGGGAAGAGCTAGGGTCTTTAGAGTCAAACTCCACAGTAGTGCAGGAAGATTGGACCATGCTGCGGCAGGTGATGTGGTCCTACGTCGGTATCCACCGCAGCCGAGCCTCCCTTGAGAGAGCAAAAGGGATCTTAGAGCAGCTGCTTCTTGCCAATATCCCGGATGAATTGACTGCCTGCTCGATCGATCAGATCCAGCTCTTGCATGCGATTCAAACAGCACAGCTCATCACACATAGCGCCCTTGCAAAGTGGAGCCCCGCCGTGAAACATACTTGTACCCACATCTTTTTGCCATGCGCATCAGTCTAAACCCTTTACCCTCTTGCAGGCTGAAGGGCCGTTGCCCTTACCAAACCCATTTTTTCATCGCGAAGCGTTTGGAGTGCGGAAGTCCTCTTCCGCTTTATCGACGAACAGCATTGATAAGAGCTTGTGGATAGATTATAGTTAGTTTTAGGCGATAGCAGGAGACGTGGATAAGCTTGAGAGAAAAGTAGGAGATACTGAGCGCTGCGCGAAGCGGTAGAGAAATTCAAAAGACACGAATGTCTCAAAAATTGATCTAGAATAAAGCGAAAGAGGACTTTCGCACTCCAAACGCTTCGCG
>JAGVJP010000133.1 GCA_020051075.1 Parachlamydiales bacterium
TCAAGCTTACCCACATCTCGTGCTATCGCCTAAAACTAACTATAGTTTATCCACAAGCTCTTATCAATGCTGTTCGTCGATAAAGCGGAAGAGGGCTTCCGCACTCCAAACGCTTCGCGTATCCAAGATGATTCGTAGATACGCGAAGCGTCAGGTCCAATTTATGCAACTCCCTGAAGGAGACGTGAATAGCGATCTATAATTTTACTGCTTAAAACATTGACTTCGGCTAGAATCGGGGGAAAATACATAGGACAATCGCAATGGTTAAACTGATCCTCATGAGGCATGGTCAATCGAAGTGGAACTTAAAAAACATCTTTACCGGCTGGGTTGATGTTCCTCTCTCGACTAAAGGGGTTGAAGAAGCGCTGGAAGGGGGGAAGAAAATCCAAGACGAACCTATCGACATCATTTACACCTCAACATTGATCCGGGCTCAGATGACTGCTATGCTCGCGATGACGGTTCATCATGCCAAAAAAGTTCCGGTGATTCAACACAAGAGAGAGGGAAAACTGGATGAGTGGGCGCAAATTAATGACCCCGCCATTGAAGCTGCAACAATCCCCGTGATCTGTGCTTGGGAACTCAATGAGAGAATGTACGGTGCCTTACAGGGTTTAAACAAAGCCGAAGTCGCTGAAAAATATGGGAAAGAGCAGCTGCAAATTTGGCGCCGGAGCTTCGACATCGCTCCTCCTTCTGGAGAAAGCCTCAAAATGACTGCAGAAAGGACTCTTCCCTACTTTAACAAGACGATCGTTCCCACTCTCAAAGAGGGGAAAAATGTCTTCGTCTGCGCTCATGGAAACTCCCTCCGCTCAATCCTGATGGAGCTCGATCGCTTGTCTCCCGACGAGGTCGTTAAGCTTGAAGTCGCTACAGGAGAACCTATCATCTACACATTCAACCACGACCGCTTTACAAAACAAGAATAACACATGCATAAGCCAATCATCTACCTGGATAACAGCACCGCTGCAAAGCCTTCAGAAAAGGCCATCAGCGCGATGCTCCCTTTTTATACCACCCATTGGGGCGTCCCGGCCGTCCCCCATCAAAAAGGGCAGGAGCTATACCCTTGGATGGCCGAATTCTACAAAACCATCTACACCTCCCTAGGCGCTGACAAAGAAGACCATATCATCCTGACTTCAACGGGAACAGAATCTGTCAATCATGTCATCTCTTCAGTCTATCGAGATGTCACTGTTTCGACAGGGAAAAACCATTTTCTCACCTCAAGTTTAGATGAAGCTCCAGCCATTATGGCGATGGGACGTCTTGAGCCGTTCGGCTGCTCTTCTAAAATGATCCCTCCAAACCGTGATGGCATCATTACCCCCCAAGCCTTGGCTGAAAGCATCACCCCACGCACGGCTCTCTTCTCCCTTTCGTGGGCAAATGGACTCACCGGAGTGATTCAGCCGGTCCAAGAGCTTGCCGAACTCTGCCGTCAGAGAGGAATTCGCTTTCACCTCGATGCGACACACGTCATTGGAAAACTATTTTATCTCCTTGAAGAAATTGGACCAGATTACCTCACGGTGAATGGCGATCAAATCCATGCTCCAAGGGGATCGGCGATCCTCTACATCAGAAGAGGGGTCCAAACATCCCCATTCATCTTTGGCAGCTCAGATCAAGGGGGAATGCGAGGAGGGAGTTTGAATGTCGCGGCCCTAGCAGGCTTTGCCTGCGCCATCCGTGAAGCTGTCGATTGCTGCGACCTCCTCTGCACAGAAGGAGCCCGTCTCAGGAATTCTCTGGAAAGAGGGATCTTGAAAGGCTTTCCTCAAGCTCAGGTGTGCTTCAATTCATCAGAAAGACTTCCACACTGTTCTACAATTCTGTTTCCAGGGATATCGAACGAAGCTCTGCTTTTTGCTCTCGACAGAAAAGGAGTCTGTGCAAGCATTGGAGGGGGTAACTTCCAGCAGCTCGCCCTCATGCTATCCGCAGCAGGCATCGACTCCAAGATTGCCCACCAAGCCATCTCGTTCAGCCTGTCCCGTTACACAACCGAAGAAGAAATCGACCGCGCCGTAGACATCGTGGTCAACAGCGCAAAGCAGCTATCGAAACTCTCAGAAAAGGTGATGCAATGAGTCTGAAAACACTGATAGAACCCTTTCCGTGGGCTAAATACAGCCGGAAACTCAACGCTAAGATCGACCACCCCCATTCTGGCGGTGCTTTCACAAATGAAGAATCGACTGAACGAGGGATGAGGCTTGCTGTTGGGGAAGGGGGGGCCATCGATGATGGAAACTTCATCTGTTTTTATTGGCTCGTGGATCCACAAGAGGGTGTCGTCGTCGATGCACGCTTTCAGTGTTATGGGCAATCTGCATTGATCGGTGCCGCTGAAGTCGCCTGCGAGCTTCTCATCGGTAAAAACTATGATCAAGCCCGTCGGATTGGAACAGAACTGATCGATAGGCAGGTCCGAGACCGTCCCGATGAGATGGCATTCCCTAAAGAGACCAATCCCCATCTAAACCTTGTGTTAGAGGCCATCGACCATGCTGCAGACCAGTGCATCGATATCCCGCTGGCGCCAAGCTATGTTGCGCCGCCGGCTCCGCACGATATTGGTGAAGTGCTTGAAGGGGGGTATCCAGGATGGCAAACGTTATCGAAAGTCCAACAGCTTGCCCTGATCGAAGAGGTAATCGCAAGAGACATCCGCCCCTACATCGAATTAGATGCAGGAGGGGTTAAAGTCCTCGACCTGATTCAAGAAAGAGAGGTGCTCATCGCCTACGAAGGCTCATGCACCTCTTGCTTCTCAGCGACAGGGACGACTCTATCCTATATCCAACAGGTGCTGAAAGCAAAAGTGCATCCAGACCTGATTGTGATTCCCGACCTATCTAACTTTCACTGATAGAAAGGTCGGATGTGGCTTTAGTTCTGAATCCCTAGATTCTATTCGTGCGCGAAGAACTGTTCCATAGGATCACGCCCTTCCATTTTAGCCTGAACGGGGTGAAGCACCGCATTCCAAACCGATGGAATAAAAGTTCCTTCTAGGAATGGATTCAACGCTCTTCCATTTCTATCTGTAGAGTACGAATCCTCAGAAAAGATGCCAGCCAAGATACCTTCTCGTAAATCAGCACGAAAAGTCAGGTTAGCAGTAAACTTAAAGATATCATGGAGAACGACGGTCTTAAACAAAATCACAACAGTCGTATCTAATAAACTGAACGCAGTCATCCGAGGAAGCCTGGTCATAGCTTTCAGTGCTTGACATGTCAGCTGAACAGCAGCTAATCCTACCAACGTACGAATACCCACTAAGATCAGCTTAGCATTACGGGAACCTATTTCAGACAATGAACTCTGGGGAACATTCCCATTCCAAGCATATGAAACATATCGGGCGTCTGCCATGAACACATCCAAGCTTTGTCTGCCAAATTGTTGTATTCCTTCTCCCATACCAGCCATAAATTTATCTCCTTCTTAAAGAAATCGTTAAAAATTAAATTCTACTAAATCCAATGATTTAGATATATACGTTTTTTATGTTATATCTATTAAAATCACACTTCTTGTGGTTGCTGCTGTCTTTCTTCAGTGATTTTATTAATCATATAATTCCAGACGGCAGGAAAACATGTGCCATCTGTCAATGGATTTGAAGTTTGTTCTTGAATAGTCATCTCGTCTAATACGGAACGGCCGAGGTTTCTCAATGTCTGCACCAAGCTTGAACCGTTAGAACTTTGCTGTCTCTCATTCAATAACTTTGTCGTATTATTAGCCAAAACGAAAATTTCATGCCAGAACACAACAAAAAGGGCTGTTGACAATCTTATCCCTGAGCCCTGACTGATCGCTTTGCTAAACTGATAAACCGCTGCAACCAAAGCTACAGCACGTGTGACAATCAGCGCTATTCTTATTGATTGGTCTCTTCTCTCTGTGAGATGTGCTGCTGAGGTATCACTAGTAATAGGTTGTTCCCAAACACGTTGTGCATAAGCAAAATCTTGCTGAACAATGGTTGGGATTTCACGGACAACTGAAAAAGGCATACTCATAATCTTATCTCCTTTGAAAGACTAATGAAACAGTCCTCAGCATACAATAACGATCAAATAAAATCAACAGATTTACTAAATATTAATACTTCTTTGTTTTATTCTTCATTTCCCTCTCACTCAATGTGTCTTAAAGATCAGCACTTTCCATTAAATAAGATGATTGAATGAAATATCAGAAAATCCAGAAAATTTTTTCTTGTAAGAAAAACGAGGAACAACTCTGCTGTTTTAATGGGCCTTGAGAACCCATTAAAACAGCAGGGTCTGGAAAAGAAATTAACGTCTTGTGACTTCGAACGCTCTTTCCTCATTTTGAAAAGCTACCTTACTATTTTGAAAAGCTACCTTACTCCATAGAGAAGGGAACAAAGTGCCTTCGGCCAATGGATGCACTAAGCCTTTGCCTTGAACCAAACTGCTTGCATTAGTCGTGATTGCACTCAAAAAAACTCCTAAAAGATCTTCTCCGCTATTCTTTGCACGAATGATTCTCGACTGATTGTGAGCAAGCGTAAAGAGCTCATGACAAGCTACAAGACCAACTAAAGTGGATATTTTAAACTTTTTGACCAATGTACAAACTGCAACTAACGAAACTAAAAGAAGGAACACTCTAGCTACGGCTAAAGCGACTAATTTTTCTCGATCCTTAATGTGCTCTCGTGATGCTCCATTCCCGCTTGGGATAGGAGTCGTTATTTCTGTGAAATCTTGTTGAATAATTTCTGGAAGCCTTAAAATAGGTGAACTCATAATATTTTTCTCCTTGTAAAGTTAATGAAACAAATGTAATTGTATTGCAACAATCGAATAAAAATCAACTCATTTATTAAAAATTAATATTATTCTTTCCTATTCTTCATGATTCCAGGAACTCTCCAGAAAAAAATATTTTTTTCGAACCATCAAGAAGCGTTAACTCGACAGCACCCTCTTCTGTAAGACTGCCCCATGTTCCAAAAATTAGCTCGCCGCCATGATTAAACGAGAGGGGATCCCCCCGCTTAAAGGAAGACTTTTCAATAAACCTTTGATGAAACGGAGAGAATCCTTCGTTTATAAAACGATTTAGGTCTAACTCAAAATTGTTTTTGAAGAGATTAAAGACCTCCTGGGGATTGTATAGCTTTCCTGTTTCCACAAACAGGGAGGTAGCAGGGCGGTCAATGGCATTCAGATCGGCCAACTCCATATTGACATTGAGTCCAATCCCGCAGATCACCCCCAACCGCCCCTGCTCGATCACCGTCTCACAGAGAATGCCTCCTACCTTCTTCCCAGAAAGGAGAAGATCGTTAGGCCACTTGATTGTGGGGAAAACGTCCAACTCTTCAAAAGTTTTAACAGCAGCAAGAGCCATGACTTGCGGGAGATTCCCCACATCCTTCCTCTCAGGATCGAACCAAAAACAAAACGAAGCATAAATATTGACTCCCGGAGGAGATTGCCAAAATCTATTCCACCTGCCCCGGCCAGCTGTCTGTTCTGATGCCGTCACACAAAAAACCCCCTTGTCTGGCCACCGGCTGCAATGTTCTTTTCCCCACCGGTTGGTTGAATCGATGGAAGGGAAATGGACCGTCTCGACGACAGTACATGATTCTCCTTGTGGATTCGAACGGCTTTTGTTATGATGGCACTCTTTATTCATCTTATTTTTTCACCTATGTGGAGTTCCCGCTACCTCACTCGCATCGATTTCCGTGTGATTCCAATCATCTTAGGTCTCATGCTCGTCAGCTTGCTCGTGATTTCCTCTTATTCGATTAATCTGTCTTCAGATAATGCTGATGAGCCTTTCGTCACGCCGCTTGTGCGGACGCAGATGCAGTGGTTTGCTATAGGCTCCATTCTCTATCTTTTCTGCGCAGGATTTGACTACAACAAACTACGCGAATGGACGTGGCTTCTCTACTTCTTTATGATTCTTTCGCTCGCAGGGTTATTTTTTACCGACTCGATCCAACGCGTTCACCGATGGTACCGATTTCCACTGATTAATGCCAGCTTTCAGCCTTCTGAATGTGCAAAATTCATCGTCGTCATCACCCTCAGCTGGTTTCTTGAGCGGCGGCGTACCATTGCGCATACCTGGGGCACAGCATTCTATACAGCGCTGATCGTCGGCATCCCGTTCATCCTCATTTTGAAACAGCCCGACTTGGGGACAGCTTTAGTCTTAATTCCCATCACCTTAGTGATGTGTTTTTTTGGGGGACTCCGCCCTTCCATCGTCAAATGGCTGACAATTTTCAGTGGGGCAGCCCTCGTCTTAATCGCTCTCATCTTCCTCAACATCGTTCCACATGAAACACTTAGACCCTATGCAACGACGATATTGAAAGACTATCAGTTTGACCGGCTTAACCCTGCAACGCACCATCAAAAAGCAGCGGGCACAGCGATAGCGCTAGGAGGTTTCACAGGGGCGGGATGGCGTCAAGGGGAGTTTGGAGGGAGAGGCTGGCTTCCAGCTCCTTATACTGATTCAGTCTTCCCAGCTTTTGGGGAGGAGTTTGGCATGATAGGACTCATTTTGCTGTTGGCTCTTTATTATGCATTGATCTATTTTAGCTTCCAAGTCACAGCAGTGGCTAAAGACCTTTTCGGACGACTTTTAGCAGCAGGTGTCACGAGCTATATTGCCATGCATATTCTTATCAACATTGGAATGATGTGCGGATTCTTACCCATCACAGGGGTACCGTTAATCTTAGTCACCTATGGAGGGTCTTCAGTCATGTCCACGATGATTGCTCTAGGAATTCTACAAAGTATCTATAGCAGAAGGTTTATGTTCTGATGCCTGAATTTTTAGTGGGAATTTCTGATGGACGATGACTTCATATTCACCCCTAGTGTCTGGCTCGGGCAAGGGAAAATTTCTTTTTCCTCCTCTTCAGAATTCATCAAATTCTACACAAAATGGGAGATTGCCAGAGAGAACGAGACGCCAGACATCCTCATCGCCACTCAAGTCGTCGAGTTGATCGGTGTGGATGAACCCGTTGTCAACACCTTCACGGTAACAGAAATCACCCCGACAAAATTCGCTATCTCTCTCGAAAATGCTTCTGTGGGCAAAGTCATTGGAACAGGGTTGCGCAATGAAAATCTTATTGCTTGGGAATTTGTCGGAAAAGAAAGCCTGGAAGGGTTCGAAGTCTATGAAAAACAGGAGAACGGCGACTACTTCTTCCACGCTGAATATGGAACATCCGAATTTTTCCGTACTTTCGTAGAAGGGTTAGTTTGGCGCAAGGAGGTCGAATAGATGAAACTCTTGAAAAAACACATTGCCACAGGGCTGATCTTATCTGGATTGATCCCTTTCCTTCTATCTTGTCATCTATCCACAGCCATGATGACAAGGCGGACGTTTGAACAAATCTCCATTGGAACACCAGTCGACACCGTTGAAGAACTTGCAGGCTCTCCTTACGACATCGCCGCTGGAGAGGACGGGGCCTCTTATTATCGCTATTTAGAACGGATTCAAACTGGCCCGAACCAAATCTGCCAAGAGACCTATCTCTTAACAGTCGTCAACGGCCGCGTCGTGGCAAAAGAACAAAAAAGAGGCGGGCAGCTCCTGACCTTGCAAGGAGGCAGTTACTAAAAGGAACCTAAAGGAAAAGGACAAGGGACGAAAGGGACCTAAAAAGAGGCATAAGGGGCAAATCATAAGTTTTTAATCTTAATCTTAATCTTAATCTTAATCTTGATCTATTCAGAGTGAAATGTATGAAGCAACAGATTAAGATCAAGATCGAGATCGAGATTAAGAACTTTTAAGTTAGGTCAACCCCTTGTTCCTTTTCTCATGATCTCTTAATTCACTGGCTCGAGAATAGGGAGAGAAGCTTTTTTAGCTGTGTGGCTGCTCAAAGGATCTTTGATGTGATCTTGAACGACGCTGATATGTGCGCCCAAAGACATGAGCTTACTGACAATGTCTTCATAACCCCGCTCTAGAAAATGCAATCCAACCACATGACTCGTTTCTGAAGCAACGATAGCAGCCATGACATAAGCAAAGCCTGCGCGCAAATCGGGGATGTGGATTTCTTTTCCGACAAGAGGCGTTGCCCCTTTGACAATGACACTATGGCAAAAGCTTTGCGACGCAAATCGACATTGCTTCCCGCCGAGGCACTGTCTAAACATCGTGATGTCAGCGCCCATCTGACAGAGCATCTCAGTATATCCAAAACGATTTTCATAGACCGTTTCGTGAACTACTGAAGAGCCGGCAGCCTGGGTTAACAGCACCACAAAAGGCTGCTGCCAATCTGTCATAAAACCTGGATGAACATCTGTTTCTAAATGCAATCCCCCCTGAAGAGGGCCGTCATAGAAAAACTCTATTCCGTTTCCTTTGATGTCAAAGCCTCCACCTACTTCGCGGATCTTATTTAGAAATGTGACCATGTTGACATGCTGAGCACCTTCGACGAAGATCCGTCCTTTTGAAGCGATAGCAGCCATGCCCCATGACGCTGCTTCAATCCGATCAGGAATGACGGTGTGCTCGACTTCATAAAAACGGCGAGTTCCTTGGATTCGGATCGTCCTGTCGACATCGACAGAGATGATCGCGCCTAATTTCTGCAAAAAGAGAATCAGCTCGATGATTTCAGGCTCCATCGCAGCATTTTTAATCACAGTATGTCCACGAGCTGTGATGCTGGCTAAGATGGTATTTTCTGTTGCCCCCACAGAAGGGTAAGGGAGAGTGATAATAGCCCCTTTTAACCCGTTATGGGCATGAGCGAAATAAGCTCCTTCCCTTTTCATTCCCCGATACTCGATGACAGCACCGAGCTGTTCAAGGGCTTGGATGTGGAAATCGACAGGACGCGCACCAATGGGACATCCCCCCGCCGTTGGAACGATGATATCTTGGTCTGTTCTTCCTAATAAAGCTCCAATCATCAAGATAGGAATCCGGTTAGAACCTGAAAATCGCTGTGGAATGTAAGAAGTCTTGAGCTCTTTAGTGACGACTTCCATCGTCCCTGCTTCGCGATCCCAATTAACCTCCATTCCAATTTCCTGGCATAATGCAAGAGTCACTTCGACATCGCCAATGTTCGGGACGTTATAAAACCTACACTTTTTGTCAGACAGAAGAGAAGCAACCAACAGTTTGGTCATCGCATTTTTAGCGCCCGCAGCCTTAATTTGACCCCTGAGAGGCGTTCCACCATTGATTTTGAGAATGTCCATAAGAAAACTGCTGTTGATTACATTGAATAATTTTTACTTTACACTATCATGGGCCACAACATAAAGGATAAATAATAAAAAATAAAGATAAATCGAGAAGAATTTCGTGCCTTACATAACCTCTTGCAGGGTAAGCTGTCTGTTGAACATCACTTTTTTTTGAGGGGTCATGAGGTGATCTGGCACAATGGGAAGAGCTCCTGGATCAACATGGCGCTGATAGCTCAATTTTAAAATAGAGTGTGGGAAAGCCTTCTGCTGAAACCTAAGGACAGCCAAAGACATGGTCTGACGTGCATTGATTTCCACAATAGGATATAAAATTGGCTCAACACCACTTTTAGGTCGATAAAGCATCGCATCAATGCCGGCATAGCCGAAATATCCCCTTCCAGCGATATCACGCAGCGCCTGAAGAGCTGCTCGCTTGTGTTCTTCAAGAAAGTCACGGTCTGACTGAAATAACAACTCTTCAGGACCAGCACACGTCCCTTGATAAGTTCCTCGTTGATTTGTTAGAAATCTTGTGGCTCCGATGCATGCAATGTCACCGTCCCGGTTGATCTTCCATTGTGTGCTGAAATCAGCGATCCGATCGAGCCAGGGCTCACAAATCACCGGCCGACTATGCAGCCATTCAGATTGGCAGAAAGCAAGAATCTTGTCCGGTGGAGCATGTTCCAAGAATCGTCTGTTTCCTTGTCCAGAAAGGCCAAAGGACGATTTTACAACCTTTTCTCCTTCAACCTTGGCCGCCCATGCTGTTAACTCAGAAATATTATTGATTAAAACGGCATTTGAAAGGGTGGTATAGCGAAAGCTGTAGGCTTTGCTGTTGACTAGGCGAATCATCTCCCAATCTTCTGGGGCGTCATAAATCATCCCTTTTTCGCTCGCCCATTCCTTCACGCTGCTAGCGGATCCCCATGGAACGCAATGTTGTCCGATATAGGTTTCGTTTTCTTCAAGGGTGACCAACCTGGGCATCCCCCCTTTCCACCAACCTGAGTTCTGCAGACGATCGAGAAAAGCGTTGTCAGGCAATGCTGTCACTGCAATACAATCATCTTTTTCAGCATATAAAAGAGGGAGGAACTGCAGCTGCAAGCACGCAGGGTGTAAAGACCACCTCTCGATGAAAGATGAGGAACCTTCTTGAGCAAGTTCATACTCAAAATCAGTATTGGCAAGGTGCACTGTTCGATACATGGCGGGTTATCCTTTTTCTTCCAAAATAATTTTAGTTATGCCAACATTTTCTAGCAAAAGTGAAAATATCCAAATATAAGAGGTTATTTCTATGGTAGTACGCACAGGCATAGGCCAGGACAGTCATCGTTTTTTACCAGCCGATTCTTCGAAACCATGTGTCCTCGGAGGCATTATTTTCGATGATGTGCCCGGCTTTCAAGCAAATTCTGATGGAGATGTTATTTTACATGCAATCTGTAATGCAATCTCTTCATTGACGGGCATCTTAATTCTTGGAGATATTGCCGACGACTTATGTTTGAAAGAGGGGATTTCCTGTAGCGAAGTCTATTTAGCGAAAGCATTAGAAACTTTAGGCAACCAAAAGATCACACATGTCGCAATGACGATCGAAGCAAAAAAACCGAAGTTTAAATCTCGTCTTGTTGAAATGAGGCAAAACATTGCACGACTCATGGGACTAGACCTCTCCCAAGTGGGAATCACAGCAACAACAGGGGAAGGATTGACCGATTTTGGTTGCGGCGATGGCGTCCAAGTCTTTGTGATCGTCACCACCGAAGAGTAAATAATCAATAGTGTAACTATTCACGGATTAAATGGTAATTGAATTAAAATAGTCTCTGATCCGATGAAGCTCATTAATTAAAGCTGTTCGCCCTTCTTGATCTGTAGCAGGTATTTCTTTATATCTTTCGGAAAAGTCGCTAATGGCATTGGTTAAATAGTCTTTAAATGTAAGGTCACCCATGGTATCGAAAAGTCTGCAATAGTGGTTGAAGTATTCATCTATAAAGTATTCAGCTTGATCTGTTTTTCGATACTGCCCATAATCGATGAATTTAGGTCCCTCATCTGTAATCAGTACATTCTCTCCGTGAACATCAAATGGGAATACTCCGCGTTCGACAGCGGAAGCAAGAGCGTCTGCGGATTGAGCGATGATCTTAGTTCTCCTTTGTGGTTCTATCGTTTCTTCTCCGAGCGAAGGGCCAATAATTTTCGGCATTTTAACAAGACATCCTATTATCCCACCCGGAGATAGGTAAGGCTCGATTTCGCAGATCTGTACAAATGCATCGATATCATTAAGCTCTTGTGAAATGTCAAACTCTTGGGCCAGTTCTTTGATTGCGTATGTCTGATCTTCATCCTGTGTTCTTCCTCGAACAAACTTGATGACATTTTCTCCTTCGTCAACTTCAAGGACAATTCCAAATGCACCTCCTTTAGGATTAACTCCCTCCCCTCCAAATTGTGTTGCAAGTGGACCTATTGATCTTAAAATGTTCTCTTCTGCAGCCTTAATTTGATGATTAGCAGAATATACAATATCCCTCTGTATAATCAACTCTTCTCTTAATTTGTTAACGTTGTTTTCAAAGGTTTTATTATTTTTTCTAAGCATAAGCAGAAAAGGGATTCCTATTAATAATAAAGATGCTATGGCACACAGTACAATGGCAGCACGCCGCAAGAGACTCTTCGCCCTTTTCTCTTCTCGAGCCGTGATTAAACTCTCGGTGAGAATAATAATATTGCTTGCAATTTGAACATAATTTTCATGCCTCTTTGGTAGTTTTTCTATAACAGATTTCGATTCATTGACAATCTCCGAGATGGGTAATAGTCCTGTTTGTGAAGTGCCATTTTGTATAAATTTACGTCCTTCATGGAGGGCTTGACGGGTGTTTTGTAGCAATGTTTCCCAGTTGTGCGCTGTTTCTATTCCTGTATTTGCTGTTTCTATTCTTGTGCCTTCATTCATAATACACCCTCATACAAGTTAATATATATGGTTATATTATAAGTGTATTTTATTTACTATTTATAAATAGTTTGTGTGAATTCATTTAATATAATGAAGAGTAGCTAGGCTAAAGCCGACTATCCTGCTATGCGGAGAATAATGAGCCTATTCTCCGCATTTTATGCGGAGAATAGCTTGATTATGCGGAGAATAAATGCTATCATACGATTGAATGTAACAATTTTTTTGAAACCTAAGTGTTGTAACGATGTATATACACGAACTAAAAAACTGGCCAAATTTTTTTTGGGATCAAAAATCCATTTCTGACCGACTCATTCAGGTGCGTCATCAACAAGGACGCTTAATCGGAGGAATGGAATCCATTGGTTTTCACCTCCGTGAAGAAACGATTTTGCAGGTCTTAACTCGGGATGTCGTCAAATCAAGTGAGATTGAAGGAGAGATATTAGATCAATCATTAGTCCGTTCATCGATCGCCAGACGCTTAGGAATGGACATTGCAGGACTCGACTCTGTTGATAGAAACATCGAGGGTGTTGTTGAAATGACACTTGATGCGACGCAGAAATTTGATCAACCTCTCACCAAAGAAAGATTGTTTGATTGGCATAGCGCCCTATTTCCAACCGGACGAAGCGGTTTTTCAAAAATCCGATTCGGAGCATGGCGCCCTGGTCCCGTCCAAGTGGTTTCGGGGAAGATGGGTAAAGAAATTGTCCACTTCGAGGCCCCTCCTGCCGAACACGTTGATCGAGAAATAGAGTATTTTCTTCATTGGATAAATCACGATAAAACAATAGATCTAGTATTGAAAGCGGCTATCGCTCATCTATGGTTTGTCACGATTCACCCCTTTGAGGATGGAAACGGCCGCATCGGGCGCGCTATCGCAGACCTCATACTAGCCCGTTCTGAAAGTAGCTCTCACCGCTTTTATAGTTTATCATCGCAAATTCAGATCGAGAGGAAAAACTATTACACCATCCTAGAAGAAACGCAGAAAGGAAATCTAGACATCACCTATTGGATAGAGTGGTTTTTTGGTTGTCTAGAAAGAGCTATAGGAAGTGCGTTATCATCCTTTGAAGTTATTCTTACGAAAGCGCGATTTTGGGAATCGCTTGCGGAGACAACTTTGAACGACAGGCAACGAAAAATCATTAACCGAATCTTAGATGGCTTTGAGGGCAAACTGACGACATCGAAATGGGCAAAAATGACAAAGTGCTCTCAAGACACAGCCTACCGTGATATTCTCGATCTCTTAAATCGGGGAATCCTCACTAAAAATTCTGAGGGAGGCCGAAGCACCAGCTATTCCCTTGTGATTCCTCCCAATTTTAATCTTCAATAAACATCCCGCCGGTAGCGTTTCTGCTGGCGGAGTTGTTTAACATATTCTCGAGAAGCTTGTAGATCTCTATTTCCATAGGTTTGAATCACCTTTAACAGCATGGCATCGACATCCTTAGCCATCCGTTGAGCATCTCCACAGACATAAAGATAGGATCCATTTTCGAGCCAGCTGAAGAATTCTTCCCCCCTCTCCCAGATGCGATCTTGAACATAGATTTTTTCATGCTGATCTCGAGAAAAGGCACAATCAACCTGTAGATATCCGCAACGGCTGAACTCCTCCCAATCCCTCTCATAAAAGAAATCATAAGAAGAATTCCATTCCCCAAAAAAGAGCCAATGCTTCCCTTCTGAACGAAGGTGATAAAACCTCTCTTGCAGAAAAGCTCGAAAAGGGGCTACACCAGTTCCTGGACCAATCATAAGCAAAGAAGAGTGGTGGTCATCAGGTAAATGGAATCCATGAGAAGGCTGAATGAAAACAGGAACGATAGGTGTGTGGAGGGGAGCAAGTTCACAGAGAAAATGGGTGCAGACCCCTCGGCGCTGATGTCCATTGGTTTCATAATCGACAGGTGCAACAGTAATATGAACTTCATCACCCACATATTTCTGTGAAGCTGATATCGAATAAAAGCGGGGAAGCAGCGGCATGAGAAGGTCTACAAGTTCTTGTGGAGAGAAGTATACCTCAGAATGAGAGACAAGCAAATCCCACACCTCGTGTTGACTGAGGTAAGCTTTCATCGAAGCCCTTTCTTCTTCTTGTAAGAGCGATGTCAACCTCTCTTTTTTCTGAGGGTTAGTCTGGCGTTTAGCCACCTCTTCTAAAAGCTTCGGACTGACCGTCGTTATATTTGCTTTTTCTGCAAGAAATCGATACAAAGAGATCTTCTCGCCAGACTGAGGTAGGGAGATGACATCATCCCTTTTAGCCTGCATAGCCTGTAATGTTTTCTCTACAAGGGCTGGATCATGTGTTGGAAATACTCCAAAGCTGTCACCAACCTCATAGGTTATCCCAGAGCCGCTGATATCCAACACAAGATGTTGAGTTTTTTTTTGAGACCCTGGTTTAGATAGGACGTATCGTTCTCGAATCGATGCGAGAAATGGGTTATTCTTATGATACACGAGACGATCCATCTTCCATTCCTAACGCATCAAAGGTTTCCAATCTTCCTCAGGTTTAGGGGGTTCTCTTCTCCCTCCTAAATATTTTGAAAGAAAGTCTTCTACCGCAGCGTAAAAGATCGCCTTATTTTGTGGGCGGGCAAACCCATGCCCTTCATCCATAAAGAGGAGATATTCGACTGGAATATTCTTCTCTCTCATGGCATGGACAATCTGATCGCTCTCAGCCTGTTTGACACGCGGGTCGTTAGCACCATGTCCGATGAGGAGAGGTTTGACAATCTTGTCAGCTTTAAAAAGAGGCGAACGAGATTTTAAAAATTCCTGCTCAGTTTCAAGCTTGCCAACACGCAACTCCATCTCACTCATAATTGGAGCCCAATAAGGAGGAAATGTTTGCAACAGTGTGATCAGATTGGAAGGACCAACGATGTCAACGCCGCAACAGAATTCTTCTGGAGTCATCGTGAGACCCGCTAACACTGCGTATCCCCCATAGCTTCCTCCCATGATCGCAACTTTATTCGGATCGGCAATCCCTTGCTTGACCAGCCATTCTTTCCCGTCGATGAGGTCCGTATGCATCTTTTCTCCCCATTCACGGTTGCCGCTATTCAGATAGGTTTTCCCATACCCTGTAGACCCTCTGAAGTTGATCTGCATCACTGCATATCCGCGGTTGGCAAGCCATTGTACAATTGGACTTAAACCCCAAGAATCTCTAGCCCATGGCCCCCCATGAACGAATAAAATCGCAGGACCAGGAGCTGATTTCTTCCCAGAGGGGAGAGTCAAGTAGCCATGCAAACCCATTCCATCACGAGCTTGATAGCTGACCGGCTCCATGGCGCTTAAAGGATATTTCTCTAAAGCTGGGAGAGTGGTAAATAAATAATCGAGCTTCTTATCTGACCGGTTGTAGAGATAGAAACGGGTCGGATGCTGATCTGACTGCACCCCGATGATCCATTGCTGATTAGCCAAATCACTGCTCAATATGTAAATAGATGAGTTGAATTTTTGATTAAGAAAATCATAGTCCCCTTTTAGGCTGGAGTCTAAGACAATCCATTCATGCTTTTCGCGATCAATGCCAACAGCTTCCAAAGCATAGGTCATTGGGTTGACGTCTACTTCAGAGATGTCGTATTTAGGATCTTCTGCAATAAGCTTTTTCTCTTTGGTGTCTAAATTTACCTGGAAAAGCTGTATTGTGTTTGTCCCTTGATTGGTCAACATGTATAGATTTTGATTATCAGGAGTAAATTCCACAATAGAAGCCTTATCAGTCGGATCGATATCCATCCAATCATGCCATGCCTCTTCGGGGCCTTTTCGAACACGGATGATTGTATGTCCTTCCGCATTATAAGATTGTGACAGACGAACCTGCAACTGATTGTCTGCAGACCAGTCAAAGACAGCACCAGGGTTTTCTGTATCGAGATCGATTTTGCCAGTTTGAAGATTCAGTCGGTAAACATCGAATAAGGTGGGGTCTCTTTTATTGATCTGCACCAACATCTCATTGGGGAAGTGCGGATCATAAGATAAAATACCCACTGTCACCCCTTGGAATGGGGTCAAATCTTTCGTTTCAAGGGTACTCAGTCGTGTTTGGAAGAGGTGCCAGTTTTCATCTCCATCTTTATCTTGGACGTAGAGGATATGGTCATTATCATATTGCCAAAGGAAGCTTCGAATCCCCCTTTTCTCGTCTGAAGTGACTTTGCGATCCTGCTCTGCTGGATTGTTGAGATCTCGTACCCAAACATTGAGGACATCCCGGTCATCTGGAGCTAAATAAGCTAAGATTTTGCCATTTGGAGAAAGCTTAGGCGAAGCTTTCTGTGGATTTCCAAATAAGATATGACGAGGAATTAAAGGGGCTTCAGTGACCTCAGATTGCTGAGGATTGCCTTCCAAAAGGGTTGTGGTACATGCGATGGCCATAAGACAGAAACTCCATAGAATTTGACTTAACACGACTGATCTCCAGGTTTCATGTTTTCTAAAAATATTATCCATATCCTAACATGTAATAACAAATTATATCAACGATCATCTGATACTACCTCTTCTTATACAAGTCTTACCTGCTTTTTTAAAGAGAAGACTCTATTTCTTCTATTAAAGTCTGTGATTTAGGAAATGAAAGTCTTGAATATGAAGTCTTAAGGAATTCTATTTTGGTTTCAGCAGATGACTTCTTTTGATATAAAAATGCAGTTGCCAAAGTCGTTAAGCCCGCTATGACCTTTGTTTTGGTTGAACTCGGGTTTGGGAACCAAAGCGCATAGACTGCTGTTGCGCACAATCCACCATATAAAGAAAATCGGCTATAAAATGCAGATTCATAATATAATTTAGATGTTTTAAATATTCCATCAATGTCATCTAATATATCGATTAGATCAGTGTCATTATGTGCGAGTGCCTCTATTTTCAAGAGTCGATTATTTTCAAGGATCTGGTTAGTAGTATTTATATTTGCAAAATCAGAAAAAACACCTTTAAAGTCAGTGAAAAATTTTATGATATTTTCAGCTTTGCATAATAACATTGTTTCCCCTGCAAAAGCTTTCCCGCAGGTGCAGTTGGCTCCACGGATTAGTACCGCATGTGGATCGCTAGAATGGTCTTCATATCTTTCACGGCAAGAGAGTTTAGATAATTTGTTAGGTCTTGCTGCGCGGTTGCGGTTGCTTTCGAATTCAACACATGCGTTGCAAGAGACGGGTTGTGCATCCTCTTGTTGAACCTGAATATTTTGTAAAATCTCATGCACCAACATTAGATGATCTCGAATCATCGTCCTTGTTTCAACACTTGCTTGAGAAATAGGGAAGGAGTTGTTTGGGCCGGGTATTGAAACGGCTGCCATATATGTGACTCCAAAATATAAGGTTAATTTACGTTTACTTTCATATTTTGCTCGATTATCTCAGCAATCCGGGGCTGAGGCAAATGCTGATCTTTAGTATAAGCAAGATGAATCGGGCTTTAATAGATAGGACAATATTTGGTTGAAACCCAAATATTGCCCCCCTTTCAGTCTGTTATCCGTCTGGACATACGGATCCATCGATTTCAACCTCATCCCAATCATTATCTCTTATTAATCTCTGCTGGGCTTCTATTCTTAATCTTACTTGTTCTTGTGCAAATGAAAAAGCTTCTTGAATTTTGTTTGGGTGTTCTTGAAGACATCTATCTATGTGTCCTTTCAGTTCATTTACCATTGTTCCAGGCTTGTCAAAAAGAATATTTATGGCTAATCCACACATAATACTACCTACGAACGTCAATAAAGGTTTACCTAACCCTAAAGAAAATAACCATAGAAGTGGAGAAATATCTAAACCCTGCATGTTGCTGGGGTGGTTTTTCCAATACTCATGGTATTCAACAATTTGTTTTTCAACCAAAGTTTGCTCTTTAAAGAAAGCCAATTCAGTGATTCCAGATTGCAATTCTATGTTTGTTTCCTCTAGTTCAGCGATTCTATTTCTTAAACTCGTACGTTCAATTAATACGTTTTCGATATCCTCTCGCCTTCTTTCTTCATTGAAAGAAATATAAGACATGATCGCACTTATGCTTTCAGCAGCTAAAGATCTTTCGGTAAGTGGATTATTCGGATTTTCAAGTAAACTCGCAGCCCTTGCAAGATAACTTGACACTCCTGGAATGCTGCTTTCATTCCCTCGAATGCGAACAATAGACCCACTAGATGTAGAAGCCATAACTCTTCTCCTAAAATTAGATTTTGGATCCATTTAAATTTTTACAAAATTAATATTTAAAAAGCAAAACATTTTAGAAGCAAGAAAATCAATAGAGAAAAAAAAAGAAAAACCATCCTCTAAGTTATTTATGAAAGCGATTTCTATCCTGTTACTGTATTTTGGAAAAACTCTTATAACAGCCGTTGTGAGTAATAGATGAGGGCAGGATTTGAAATTATCACCGAACACTTTTATAGCCGTTCGGCACCCCGTTTTTAGAGAAGACGACTTGCCATAATTGCATTTGCCTGACTCTAAAACAGGCTGCGCAAGAGAGGAGATAATATTTCCACATCCGATAAAACATTGGACTATATTTCGAAGAGAGCTTATCCCAATTCTGATTGAAATTATCATACCAGGCGCAGAGTGTCTTATCATAGTCTACACTAAAATTATGCCAATCTTCCATGACGAAATACTCTTCGCTGGCATTGCCGATCTGAGCGATCGACGGAAGTTGCCCATTGGGGAAGATATAGGTATTGATCCAGGGATCGGTGATGAGGGTTGTTTTGTTCGAACCGATGGTGTGAAGCAGAAATAACCCCTCATCTTTTAAGCAACGATGCACTGTCGACATAAACTGTTCATAGTTTTTAACACCAACATGTTCAAACATTCCAATTTCCAAGATATAATCAAAGGTTCCAACCACATTGCGGTAATCTTCAATCCGAATGTCAACGGGTAATCCTTTACAAATCGCTTGAGCGTATTGTGCTTGGTTCTGTGACAAAGTCACACCGACAACTTCAGCACCATAATTCTTGGAAGCAAATTTGGCAAACCCTCCCCACCCGCATCCGATATCCAGCACCTTCACATTGGGACGTAAATTCAATTTTTTACAGATTAGATCATACTTGGCAATTTGGGCCTCTTCAAGATTTTTTGCTGTTTTCCAATAGCCACAACTATACGTCAAGGAAGGGTCGAGCATATTTTCGTAAAGGTCGTTGCCAATCTGATAGTGTTTATTAATGACCTCCATGCTGCGAGCGCGATTTTGCATATTAAACAGCTTTGCCTTGAGTGATGTGAAAATGACTGGCCAGGATTTGGCGGCTTCTTCTTCGATTTTACCTGTAAAAATTCTAGACATACATCCGATCAAATCGTCACAATCCCACATCCCCTCCATGTAAGATTCCCCCAGACCTAAAGAACCGCTCCTTAATAACCTTGAATAGAATGCTTCGTCCCGGACCTGAATGTCCCAAGCATTCATTCCGTTGAACTCGATACCGGCTTTAGCAAAAATTTTTTCTACAGCATTTTTAGGCGATGACTTCGTTAAAGTTTTCATCATTTCCCTTATAAAAATTATGTCTATGAAACACATTTCTCTAAAATATTTTATTAATTTTTTCCAGAGAAAAAACGAAAGTTCCTTTCAAAGTTTTATTAATTTCGACTTTTTACAACAATTCGCTCCTTTGCGTCTCCGTGTCATTGCCTCGAGTTTAGCATTTTTTTACCCTAACTTTGTGTCGCCCTTACATCCCACATCAGTTGCTACTGAACAAGTACTGAAGAGTTATTGCTTGTCGCGGCAGCGACTTAAGAGGGAAGCCCCGCGTGTAGGGAGCTCCGCGACCGGAACGTGGGGTTAAGATTCAGATCCTTGCAGAGCTGCGGTAGCAGCGAAAGAGGCGCTATCTGAAATTTCCGTTTTTCAATCAGTATTCACAAACTCCGAGGAATTTTAAAGCCAAACTCTATTCTCCCCCTCAAGAAACGTGCTTCTTTCGCTGCTACCGCAGCTCTTCATTCATCTGCGTTTTAACCCCACGTTCCGGTCGCGGAGCTCTCTACACGCGGGGCTTCCCACTTGAGTCGCTGCCGCGACAAACAAAATCCTCCTTTTCGCCTGATAGCCTCTGCATAAAAATGCTAAACTCGAGTTTGCGCCTTTGCGTATAAAAGAAGCTAAGAACCCCTCCTTACTCACAGATGTTTGCATTCTCACATCTAGAGAGATGCGAATAGTTTTCAAGAGCCATTGACAAGATCTGTTATCCAAACTAGATTGCAAATTGAAGGAGTCACTATGAAAAAATATAGCACAGGGGCTTTGACGAAAGAGCAGCACGCTCGTCAGGATGAGTTGTACCATCAACAACACAAATACGACTACGTGATCATCGGAACGGGAATGTCAGCGCTTTCTGTCGGCGCACTGCTAGCCAATAGCGGACATCGGGTGTGCCTGCTAGAGGCTCACGATATCCCGGGCGGCTATGCACACACGTTTAAGATGAATGATTTTTCGTTTTGCGCTCAAGTCCATTACATTTGGGGGTGCGATGACAAACAAGCGATCGGGAAGGTACTGAAAAAACTCCGACTGCAAGACGATATCACCTTCGAACGGCTTGATCCTGAAGGGTATGATCATATCATTCTCCCCGACGGCAAACGGATTAAAACCCCCAATGGATTCGAAAGATTCGCTCAAAATATCAACACCGTTTATCCAGGAAATGAAAAAAATGTCCAGCGCTTCTTCTCCATCATCGAAAAACTTAATCTCGAATTAGGTCTGCTCCCTGAAAAAATACGTTGGTGGAACATCCTCTCAAGCGGCCTCAAATTTCTGACACTAATCAGATACCGAAATAAAACTTTACAAGATCTCTTCGACGAATGCGGACTCCCTCTGAAGGTCCAGACAATACTCAGCGGCAATGCAGGGGATTTGATGAGTCCCCCAGAACAGCTTTCTCTCATTGCTTACGCAGGTCTTGTTGGAGGATACAACTCGGGAGCTTATTATCCCACAAAACATTTTAAATACTTCATCGACCGGTTAGCACAATTCATCACAGACCATCCAGGATGCCACATTTATTACGAAACAAAGGTTTCTAATATCAAAACGGAAGAAAATCGCGTCCAGGAAGTGCATACAGAATGCGGGAAAGTGTTCAAAGCCGATCGTTATATCTGCAACATGGACCCTCAAGCAGCATCAGAAATGATCGGAAGAGAAAAATTCCCTCCCGAATATCTTCCTGCACTAAGTTATGAATACACTCAGCCTGCACTTTTTGTCTATTTAGGAGTCAAGGGAATCAATTTGGCCGATTACGGCTTCGGCAACCATAACACCTGGCATCTGGAGCAATGGGACATGAATGCTTCGTGGAGAGACGTCTCTGAGAACCGTTATGAGAAGCCGTGGATATTTATGTCAACGCCCACCCTGCACTCCAATTATCCAGGAATTGCTCCTGAGGGTTGCCAGATCCTGGAATTCGGAACTGTAGCAAACTACGATCATTTCAAAAAGCTCCACAACACCGACCCAGCAGCCTATCGCAAGGAAAAACATTCGATCTCAGAAAAACTCTTTCAGATCATCGAAGAAAAACACATTCCTAATTTATCCAAACACATTGCTCTAAAGGTCGTAGGCACCCCTACAACAAATACTGATTTTTGCTTGGCCCCTTTTGGCAATGCCTACGGATCAGTGATGTCTCCAAAAAATATGGGCCTCCAAAGATTGAAATCCGACACACCGTTCGAAAATCTGTTCTGGTGCAATGCTTCCAGCGGCTTCGCCAGCATTTATGGAACAACGTTGACGGGCTCGAAATTGTATACAACACTGACTGGAGACTCCATTTAATGGCTGTAAAAAAGATGCCAAAATCTGTTGCTATCGTCGGAGCTGGCCCTGCAGGCATTTTTTCAGCCAGACGTCTGCGCCAACTTGGTGTCAGCAATATCACCCTTATCGAAAAAGAAAAATGTGTCGGGGGCAAATGCAGCACCTTTATCGATCCTCAAAACCTAGCATTAAAAGCAGAAAGAGGTGCTGCAGTGATCGTTCCGAATTATGGCGAAGTGATCGATGCATTGCTCGAAAAAGAAATTAAAACCGAAAGCATCCTTGGAGCCAAAAGCGACACAATAGAATTCATCAACCAAATGAACAGCGTAAACTTCTTTCAGCGAACGAAAATAGGTGTTCAATTACTTTGGGAAATCAGCAAATTCAATCGGGCTGTGAAATTGTACCGAAAGTGCTGTACTCATTTGCAACCGATTCCCCCCGATTTAGAAGCCCCCTTCGCACAATTCGCCAAACAAAAAAACCTCACTTATATCAACCTTCTCCTCAAACCCCTCGTCGCAGGGTTCGGTTACGGAGACATGCAAGACTGCCCCACCTATAGCATCTTGGAGTATATGGGTTATATGACGATCCCGATCCTGATCGCCCAACACCTCGGCTTTCAGTCATGCTCACTGCGTAACATTGATGGAGGGTTCCAGTTCCTGATGCAAAAGCTCGCGGAAGATTTTAATGTGATCTCTTCAGCCAATATTCACCGCATCACCCGTCAAGGCTCTCACACAACGATTGACTTTACCAACCTGGATGGTGAAACAGGGCATCCTACAGAGAAAACTCTACAAGCCGAGGCCCTCATTTTAGCAGTTTCTCCCGGTCATTGGGAAAGTTTATTCGGCAGGGAAAATTTGACTTCTGTCGAACAGAATTGCATTGACCATCTCACCTATTACCGTTATCCTGTGGTGATTTGCCGCCTCCATGGCCTCCCTCCTCTGCATGTCTTTAAACCAGAAATGCTTAACAGAGAACATTTTGGCCACGTCGCTTTTGTGTCGACCTTGGACAAAAGAGAAAATCCTATTGGAGGCCGCCTCTGCTCAGCCTACATCAATCAGCTGCCCCACCACAACAAAGACTCTAACCTCAACGAAGGAAGCATAGAACTGCAAAGCATTATCACCGATTTGCAGTCTCTCCCAGAAGTCACCGCCGCTGAGATCATCGAATGCAAAATTTGGGAGGACTATTTTCCTTGCCTTCCCTGGCAGATTAGACTTGAACTGGAAAAGCAACAATATGCCTCCAACACCCAAACTCTTTATGTGGGCAGCTACGCCCTAGGAAGCTTCGAAGATGTTGCCTGTATCGCCAACCGTGCAACCCATGTCATCAATGGCTGCTTTGGTGCATCCCCTTCCTCAACAGCAAATCTGAAAAAAGATATCCTCCGTTTTTTCAAAACCAGAACAAGATAAGCAAAAAATTGAACCACAGAGACACGGAGAGAGGCTATGGGTCCAGTTTCTCTCCGTTTTCTCTGTGCCCCTGTGGTTCAATCATTAAATATTCGTTCCAAATTTTATTATTGCAAATTAATCACGTTATTAATTAAGATTCATTATAAATTAATAAACACTGATTAATTATGTTTAGAAATATCTTTATCGCCCTATTGCTCTTTATCTCACAAAATCTCTCAGCTAACTGGGATAACTATGCAGGGGAACAACTAGTCCTCTTCAGTTTAGCGCCCGGTAATAACGATCAATTTGCTAGAAGCTGTGAAGAGCAAAAATTACCACACTATTTTCAAAAAATTGCAGATCAATATCCCGATATCAAAGCCAAAATCATCGCGATTGATCCTTGCTTCTCCCAAGACCCTGCAGCCCCTGAGTATGCATTTTTGAAAGATTGGGAAAACGAAGGCTTAGTTTTCCGCAAAAACAACATTGAGATTGAGTTCTTTCCTGAATATATTCCAAAAAATGATGAAATTTACTCCCAGCGCGTCGAGAAATACATCACCAAAATTATAGAAAATGGCGGTACAGTTTTCATTGGACACCACATGAAAGCTTATGAGACTTTTGAACCATTTCGTACCGCGTATAACAATTTAAACCAGAATAACGTCCAGATGTATATCTGTTGTGCTGATTTAGCCCCTTACTCTTCCCCTACAGTTTTTTATCAAACAATGTGTTGTGAAGATGAGCTTAAAATATTTTTCAACACAATCATCGACCCTCATCTACAAGAATTTGACGCGGTCATCGATTTGCATAAGTCAGAATTTTTAGACTTAGAACTCATCGATTATGAAAGATTGGGATTGGAAATTAAATATACTGCCAATGGCGAGGCCTATTTTGATCAATTCGAATTTGAACAAGCCGTGGCCGGAGAAGCTTGTTACGAATTGCTGAATACTCTCATACAAAATGTTAGCCCAAGCTTCCACATCTACCGAGATATGCTCGACCTCCCTTTTGAAGCGACACGCTCAGAGGACGGCTCCTTGCAGATTACCCTGTAGATGAGAAAATCCCCTCGTAAAATAAGCAATCGTAGGTCCCTGAGCTGTTGTTTTTCATATCATCTACTCGTAATATCTGGCTGCAGATAGCATACGAGACATCAGTTGCCAATTTAGATTCTCTGGGACCGGTAATCTTCTGTTTTTATAGACGCCTTCCATATCATTTACCCATGCAGCTAAAGCTTCTAGATAACTTCCAATATCAACATTTTCCCATGACTCAGAATCA
>JAGVJP010000062.1 GCA_020051075.1 Parachlamydiales bacterium
AGTAGTTTCAAGCGCGGCATACAAGCCCGTTGAAGGAAACTCTCCATTTCCCTGGCTTCCGATTGCATGAGTCAAGAGCTGGAGAAGCTTCTCTTTGAGGTTGCTCAGCTTCTCGATCAGATCGATGCGGTCCGTCTGCCAAATGAGGGTCAGAGCGCTGTTGAGGGTAGGGAGGAAATGACCCACTTCATCGCTTAATTCCTTGATTCTGTTCAGATAACTTTGGATTGTTTCCACTGATAAAGACTCGGGATTAAGAAGAGCGAGTGATTCCTCGAACAGTTGGATCTCGTTCTCCAGATTGTTATATAGAGCTTCCCCTTCATGAAAAATTTGTGTCAGCAGATAGTGGAGTGGTTCCTGGACGCTTTCTCGTTGAAGCGATGACAGAAGCGCAGGAGAGAGCCTCCTCAGGGAGTCGGAGAAAACGCGCGGTTCGAGTCCAGCCAAGAGATAGGGGAGCTCTTTTTCTTTCTCCTGGTTTTCAGTCATCTCGCTCAAGAAGGTGATGAATTGATCTGTCGAGAGAGTTTTTCCAAGGTTGATGAGAGTTTGATTGGTATCCATGCTTTCCCTTGCTAAGGCCGTTTTTTGCATCCTAATAAAGAATCCAATATTGAGCAAGAAAGAAGGGACGTAAGAGACAAGGGACCAAAAGAGGTCATTGCAGAAGTCGCGCCTCTATCTGCTTGAGCTTAGCTAAAGCGAAAGGGGGCTTTCGCACTCCAAACGCTTCGCGTATCCAACAAATCGTCTTGAATACGCGAAGCGTTTGGAGTGCGGAAGCCCTCTTCCGCTTTTCGATGGCCAATTTTGGCAAGAACCTGTGAGTTGATAAAAGTCTGTTTTCGGCGATAGCTCGCAGTTCTGGTCCAGGTTCGGACTTCTGCAATGATCTCTTTTGGTCCTTTTGGTCCCTTGTCCCTTTCCTTTAGGTCCCCTTAGGTTGTTGGCTTGATAGAGTTGCTGGAGTTGTTGCGGCTTTTTTCGCTTTTTGTCGAGCGTATAGGGCCCGTTGTCGATCAGATTCGGCATTATCGCGAGCAACTTGGGCTATATGTCTCGAATCACGTGCCTCCTCACGAGCTCTTTGAGCAGATGACCTATTGAGGGAAGCTTGATGAGCGGCTTGGGTTGCTGCTTCTTTAGCAGCATCGTTTGCTTTTGTAGACTTGCCTCCCAAACGAGTAGCTTCACCGCCTAATCTCATTGCCTGATGTTCTAACCTTGTTGCATAACTTTCTGACGCTATTGCGTGACTTTCTAACCTGCTTGCCTCACGTTCTAACATCTGTGCCTCATGTTCAAATCCAGTTGCCTGACGTTCTGACTTCTTTGCCTCATTTTCTAACTGAGTTGCCCTACGATCTAATATAGCTGCCTCCGAATCATCATCTACGCTAGTTTTCTCGTCTTCTAATCTAGCAGCATCTTGTTCAGGGGGTTTATATGACGATGAAGATGGAGGTGTTGGAAAAGGTGTTTGCCTTGCAATAACGGTTTGGTAAATCGCTAAAGCTAATCCTACGATTGTACACAACTCAATCTTATTAAGCGAATATCTAACCAGTTTAGCTACGCCAACATTGAGGATTACCAATAGAGTTCCAACAAACAGGACTTTAATGACTCTCTTTGTGTGATCGCTCTTTTCTTGGAGTTGTCTTTCGAGAAGAGGAAGAACAGCATATTTCATGATAATGAGGAATATTGCGTTTACTGCGATGAAGACTCCAACAGCTTTTATTTTGTTTTGCTGCATCACACCTCGTCCTGACCATGTACTAAAAACCGAGGCGGCGTTCTCAGCGCTAACAGACGACGCTGCATTCACTGACACTGTACCGGTTGGTAAGATGTTACCTGACATTGTACATTCCTTTGCATATCATTCAATTATTGATTCCACATTATAATAAAATATCAAAATAGCACACAAGTCTTTTGCAGCAAGGAAGAATCAAGGAGAAGGGACGTAAGGGGCAAGGGACCAAAGGAGGTCATTGCAAAAGTCGGGTTTGTACCTGCTTGAGCTTAGCTATCGCCCCCAACCAACTTTTATTAGCGCACAGGTTCTGATCAACACCCTTTGGCGGAAAAGCGAAAGGGGGCTTTCGCACTCCAAACGCTTCGCGTATCCAACAAATCATCTTGAATACGCGAAGCGTTTGGAGTGCGGAAGTCTTCTTCCGCTTTTCGATGGTCAATTTTGGCAAGAACCTGTGAGTTGATAAAAGTCTGTTTTCGGCGATAGCTCGCAGTTCTGGTCCAGGTTCGGACTTCTGCAATGACTTCTTTTGGTCCCTTAAAATAGAAATGCGACTGCCATTTTCATGGTCAGTCGCACTGATTTACACCAGATAGAACGTTAGCTTTAGCCGTTGGCTAAGCTGACGTCATCATCAGGTTGCTGCTGGAGCTGGCGTGCCTGCTGGATTAGCTGGAGGCGTCGCTGGCGTCTCTGGAGTTGCTGGCACAGCAGCAGCTGTAGCCTCAGCTCTTGCAGTCGTCGCTCTTTCACGAGCAGTTTGGGCAGCAGCTTGAGCTTCAGTGTTTGCTGTTGTTGCAGCAGTTAATGCAGCTTCAGGAGCAGCTCTTGCTGTTGTCGCTTCAGTCACAGCTAGCTCTAAAGCAGCCACATCTGCAGGATTATTCACAGCTTGTTGCGCTGCTTCAAAACGAGCAGTAGCAGCTACAAGAGCCTGTGCTGCCAGCTGTGCACGCTGATTAGCTCGCTCAACTGCTGCTTCTGCATTGTCAACTGCGCTTTCAAGAATGATAATAGCCTGTAGAGGCAGTCTAGCATTAACTGCAGCTAGTTCTGCTGCTGTATATGCTTGATTAGTTTGTGTAACAGTTTGTTCTGCATTTGTAACTGCTTGTTGAGCTTGCTGACTAGCATTCAAAGCAGTAGCAGCAGCCTGTTCAGCTTGTCGAACAGCTTCGTCTAAAGCATCATTCTGAGTAGCATCTGTATTATTTGTTCGTGCCTCTTGAGCAGCTGCAAGTTCTGCGTTGCGTGCTGTTAGAGCTTGCTGAGCAGCTACGAGTGCTTCTCCGCTTGCTTCTAGAGCTTCCTGAGCATTTTCAGATGCTAGTTCACAATCTGCTTGATGTTGTTCAGCATCCACTAGAGCTTGTCTAACCTGTGCAAGATTTGCGATAGCAGCTTCTGCTGCTGTTAGAGCTTCTGTATGTCCTTGTAGAGTTGTTTGTGCTTGAGTATGTGCTTCGGTTGCTTGTCGATTAGCTTCCTGGGCAGCTGTTTGCGCATTCTGAGCATCTGTAAGCTCTTGCTGTGCTCTTACAATAGCAGCTCTAGCTTGATCTAGATTTTGTTGTGCTTGAATCACAGCAGTATTAGCAGTGTCAAATTCCCCTTGACGGGTTGCTAGAGTCTCTGCAGCGGTCTGTGCTGCAGCTTCAGCTGTAGCGACTTCACCTTCCAACCTAGAAGCATCTGCTTCTAATCTAGCAACTCTTTCTGCAGGAGTTTCAACTGGCGGTGTATGAGTAGAAATGGATTTTACAAAAAGGAGGTATCCAATCAATGCTGACGCCACTGTTGTGTAGAGCCCGATGTTGGTGAGAGGATATTTAGCCAATTTAGCAAAGCCATAATTGGCACCTGCCAAGAGAGCTCCAACCAAGAGGACCTTAGTTGATCTCTTTGCAAGCCACTGGCTTGTTGTGTCATCGTTCTTTTCTGCAAGATGTTTTTCTAGAAAAGGATGAATAGTATATTTCAAGACAGCGAGGAATACGACGTTTATACCGATGAAGATTGCAACAGCTTTTGTGTTGCTTTGCTGCATCTGAACTGGAACATCGCGAACAAAAGCGATTCCGCGTCCTGACCATGTACTAAAAAACTTGCTAACGTTCTCACGGGTGATTCCAGAGAAATAGCCCCCAACAGACGATGTTGTATTCACTGATACAGCAGCACCCGTTACTATGTTACCTGACATTGTAAACTCCTTTTAATGTTAAAGCAAAATAATCTAAACTTTTTAAGCTCTTTGAATCGTGTTAAGAACAATTAATTTTTCAGTTATCTCGAATGATTTAATTGCTTATACGATCAAATTGCATATACAGGTATCCGTTATAAAACACCTTATACTTCATAAAACTCAATGACGGATTGTAGCAGAAGGCCAAAATTACACACAAGAAAAAATTATCTAGTTAAGTTGTAAATTTTTAGAAAGTTATGTGTACTCCTTGGTGATACTGTGAAAATAGAGTGCGGTGCATAAAGTGCCGTCAACTTGCACCCCTTCTTTAATCTTTTTGGTCAACTCTTCTGGCTTCAATAGAAGGGGAGAGATCACCTCTGAACGTTCCAGTTTTTGTGCAGCAGCGCGAGTAGCCTCAGTCGCTGAGACGTAAATGGTTTTCTGTCCGCTGAAACCGGTGTAGGGAAAAGCGCTTCCCATGATTGCAAACGATTTTGCTTGATAGCCGGTCTCTTCGAGAAGCTCGCGGCAAGCTGAATCAGTCGGATTTTCATTGGCATCGATATAGCCGCAGGGGCAGGAGAGGAGAACCTGTTTTGTGGGATGGCGGTATTCTTCGATGAGGAGAAATTCGCCTGATGGGGTGGTCGCTAAGATGGCGACTGCGAAAGGGTGCGTTCTGAGGCTATAATAAGGATAAGGGGGATGGGCGTCGATTTGAAGCAGATCTTTTTCGAGTTTAACGAAAGATTCTTCAAAAATAGTTTCTGTCTTAAGGGTTATTGGCAAATGCATCCGTTTATTCGTCTGTGACATCGATGGACTCGCGGGTATAGAGTTCTTTAAACAGTTTCACTTTCTCCTCATTTCCCATGCAATGGTAATATAATGATAATTGCCGGTGCAGTTCCCGTTTTTCCCATAGGAATGCATGATCATACCAAAGATTATTTTCAGAGAGTTCTCCCAGAATGTAAGAACTGGCGAGGTTCCATGTGCGGGGATAGGAGACATGGAGGAGTCCCATGAAATGAATCATTGCCATTTCGGAACCTTCGGTGGCTTGGAGCCAGCAGCCGTAGAGGAAATGAAGAGGCGTTGAGGCGCTGTCGAGGATTTCGGGGCCGTAGTGATAGATCAGCTCTCCAGCTTCTTGCCAATTTTTCTCTGTGAGCAGCGTCCAAATTCTGCTGCAGTCGATGAGCATCTGCATCTCACTTGGAAAAAGTTGAGTTTTGGTCCGATCTAACAGCTTATGTGACAGATGGGGGAGGTTTTGATCGAGGGCGGCATCGGCTAAATAGAGAAGGGAGCGAAGACGAGAGAAGGTGATTTCGCCTGAGAGGGGAAGTTGTTGAATCGCCTCTTCACTCAACCCTTCGTGAAATAAAAAAAGAGGGGACAGGTCGGTTTGGTGCTCTTGCCATCCGAGAGCTGGGATGGATGAGCAGACCGACTCAAATTTCTTTTTTGCATATTTCACAGCGCCTAACTCGATCAGGCAGAAGAGTCCGTTAGCAATTTCCGTTCCCTTTGGTTCGTCTTCAATGCTGTTGTCGACGAGCTCGTCGATGATTTCGCTTAAGACGTAGGGCTTGCCGAGCCAGAACGCCAGTTCCGTGGCGAGGCGGGCCGGAAGGATGGAGAGATCTTTGCCGGCCGCCGGCTCGATGAAGGAAAGCGGTTCGACATGTTTTTGTAGGCTTGTCAGTAATCTCTTGGTATGTGTGTCAAGGGTGCGAGGGGAGAAATGGCGTAGAGCGAAGAGGATGAACCGGAAGGCTCCGTTGCGGTGGTAGCGTGAGATCTCATGCATCCGGGAGAGAATCTGCTCTTGCAGCATCGGGAGCAGTGGGTGTTTAGGATAGCGTCGATAGGCGATCTCGAAGCATTTGATCTCTTCTTCTTCGTCGTTTTGCATTTGACAGATTAGCGCTTTGCCGAGGTATTCCAGCGGCCCACCAGGGGTGCTGTGAAGCTTTTCAAACTCATGAAAAGCTTTATCTAAAATGCTTTCTTTGTCGGCCTCGCTGGAGCTTTTTGCCTGTTGCAGATAGGTGAGGCCTGTTCTAAACTGCGCTTCCCTCCCTTCGGAACGGTCAGGAAAGGAATAGGCGATCCGCTGGTACTCGCTCAAAGCTTTGGAAAAGTCGCCATGGGATAAAAAGGCATCTGGAACTGCCAAGCAGTTGACGGTGAGGTTTAAGCTTCCAACCGAGATTTCGAGGGGGCTGATGGTAAAATCGGTATCGCGCGAGAGGAAGCCGATATGGGTCCCCATCAGAGGAAGGTGGCCGATATAGGAGAACTGCAGGGTGTTGTCGAGGGTTAAATGGATTGTCTTCTCCACCTTTTCGATCCTGATTTGAACAGGTTGAAGCCTTTTTAAAAATATATCTGGAGCCTGCATCACTTCGACATTAGATTGCATCAGAACGGTGGACCGTTCGAGGTCGGTGCCAAGCCAGAGGTAATAGCCTTCACTCAGGGAGGTGCGCTGGCTGGCTTCTGGGATGCTGAACAAGAGGCCGATTCCCTTGGAGTCATTTCCTAGCGTCACCGTGGTTTCAATTTTGACGTTGCCGCTGAACGACTGGCGGGAGATCATTAAATGCACCCACTGAGTTTCTTCGGTGAAGCGTGTGATGGCCATGTGGTCGGAGATGAGGACATGCTCTTGGAATTCCCAATCTTCTTTGTTTTTGATATCGAGTTCTGCGACATGAAACCAGTCAGAGCGTCCTTCCAGGTAGTTTTCTAGTTCATAGATTAAGTCGTCGACGATGAGATAGCGATTGTCAGGGTCATTTTCGAGGCATTTTTCAGTGATGCGGCTGAGGATGCGGGGGACATCCCTGTAAGGGGCGGCGATGACCGGGTCGATGAATTCTTGGTTGGAGGGGTTGCGCCGGTATTCGGCCAGGCTCTTCCGTTTAAATGGCGTCTTCAAGGTGAGGAGTTGGTAGAGGATGACCCCAAGCGCATAGATATCGGTTTGCACTGTTGATGGCTTGCCCTGAGCGATTTCAGGAGCCATATAGGTGATTGTGCCGACGATTTTTCCAATTCTCGTGATTTCAGCGTGCTGAGGTTTAGGGATGGCTGGCTGCTTAGTGAAGAAATCGTCATCAGTGGGAGGGCTGTCGATGAATTTGGCTAACCCCCAGTCGAGAATCAACGTTTCGCCATATTTCCCGATGATGACGTTTTCGGGTTTGAGGTCTCGGTGAAGAACGCCTTTGGCGTGAGCGTAGGCTACGGCTTGGCAGATGGAGATGAAGATCCGCATCAGAGCGGGGATGGAGCCTCCGATCTGATCGATTTTTTCTCCTTTATTTTGCTGCTGCCTTGTTTTGCGGATAACCTGTTTAAGGGTTTCCCCTTCTTGGTAGGGCATCGTGTAGAAAGCTGAAGCCTGGTCTGATTGGATGGAGTAGATCGGAATGATCGACGGATGCGAAAGCTGGCAGGTGATGTGCGCTTCTTTCAGGAATCGGTGCCGGATTTGTGGGTGGTCGATGAGATCTGACCGGATTTTCTTTAAGGCGACTTGTCTGCCGCAGATGGTGTCGAAGGCGAGGAAGACCTCGCCCATGCCTCCCTTGCCGATGGTGTCCAGGATTTGATAGCGATTCGCGAGGAGGAGGTCGCTTTTGGGAAGTTCCACAGCGATGAGATGTCCGCAATAGGGGCAGAAAGAGGGGTGCCTATCGCCTTGTAGCACGATAGGCTCTCTGCAAGCGGGACAGAACTGAGGGATCTTCGATGACATCATAAAAAACTCGAACTAAAATTCGAGACTGCAATCTCTTCGCTTATTTCGCAAGTAAATTAATCAATGATCAAAGGACACAAGATAGGCAAGATAGAAAAAAAACAGGATCGGCAGGATCAACAAAATAACAGGATGGGCAGGATCGCTTCGCGGCAGGATAGGCAGGATAAAAAAACAGGATAAGGAGGATGGGAAGGATAAAAAAATAGAAGATGATAGTCTATCTCTTTTATTTTTCAAGAAAGTTTAATCGATCTTATTTCCCATTTTATTATCTTCCTATCTTTTCCATCCTCCTTATCCTGTTTTTTTATCCTGCCTATCCTGCCGCGAAGCGATCCTGCCCATCCTGTTTTTTTGTTCTATCCTGTCTATCTTGTCATATTTCAGTAGTCTTTTTTCCACTTGAGCGAGGTACGGAATTGGTTGTCGTCGCCAACGTTGCCGCCATCAGCTTGCAGCCGCAGGTGTTTATTCAGTTTGATTTCGACAGATAAAAATGGCACGGCCGAGACGAGGCTTTGGTTGAGGGAGATGAAGATATTTTCTGTGATGTTCTTCCCTAGCTGCAGGGAGAAATTCTGGTTTTCTTGGCTTCCGGTGCTGAAGTCTAAGCGGTCTAATCCGATTTTATTCCGCATTCGAGAGAGGAAGTCGTCGCCAGCATTGGTCTGGTCGCTGGTATTGAGGGCGATGAAAGACTGGCTTAGCTGTTCACCTTGGTCCGCGGTGATGTCTGAGATGCCGCGGTTGAAGAGGATGTAGGAGAGGACCTCTCGTTGGGAGAGGGGAGGGTTGGATCTGAAGCTGATGACGGGTTTATTGATCGGACCTTTGAGGATGATTTCAGCACGGATTCTATCAATTTCTTGGCTGGCAACGATATAGAGTGTCGTCTTCTTATCGAGGGAACCGCCGAAATGGATGCTCCCCGGATTGAGGGTGAAGAGTTTGCCGTTGAAGTTGTAATCACCATTGACAATGCGTAATTCACCGTTGAGAAGGGGGTCGTTCGGGGTTCCGCTGATATGGACCTCGCCCTTCCACACAGAATTTAAGCGGTTGCCTTGGATTTCGAAGTGATCAGGAACATCCAGTTCGATGTCGAGGTGGAGCGATGAGCTCGATTCTTGATTGGTGACTGGAATAGGAGGCTCTTCACCTTCGGGCAGGTTGAAATATTTCACTTCTACCGTTTTGATTGATCTTGGGAGGCTCTCTTCCAACTTAATCAACCCCTTATCAACGGTCAAATTCCCTGCAAGCGTAGCCTGCAGGAGTGTGCCGTCTAAGGTCAGCTGTCCGCTTGCTGAGATGGAGGCGTAGTCTGAGTCGATGATGAAGATTTGCTTAGGATGCAATTCGAAGGAGAGAGGGAAATTTTCTGACGGACTGAGCGATATCGTCCCTGACGCTGAGAAAGAGCCATTTTTATTGTCTTGAGCAGAAAATTCCGATAGAATAATTTGCTTGCCGTTCCCTTCAAGCCTTCCTTGAATATGATGATAGATGGTATCTGTCGAGAAGCTTTCGTAAGACCCCTCCGAGAGGGCGATGGAGCCTTTCACTTCAGGGGCGCCGATATCGCCGTCGATCTCAAGAGCGATTTTGGCTTTGCCTGTGATGTTTGTTGCATCGCTTAGAAATAGGCTCATGTAAGGAGCTAATTCTCCTTCGGCGTTCATAGCGATGTGAAAGGGGAGAGCGCTCTCTTTACGGAATTGGAATGGGATGAGACCAATGGTATAGGGGAGATGGCCGTCGATGATAAAAGGAGTTGAGCCTATCCCTTTTAACTCACTTTGTAGAGAGATTCCATCCGCTCCGAGCTTGAGTGCGATGTCTCCATCGATGAAAGGTCTTTGTTGAAGAATCTCTTCTGTCAATTGGACATGGTGCAATCGGACTCGCAACTCACCTGTCGCGTTCTCTAAGGTTCCTTTGAGGTTGCCTGCAAACGATGTCCGGCCTGTCAAAGGAACCTCTGGTGCGATGAAGTGCAAGAGTTCAGTGGGGAGGGGGTTTGTCTCAAAGTCCATCACAAATTCATCGCCTTTGGAGCGATAGCTGCCTTGAAATTCTCCTTCATTTAATTTCAGGTGAAATCCGGTCAATTGAGTTTGATGCGCTTCCTCGCTATATTCGATCGGGGAGAGGTTTTTGAATGGATAAGGTCCTAGCCTTCCTTCGAGCTGGTTGATGATAAACCAGCCGTGGTCCGTTTCGTTGTGCCAGTCTCCATTCACAGTGAAGAGGGCATCTTCTTTCCAGAATCCGGTCCCTTCGAGATGAAAAGGCCAGAGGGTTTGGTTGGGGGAGAACTCGGTCCGCCCTGATATTGTATCCCATCCCGACTCCCCGATGAGCAGGTTGTGTAGGTTCGCTTCGACGACTCCTTGAAAATGGCTGAGAGGGTCTGGCATCTCTACTCGACCGTCGGCCTTGGCGATATGAATTGTGTTCCATTGTATCTTTTCAGCAAGCCATTGGGAGGAAAGATTTGTGAAAGTTGGTCCTAGGAGGTTAGTCAAGTGAGTGCTTTCAATCGAAGCGATGTAAATTTTGGTGTCAATTTTATTGTTTTGACAGAGTATGCCCTGGGCTTTAAGTGTCGAATGAATTTGAAGCTCTGTCGTATTGAACAGAGGAGAACCGGCGCGGATGTGGGCAAAGACTGCCTCAGCTTCGCAACCTTCTCTTTTCCAGTTTTTGCCAGTAAGTTTGAAATCAAATCCTTCTTTCGTACTGAATTGGAAGTTGAATTCGCCTTCGCCCTGGAGAGGAGTGTTTAAAAATGATGAAAGCGCATTGAAGTCTGCATTGTCAGCATGGAGCGTGCCGCTGAGGAGTTTATCTGGGAGATGAAAGGTGAGTTCCCCAGTAGTTTTAATGTTGAAAAGGTTTGCCTTCAACGAAGAGAGTGTGACCTGCTCCGTGGTCGGATTGATTGTAAAAGAGGTGAGTGCTTCAACAGGTTGTTGCCGAAAGTGAAATAGGAGGTGTGCAGTCCCTTCGATGTCTCCATGTGGAACATCATTAGCTTCTAATGTCAGGTCGGCATTTTCAAAAAGATGTCGATCGATTCCGATGGCTGGAGAGGTGATAGAGAAGAGGATCGCAGGGGAGTCAAGGGGCCCTTTGAACTCCCCATCAAGGGTGAGTTTGCCCTGCAGAGGGATTTTGAAGAAAGGGGAGAACGGTTCTATCGAATGAAAAGAGGCGATCAAAGCTCCTTGTTGAATCTCCTTATTGACAGATAGTGCTGTATGGCCTTGAGCGGTGACGATAGGGCTAATGAAGTTCACATCGATGAATTTGATGAGGAATTCACTGTTTAAAATGAAATGCGCTTTCATCACTGAATGGCTGCCAATGAGTGGATGATAGAGAAGATCGTCTGGAGACGCTGCCAAAGAGACTTCACAAGTTCCTTCAATGGATTGGTCGCCCTTGAGTTGATGCGATTGAACGAGAGAGCGCCATGAGGTAAGAGGTCCAGATGTGGATAGCGTGAGGCCTGCTTCCACAGCGTCCGGCCAGTGTAATGCTGTGGTTGGATCGAGCAGATCTTTTAAGACCGATTGGCAGCATCGACTCCAGGCAAGATTGAGTTGAAGCTGGTGGTGCTGCGTCGCCAGTTCGAGTTTGACAGGGGGGAAAAGGGGGTCTGCTGGCGTCAGCGTGAATGTCAATGCGCTGACGAGTCCCATCCTAAAGGGGTTGCTTGTGGCTGTCCCTTCCAAGCTCAGCGATGAATCTGCAAGAAGTTTCAACAGCGGAACAGGGATCTCTCTTTCTTCAAGGAGGGCCGGAGCAATGACGATGCGATTGATCTGTAAATCGGAGATTTTAGCGTAGAAAGAAAATTGGGGATGGTCCCAGTCGATGGCGGACTCCATCTCCTCATCGGCAAGGGACAGAGGCTCTGCAGACGGTGGTGAAGGTTGTTCAGTTGTGGGCAGGGAAAACAGATGCAGTTGATTGATATGGAGCGAAGAAATGATCAGACGTCCGTGAAGGAGGTGGGAGAATGAACAGGTCATTTCAGCGCTATCGAGGGCGACGACTGGCTTTTTCTCTTTCTTGATGGAGAGGTTTTTTAATGTGAATTGAAGCGGAAAGGTGATTGAAAAGCTCTCCAGATCTATTTCTGTTTGAGTTTTCCTCTCGACATAGGCGAGGAGGTGTTGGAAGATCCATTGCTTTCCTTCCTGAGTATGAAGAAGCGCGAGAATCCCTCCCCAAAAAAGGAGGCTGATTAAGAGGATAATGACAAAAATTTTAAAAAAGAATTTGATTATTTTCATATTAAAAAGATTGTCCAATGCTGAAATATAATTCAAGCGGGTTATCTATCATGTGTCTATGCTTTTTGCGGTCAGAGTAGTCTCCTTCTTTGATTTCCATGACGCTCCGTCTATTGAGCGGGACTGCAAAGTCTAAGCGGAGAGGTCCGATGGGGGTGTAATAGCGGATCCCCAACCCAAGCGACTGCAGCATTCCTGAATTGAATTCGGGATATGCACCCCGATAGACATTGCCGATATCATAAAAATAGACGATACCAAAATCTTTGATCGGCTGTGTCCGCAGCTCAAGAGAGTAGATTAAGAGCGAGCGTCCTCCAATAGGTTTGTGATGTCGTTTCCCCAATGGGCTCACCGTCATGTAGCGGTAGCCTCTAAGGGTGTTTTCAGATCCGGCATAGAATCGCTCAGGAGCAGGGATGTCGTGTTTGCTAGCCCCTAAGATGTTTCCAAACATAAATTTAGAAGCAAAGACAGTGCTCTTACATTCATTTAACGGTTGGTAGTATGTTCCAGTAAAGGTGTTGATGGTGTAAGCAAACTGGGGAGAGAATATCTGCATCGTGGGGACGGCTTTCAACTGTATCGTCCCTCCATGAGTGGGGTCTAATAGGCTGTCAACATTATTCCAGCGTAGCTGTAAGGGGATTTTCACCAAGTCAAAGATCCCGTCGCGGGCGGAACGCTGACTTCGGAGGTACTTGTACATCCCACCGTAAGAGAAACGGAACTTTTCGGTGAGTTTTCTTTCGATGATCCCAGAGATCGAGGTGGTGTTTTCAATAAAGGATTTGTTTCGCTCATAGTGGTAGTCGACGAGCCAGGTGAGGTTTTGATCCTGCCGTATGAAATCGGGGATGGTGTAGGAAAGAAGTCCATTTTGGAGCTTCTCCCATATGTCTGCGCGGAAACTCAGCTTCTCCCCATCTCCCAGGATGTTGCGGTCTTCCCATTCCAGCATCCCCCCAGGGCCTAGCTGCGTGGTGAAGTTAACACCGAATCCGATGCTCCGCTGCTTTGCCTCTAACACTGAAATCTCGATGGGGATCAGATCTCCTTCAATGGGGTTGTCAGCTAAGCTGATATTGACAGATCGGAAGAGGCCGGACAGTTCGAGAGCTTCTTGTGTTTTCTCTATTTGAGTGGGATTGTAGAGCGCCCCTTCCATCCAGCGGAGTTTGCGAAAGAAAAATGACTGATTCACTCGTTCCAGCCCTTTGAATGTCACAGGGCCGAAGTAGGAGCGTGGACCCAAATCGACGACAATCCAAACGATGACGTTGTGGTTTTTCTGATCAACGAAGACATCCCGTTTTTTAATTTCTGCGAAAGCATAGCCGCGAAGGTTGAGTTCGTCGAGAAGGGAGTCTTCTCCTAAGAGGATTGTTTCAGGGAGAGCCGCCGCTCCAAGCTCGATGTTCAGCTGGCATAAGTCGATCGGAGCATCTAAGAGTTCATCGGCGGTGTACTCCTGGTTATCTTGGATATAGCGGATATTGAATGCTGCTAATGGGTACTTGGGGCCAAGGTCGATGGCGACATGGACTTTGCTGCCTTCTTCTTGGATGGTGAAGTCAATTTTGGTGCCATAGAAGGCCAGGCTGTGGAGGGCCTGTCTAATCACGGCGATATCGGCTTCTGCCCGTTTCTTCAATCCCATCACCGTCGAAGGAGAGGAGTCTTTGAGTTTTTCAAGTTGAGAGATCTCTTCGATTAGGGTTAAGATCTCCCTGTCTTCGATCCCTTCAAATAACACATCGTATGAGGCTTCGATCAATGGCAACACAGAGAGGAAGGTGATCCAAAAACGAAAAACCAACTTACCCTTTATCGCTTGGAAATCTGGGAATTTGATAAAAAGAGCCATTGATCTGATCGAAGTAAATCTTGATGCAGATGATCATATAAGGAATGAGCAATAAAGAGGAGGAAAAACAAGATCAACAGGATAGAAAAAAACAGGATAGGAAAGATAAACAAAAAAACAGGATCAGTAGGATCGCTTCGCGGCAGGATAGGCAGGATAAGAAAGATAGGATGGGAAAAACAAATTTAGAAAAAAACAAAATAATATTTAAGCTTATGCTATTTTTTCATCATTATCTTCCCTATCCTGCCTATCTTGCCGCGAAGCGATCCTGCCTATCCTGTTTTTTTCTATCCTGTTGATCTTGTTTTTTTCTCCTTCTCGTGTTTTTGTGCCTTTCGCGTTTAATTAGGTTATGTTAAAGTCGTCGCTGCTTCAACTCACGGGGTCATCATGTCGTCACGTCCACAAAGCCAGCATATCTTTGATCAGATGAATCAGCACATCCCAGGAGGGGTCAATTCTCCGGTCCGCAGCTGTAAAAGCATGGGACAGGTCCCTCTTGTTGCCGACCATGCCTATCGGGATACTGTCGTCGATGTTGATGGCAATGCCTACATCGACTTCTGCTGTTCGTGGGGAGCGTTGATCCACGGGCATGCTCATCCAACCATTCTGCAAGCTGTTCAAGCTAGGATGCATAAAGGAACGAGCTTCGGCATCACGACGGCGATCGAAGGAGAATTAGCCCGCGAGATGATTCAACTGGTCGACTCTGTTGAGAAACTCCGTTTTGTCTCTTCAGGCACTGAAGCGACGATGAGTGCAGCGCGGCTGGCTCGAGGCTTCACGCGAAGAGATACCATCGTCAAATTCAGTGGAAATTACCACGGACATGCCGACTTCTTCCTCGTCCAAGCAGGTTCAGGGCTCATTGAGCTCTCTCCTACTGCCTCATCGGCAGGGATTCCTGCCGACATCGTCAAACACACTGTCTGCCTGCCTTATAACGATTGCCAGGCATTGAAGGAGCTGTTTTCTCATCCGAGTTATCGCGATTGTATTGCCGCCGTCATCATTGAACCTGTTGCAGCGAATATGGGTGTGGTGCCTGCCAGCAGAGAGTTTATGCTATTGCTTCGAGAGTTGACTGCGAAGGCGAAAACACTCCTGATTTTTGATGAAGTAATCACAGGCTTCCGGGTTGGTAAGGGGGGCGCCCAGGAGCTCTATCCGGTGACGCCAGATCTCTTCTGCTTCGGCAAAATCATCGGTGCCGGCTTCCCCGTAGCAGCTTTTGGGGGAAGAGGAGATGTCATGGATTATTTGGCGCCTCTGGGTCCAGTCTACCAGGCGGGAACGCTGTCGGGAAACCCCGTCGCCATGGAGGCTGGTCTGCAGAGCTTGCGGCTTCTTCAACAGCCTCAGTTTTACGAAGAGCTCGAACGAAAAACGTCGTTGCTGCTCGATCCGATTGAAGAAGTTATTGTGAAACATGGATGGAATGTCTGCATTCAGCGGAAAGGGTCGATGTTCACGCTGTTCCTCGGGACAAAAGCAGTCAGAAATATGGAAGATGCTCTAAAAATCGATGTCGAAGGGTATGGACGTCTGTTCAGGATTCTCTTCAGCCAGGGGATTTATATTCCTCCGTCAGCCCATGAGGCGTGGTTTATCTCAGCCGCGCATGAAGATGGACACTTAGTGCAGACAAGGGAAGCGGTCCTCTCTTTCTTGGAGGAAAACTTTTCTAATAGTATTTGATTCAAATTGATGGTATTGTTATGATCGTTGTTTAATATATTAATTATTAAATTAGGTTTTTTTAATGATGACAATTTCTTTAGAATCAAAAATGTTTTTAAGCGCAAATCTTTTAGCAGGAGCAGCTAATATCTGGCTAAAACCTAAAGCTGGATTGATTTCTCTTGTTGCCGGAGGTGTGATTGGAGGCTGTGTTCTGATCAGGGCGAGACATGTTGCCGATGCTGGCTCATCTGCAGAAAACAAATTCAATGAAATCATTTCAGCCTCTTTCCCAAAATATGGTGTTCTGCTCTTATCTGCTGCAGCGTTATGTATCACATTAAACCGGATTGGAATATCCCATTTCACAGGACCTGTGCTGAATTTTATTAACCAGAACATCATACCGTTCAGTACTATTGTCTTGGGGTATTATTTAGGTAAGATTCTCATGAGCAATGACTCTTCTTATCACTCTCAAGGTAAAACACCGTCCACCTCGTCTTCAACTCCATCTGGTCCGGCGTCTCCTTTAGCCAATTCCAAGACTGGGTCAGCATCTTCATCGCCTGTGACTCCAAAAGAAGAACGGCCTGAAACTGAACAACCAACCGTTGTACAACTTGACGATGCATCCGATTCCGAGGAGAGCAGTGAAGGCGAAGACCTAAGTGAAAGCAAAGACCTTGGGTTGTCAATTGGCACTCCAAAGCTAAACCTCAGCCGAGAACTGAGAGCCTCTGAATTGATAGCCCGCGAGACTATTCACAACCCAAAAACAGTTCGAGAGTTAGCCCTCTCATCCGAAGGACGTAAACAGCTTTTGGTGCATGGAGCTAAACTTTTAGGAAGTTCTGTTGTTGATTTTCATGAAGCACAACAAGTGATGGATACCGTCATTGAAGTGAGAACTCGCACAATCGAATCGCTCGATGGCGATGATAAAAGCATCAAAGAAGCAATGGCTCAATTGCAAGCTAGCATTAAAAGATTTGAACAAATAGAAAAACGTGATGCCATCCAATATGCTAATCAAGAACGCTTTATTCATAACGAAGTAGATACCAAGGAACTCGATCAAGCTGTGGAACGTTATAATCAAACTTATGATATCACTTTTAAAACCACTATCCGCACATTGATTAATCAGATCAATGAACTGATCGAGACAGAAAGACGGTTTATTGGACCATTAAACGCTTTCTTAGAGCCAATATATTTTTCAAAAGACTCAAAAGGAAAGACGCTGAAAGACCCCAACGGACATCAGATACAAATAAATTATTTTCAGGCATTGGAAATGAAGGGGATTATCAACAGTGAACAATCGGAATACTTCCAAAGACATTTGGCTGCTATCTTAGAACATTCAGAAAAGCAATTTTCTCACATGCAAATGATCCAGAGAAACGATTCAAACGCAGAACCCGGCAGCCCTGGATCATCCGATGGAGTCAATCTTCGGCAAGCGCTGGAATTACTCATTGAGCACACCAATCCAGCTTCGTTATATGCACTGATACAATCAATGAATAAGATAAGTGGAAGAATAGAAGAGTTCTACACGATGATATTGACCTTGCAAAGGAGTCGCAAAGACGATTTGTCACGTCCGTTTAAAGCAGCCGAGAAAAGTTTTGTACCAGACTTTCCTGCACGTGGAGCAGATAACTTATACATCACACCTACTCAAAGAGCACCACGTTATGTCATGCTCTTTGCGGAGATAGAGAAGTCACTAGAAAAGCTCAATATGCCAAAAACTTTAGCGAGTATACACGAACGAACCGAATGTGCACAAAAATGTACAGCCTGGGCTAACTTCAGACTTGGTTTAATATAAAAAAAGGAATTCCTTCCTTTACATTTGACTTCGACCTGCCTCGGCTTGTTGATACCTTAACTAAAAATTAATTTGTTTATTATTGACATTAATCGAATGTTTGAAATACAATAAGCATGATTTTTAACCTTTAAACTAGGACGTTATTATGAAAATTTCTTTAGAATCAGGTGTCTTGTTAGCAGCAAATATTGCTGTGGGAGTTGCAAATATCTATTTGAACCCTAGAAGTGCGGTGCTTTCTCTTATTTTTGGGATGGCCATCGGCAGCTATAATGGCAGCAACGCCGTCGCAGCAGCTTTGTCGACAGATGTATATTTTTCCAATCAAGCAGATCGAACAAACACAGTCAACGGCCTATTGAATGCTCTTCCAAAATATGGTACGCTCTTTTTAGGCGCCTCGGCATTATTTGCTTCTATGAACCGTATTGGAACGACGCAGCTTTTAGGCACTGAACAAAATGCAATGTCCCTCAATATGATTGTGCTGGGATATTTCTTAGGGAAGTCTTTCAAGATCAAAGAACTCTATGATCAAGTGCAAATACGTTTGACCGCACGCACCATTACGGTAGAAACTCAAACTCGTCTTGCATCTTATAGAGACGCGATCATCTAATCGCTTTTGAGGATTCTCTTAGACAAAGCGAACATCCTCTTCATACGCTCTCTCAGCATAAAAAGGGCAGGAACAGGATAGGCAAGATCGCTTCGCGGCAGGATAAGCAAGATGATAGGCAAAGCAATCCTTCCATCCATCTTTCCTATCCTACCCATCCTGTAAAATTGTCAGGATGGGTAGGATAGGAAAGATAAAGGACATTTTATTTAACATCCTGTCTATCCTGCCGCTTGCGATCTTGCCTATCCTGTACCTGCCCTTTTTATGCTGAGAGTGGGAAAGGTGCAATCCTGCCTTATCCTTGATTGGTGTTAGGATAAATCGTCAGGAAGCAGATTAAGTGATTGAGGATTCGCACTGGAAGACGCCTCATTGCTGGCAGACACGCTGTCGCTGGCAGACGACCTGGAACTAGAGGTTGGTTCAGAGTGGGAAGTAGGCTCAATAATATTCATCCGGACACGTTGATTATCGGCAGTAAAGGAGAAGACGCTTCCAGGGAGAATATGACGATTTCTCTGCATCAACGCATTAGCAATGGGTTGTTCCATATATCTTCGGATGCAATTCTCTAACTCTCGAGCTCCTTTATCTGGTGCATAACCCATGTCGACGATACGATTGATGAGAGCTTCGTCCCAAGAAATATCTAATCCAGGATATTGAGTGTTATTTCTCATCGAGATTTTTAACTCTTGGCACTGAAGTTCAGCGATCTCTTTAACAGACTGTTTTGAAAGCGGTTTGAAAAAGACCGTTTCTTGAATCCGGCCGAGGAATTCGGGTTTGAATTTCTCTCTTAATAGTGTGTTAATTTCGCTTTCCAATACTTCTGGGGCTGTTGGGCTCTCTGCGAGCATGAGGCTTGCGCCGACATTGGATGTCATGACGAAAATTGTGTCGCGGCATTGTACTGTTTGACCAAGTCCATCCGTCAGCCTGCCTGCATCAAAAACTTGGAGAAGCAGATCAAAAATAGAAGGGTCTGCTTTTTCAAGTTCGTCAAACAGGACAATGGAGTAGGGGTGTTTTCTTAACCAATTGGTGAGCTTACCCCCTTGTGTACTCCCCTGATAACCTGTAGGTGAGCCAATAAGTTTAGTGATGTCTGCTGGATTTTTGTATTCTGACATGTCTATTCTGAGCATCAGGTCTTTCGATCCGAAGAGCAGCTCGCTGAGAGCTTTCACAATTTCTGTCTTACCAACGCCTGTAGGTCCTAAAAAGAAGAAGACACCTTGAGGTTTATTTGGATTTCCAATCCCTACTCGCCCGCGTCGTATCGCTTCACTCAGAACGCGAATCGCTTCTTCTTGGGCGATAATTTTCTCTTCTAATTTATCCTCGAGGGTATCGAGAAGTTCTCTTTCATCTTCTTGAATTCTTTGCAGCGGAATATTGATTTTTTCAGCAACGATTGCACGAATGGTATCGCTTGAAACAACATTGGTCAGACGATTTCTGTATTCTGCTATCTTATTATCTATTTGGTTGAGTGTGTCAGGATCAGAGAATTGAGTCTTAAAGAACAGAAGAAGTTTAAGGAACCTCATGATTTTGTTGGTTTGATCATTTCTTTGTGTTCTAGACCGAATGATGCTTGCTGCGCGATCCAATAATTCAATTGCTTTATCTGGAAAACTGCGGCTTTTAAAATAGCGATTGGCAAGGGCAATGGTTTCTTGAATAGCTGCGGGTTCGAAGCGGATTCCATGATGAACTTCCAGTTCCAGGGTGACAGGGATGAGCATGTTTTCAACTTCTTCAAGAGAAGGTTCAGAAATATTCACTTGAGAAAACCATCTATCCAAGGAATGATCTAACTGGAACATAGAGGCATAGTCCCACGATGTCGTTGCTGCAATGCAAGGGAAGGTGCCCTCAATGAGATCGGGTTTGATGAAATTCATGATATTAAGATCGTATTTCACAAGGGTATCGATCTCATAGATGAAGATAATCACAGAGTCTTTATTTGCCCTCACTTCATTCAGAATGGCATTCAATCGTTTTTCAACAGTGTCAGAAATCGAAAACTTCTCAGTCCCTCTGGTGAGTTTATCCTTTTGAAGGTGAAATACTCGTTTTCCCCTAAACATAGCTGGGAGAGTTGGGTCATCATTAACAATCTTTTGAGCGAGTCCATGACCCATCATTGTCTTACCAACCCCTTTCGGACCTATGATGATTGGGGTGTTTTGTCGACTTCGTCCGAAAGTTTCAGCGATATTTTGAAAATCCCTTTCTCGGCCTACGAAGGGCTCTAATTCTCCTCGGGCAGCCTTTTCGGTAAGGTCGGTAGCATAGGCGGAGAGATAAGGAAGCTCTACGGAGAGTGGGGGTGCTCGTCTCAAAGGATGTGGAGGATTCCAAGTGATTTCGTCGTTGGGTTGATCTATTTGCAATTCCAATGCCTGTATAAGAGGGATGATTTCTCTGTTTTCCCACAATGCATCTAAAGGTGATGGGGGTTGGTGTGGTGTGGTTGAAGAAGGACTTGGTGAGTTTGATGCTGGGGTTGTTGGGTGTGTGAGATTGTTCAGGAAGTTACCAGCTGATTGCAATAGGTTTGTCGCTGAGGCGGCGGAAGCGAGTAATGGTTGTTGGACAGGGGTAAGTGGATTTTGCAGCAACGGATTGGGTGTTAAAGAAGTTGGCAAGGGTCGGGTGCTTGTGACAGTTTGTAGTGGTGGAATGGGGGGAAGTGAATTTTGCAGCAATGGATTGTTTATGGGAGTTGGCAGTGGTGGGATAGGTTGGCGAGTTGCTGAGAATCGATGTGAGCAAGTCATGACAAGCCCGACGACCAATACAGCTATAACCATGAGTGCAACGGTTGATACGAGGGTAATTGATACTGCTTTCACAGGATGTTGAACGAAATAATCTATAATTTTTCTATCTAATTCATGTAGTCGTGATGCTAAATTAATGGTGGAATTCATAAAAACCAAGTAGTTAAATTTATTAAATTGTTCCAATCATATACGTAAATATATAATTTATCAATTAGAATATTCTGTGGTAATTAGTCTGCGATAAAAAAAGGACGAAAAGAACAAGGGACCTAAGGAGATAATTACAGAAGTCCTTATCGTGCCCGTGCCCGATTGTCCCTTTTCGAGCAAAGGCATGGGCATGATAGATTCAGGCCCGTTCATGAAAAGGGACAATCGGGCACGGGCAGGGGCACAGGCACGGGCACGATAAGGACTTCTACAATTATCCTTAGGTCCCTTATTATATTATGGCAAGGAGCGGCAAGGGTGCTTGGTTGACTAGGTCTTCTTCCGCAATGCTATCGGCGAGGGTGAAAGTGCCGCTGCGCGTCCGTCGCAGATTTGTCAGATGGGCGCCGCATCCAAGCATCGCTCCGAGATCATGGCCTAGGCTGCGGATATAGGTGCCTTTGCTGCATTGAACCCGTAGCTGTAAATAGGGATAGCGGTAGCTCAACACCTCAGCTTGGATATTCACCCTAACTGGAGCTCTTTCCACTTCTATTCCTTGCCTGGCAAGCTCATAGAGCTTTTTTCCTTTCTGTTTCTTTGCTGAATACATCGGCGGAATCTGATCGACATCGCCTTGAAAATGGGCTAAGGCGTCCATCACCTCAATTTCGCTTGGTATGTGAGGGGATTGTGCTGTGACAGTGCCTTCGCAGTCATAGGTATCCGTAGATATCCCTAAGAAGACTTCAGCGACATATTCCTTGTCGCAAGATAAAAATTGATCAGATAAGCGGGTGAAGTTTCTTCCGATCAGCATGACCATCACCCCCGTCGCAAACGGGTCTAATGTGCCGGCATGTCCGATTTTCTTCACCCCTAATATCTTGCGGAGGATATAGACGAGCTTAAACGAAGAGCTTCCTTTTGCCTTGTCGACGATTAAAATCCCTTCGGACAGAGCGGCAAGAGCGTTATTGTTGATCGTCACTGTCATGGTCAGTGTCAAGATGAGGGCGGGACTCCCTCTCTTTGTTGATTTCGCTCAATAACTCTTCAATTTTCATGTGTTTGTCTACGCTGTCATCAAGCCTGAATGTCAGCTCAGGGAAATAGCGCATGACAACTTCCCGTGATGACTGGATAGCAATGAATCCTGCAGCTGAGTTCAATGCATCCATCGTCTCAGCTTTTTGCTGTTCACTCCCAATGATGCTCACATAAACTTTGGCGTAGTGGAGATCTTTGGTGATTTGCACCCTTGTGACAGAGACAAATTCAGCAACATGAGGATTGCGCACATCTCGTTTAATCACTTCTGTGATCACCTCTTTTAAGAGAGAATTTAAGCGGTCCGTTCTCTTTACTGCCATCGTCTTAAAGCTCTTGTGCGATATAGGTGATTTCAAAAGCTTCTAAAATATCCCCTTCACGGATTTCTGAGAAGTTGTTTAGAAGGATGCCGCACTCAAAGCCTTTCAGCACTTCGCGAACATCTTCTTTAACTCTTTTCAGAGAGGCTATCGATCCAGTCCAAATCACCTCATTATTGCGTCGGAGGCGGATGGTGTTATTTCTTTGAATGACCCCTTCCGACACTTGGCAACCAGCAATCATCCCTGTATGAGAAGATTTGAATACTGCTTTGACCTCGGCTTTACCTTTCTCTGTCTCTTGAGCAATTTTATCCAGCAATCCAGTCATCAGTAACTTCACATCGTCTATCGCATGGTAGATAATGTTATGCATCCGCACCTGGACTCCAAGCTGTTTCACGAGAGGTTCTGCATGGCTTTCAATCTGCGTATGGAATCCTAAGACCACAGCTTTCGATGCAGCAGCTAAGTTGATGTCTGACTCTGAAACTTCACCGATCCCTGCAAAAATAATGGTTAGATCTGCACGCTCCGATTCAATCTTCATCAGCGCCGCTTTCAATGCTTCAAGCGAGCCTTGGACGTCAGCCCTCAACACAATGTTGAGCATCTTTTTACCTGTTGTGGCCGCTTGCTGCAGGATCGACTCCATCGAAATCTTCTTTTTCTGCTGCAACAGAAGGTTTGATTGTTTCACTCCTTCAAAACGAGCTTCGGCGATGTCGCGCGCTTCTTTTTCGCTTTTCACAACGATGAATTGTTGTCCAGCCTCAGGCAGCCCTGAGAGTCCTGTGATTTCAACAGGCGTCGAAGGCCCTGCCTCTTCCAGTTCTCGGCCAAATTCATCATGCATCGTCTTGATTCTACCCCACAGCTGTCCAAACACGAGAGCATCTCCGCGATGGAGAGTTCCGTTCATCACGAGGACGGTAGCTACAGAGCCAAGCCCTTTGTGCATCTCAGATTCTAAGACAGAACCTCGTGCACGTTTGTTTGGATCAGCCCGAAGTTCGAGAACCTCAGACTGCAAGGCAAGCATGTCTAATAGCTGGGGAATGCCTTCACCTGTCACAGCAGAACAGTTGACAGTGATGGTCTGACCGCCCCAGGCTTCAGGCAATAGCTCTTGCTCTGCGAGTTGGCGGTAGACAGTTTCAGGATTGAAGTTTGGCTTATCGCATTTATTGATGGCGACGACAATGACAACATGAGCTGCTTTCGCGTGTTGAATGGCTTCAATCGTCTGCTGACGGATTCCTTCATCCCCGGCGACGACTAAGACGACAATATCGGTGACATCGGCTCCTCGCGCACGCATGGCGGAGAAGGCTTCGTGGCCGGGAGTGTCTAAGATGGCGAGATCTCCAACAGCTGTCTTGACCTTAAAGGCTCCAATATGCTGTGTGATGGCTCCTGCTTCACCTGCAGCGCGATTGCTCTTGCGTATCGCGTCGATCAGGCTCGTTTTGCCATGGTCGACGTGGCCCATGAAGGCAACGATAGGCGGTCTGAGCTGCAGTTGCTCAGGAGGCGTCTCTGCCAGCTCTTCTTTAATCGATTTGTCGGTGATTTGTATCCGTTCAGCTTCGCTGGTGTCGATAGTGATCTCACAGCCAAAATCTTGTCCAAGAAGCTGTATGGTTGTCTCGTCTTCGAGCAGGTCGTTTAGAGTGAGGATAACTCCTTGTAAAAACAGCTTGCCAACAAGTTGGGAAGCCTTAAGCTTCATCTCTGAGGCAAGGTCTTTAACAGAAATTGGGATTCTCACTTTAAGGGAGGTTGGACGGATTGTGACATCTTCTTGTTGATAACGCGCCTGGCTCTTTCTTCTTCTTCGCCATTGCTGATCATCATCAGACGCTCTCAACCCTTGCCGATCGCGGGCGTCAAATTGCTTCGTCGATTGTGCAGGTCGTTTGGCAGGTTTGATATCTCGGAATTCTTTGAATTTAGAAGATTTAACCCCCCCTTTGGCCTCTTCGGTTTGTGGGGCTGCAGCGGTAGCGGGCTTAGGTTTCCCCTTAAATTTCTCTTTTCCGTCCGCTCCAACTTCTTTAACTTCAGCCTTCTGCTCTGCAATGGGGGCTTTTGTTGGTGGGGGCGGAGTTTTCGGTCGAAGATAATCTTTGATGTGTCTGCCTGTCGGCCCGAGTTTATCTCTTTCAGCGAAAGGGGGAACTTCACGTGCACCTCGTGGAGCAGGGGTGATGAACTCTTTTGCTGCCGGTTTGACAACTTTCGGTTCTTGCAGAGGCTTCTCTTCTGCTATCGGTTTAAAGGTCACTTCTTGCTGTAAGAAAGAGACCGCCTCTTTAGAAGTCATTGGAGGTTCTGGCACATCGCCAAAAATTTCCTGCCGCAATTCCGCACTTGTCTTCATCCGTTTGACTTCTTCTTCTTCAAATAGGAAGGGGGACGGATTGACTTGCTCTTTTTTGCTAGGCTCTTCGGCAGGAGTTTCTACTTCCTGTTCAAAAGGCTCTTTAACCCCTGCTTCGAAGGATGGTTCTGCAAAAGCTGACTTAGAACGTGCTTTGATTCGAGGAGCTTCTTCCTTCGGAACCTCTTCACCTTCGATTTTAGAAGGGATAGCGGATGTCTTCGAAACGGCTTCTTGCTCTTCTTTTTTCTTCGCCAGTTTACCTTTCAACCCGCTGAGGTTGATGGCTTCAGCAATTTGAGCGTTTTTAATGTTTAACTTAAGGTTTTTAGCCAACGCTTTACATCCTTTGTTTTCGTATTTGTTCTAAAATCTTATCTGCCGTTTCAAGGTTAATACCCGCAATGGTAGCAAGTTTTTCTGGAGTGGTTTGAAGCAGGGAACGTATGGTGGTGTATCCTTCTGCAGCGAGTTGGTCAGAGATCAAGTCGAATGTCGTTTTATTGAATCCTTCAAGCTCTGTTAACGGGAGGTCTAGCGTTGGATCATCCACGGAGGCGAATTCTTCTCGTTGGATCTCCATCGTGCGATTGTAATCTGTCATACGCTGAACTTCGATATCATAGCCAATCAATTGGCTATTCAATCGGGCGTTCATCCCCTTTTTGCCAATCACTGCCGCAAAATCATCATCTTCAACTACGATGGATATGGTTCCCTCTTCTTCATTTAAACTAATTTTTCGTATTTCAATGGGGTATAGGGCATTCTGTAAAAGTTCAATTGGTTCGGCAGCGTAGGGGATGATGTCAATTTTTTCGTTGTTAAGTTCTCTCACAATATTTTTGACACGGCTTCCCCTCATTCCGACACACGCTCCAATAGGGTCGACTTTAAAGTCGGTGGAGCGAACGGTGAGTTTTGTCCGATATCCTGGTTCTCTGACAATTTTATCGATGATGATCGTTCCATCACTGACTTCAGGAACTTCTTGGATCAGCAGTTGTTTGATAAATTGAGGATTTGACCGCGAGAGGACCACTTCGGCCCCTCCATTCTCTGTGTCTTTGACCTCGAGGAGGACCGCTAAAACCTTTTCTCCAACTTGATATTTTTCTGTTTTAGGATATTCCCTCATCGGCATAATCGCTTCGACTTTGCCGAGATCGATAATGAGGTTGGCACCTTTGACAAAACGTTTAACCGTTCCGGAAATGAGTTCGTTCACTCGATGGCGGTATTCTTCATAGATGACGTCCCTCTCAGCACCTCGAAGCTTTTGTGTGATGATCTGCCGCGCTTTCTGCGCAGCGATTCGTCCAAAATCTTTCGCTGTGACGACCACGTCAATAAACTGTCCAATTTGACACTCTGGATCAATGACCCTTGCATCGGCCAAAGTTATTTCTTGGGAAGCGACTTCGACTTCATCTACAATTTCTTTCTCACAGTAGACTTGAATGTCACCTGTCTTAGGATGGATCGTGACCGTTACATTAGAAGCCCCCGCGACGCTTTTGCGGGCAGCAGCTTGGAGGGATTCCTCGATTGCGCTTATGATAAGCTCTCTCTTAATCCCTTTTTCTCGTTCTAAATATTCAAATATAGCAATGAGATCTTTATTCATGTGCCATGCCTCTAATGCTTTGTAGATTTGATGTCATAATTTTTTCCTAGGCTTGCTTCGATTTCAGTTCCACATGCCTATGTCTATTGTTTCATGAAGATTAAAAGCGATTGAGAAAATCTAAGCTTTTACTGGAATTTATAATTGGCCATAGCTTACGCTATGGCCTCGCTGTTGTGACTATCGAACACATTCATTCCAATCGAGCTGAGAGATCGCTTGCAATGGTGTTTGAGAGTTTAGATTTTTCCTCTATTCTTCAGAATCTTCCTCAGAAGCATTCTCTTGCTCTTCTCCCTCTTCATCTTCCGATTTCTTCTTTGAACGTTTTTTAGGCGTTACAACGATATCGTCACGGTTGACTTGATTTTGATCAATCAAATATTCTTTGATTGAGAGGGCTATTTTCTTATGCTCAGGATCGAGTTTAATCACTTTAGCAACAACTTCGTCTCCTTTAGCGACAACATCTTCGACTTTACCAAACGCTTGATCAGATAACTCTGTGACGTGGATAAGTCCTTCAATTCCGCTATCTAACTCGACAAAGGCTCCAAAGGCGGTGATCTTTGTCACTTTCCCTTTGACTAAAGAGCCGACAGGCATGATTTTTTCAATCGATTCCCATGGGTTTGTACTTAACTGTTTGACACCTAGGGTGATTTTTTTACTTTCCTTATCAACGGAAAGGATGATTGCGTCGACAATATCCCCTTTCTTCAGGACTTCGGATGGATGTGAGACTTTTTTGATCCAGCTGAGATCTGAAATGTGAATTAGCCCTTCAACGCCTGGTTCAAGTTCAACGAAGGCGCCGTAGTTGGTCAATGTCCGTATTTCAGCTTTGACATTGTGCCCGACAGGGTATTTTCTTTCAACGTCATCCCATGGATTATGTTCCGTCTGTTTGATCCCGAGAGAGATTTTTCCTTCTTCTTTCTGGACTGAAAGGACGATGGCTTCGACTTCGTCTCCTTTTTTCACCACTTCACTTGGATCGGTGACATTTTTTACCCAAGACATTTCTGAAACGTGGATAAGTCCTTCGATGCCTGGTTCAATTTCGATGAATGCCCCGTAAGGGAGTAAGTTGACGATTTTGCCATGTATACGTGTCCCTGGAGGATATTTCTGTTCGATTTGATCCCAAGGATTGGACTCTTTTTGTTTGAGGCCTAATGCAACGCGTCCTTTATCTTTATCGACGCTCAAGATCATCACTTCGAGTTTCTGTCCTAGTTGCACCATCTCTGAAGGGTGTTTAATTCTCTTCCAGGTCATATCGGTGATGTGGAGCAAGCCGTCGATTCCGTCGAGGTCTAAGAAGACACCGAAATCGGTGATGTTTTTGACAATGCCTTCACGGACATCACCAGGTTGAATATGCTCGAGGACTTCAGCTTTTTTAGAAATTCTCTCAGCTTCCAACAACTCGCGTCTAGAAACGACAACATTTTTTCGATCGATATTGATTTTAAGAATCTTGAATTCATAGGTTTTCCCAATGTAATCGTCGAGATTCTTGATTCGTTTGTTGTCGATTTGAGAACCTGGGAGGAATGCTTCCATTCCAATGTCGACCATCAAGCCGCCTTTAACTTTACGTAGAACGCGTCCTTTAACGATGGAACCTTCTTCGCAATGTTCGAGGATGTATTCCCACTGACGGAGCCGCTCAGCTTTTTCACGCGAGAGGACAATCTGTCCGTTGTCATCTTCAGGTTGATCGAGGAGAACTTCGACTTCTGCATCCAGGTAGACTTGTGAAGGGTCGGAGAATTCTTCGATAGGCACGAGTCCTTCAGATTTTAATCCTACGTCGACGACGACATGATCTTTAGTGATTTCAACGATACGGCCTTTCAGGATGCTGCCAGGGATCATAGAGGCATGCTCATCCGAGGGAGCCTCTTCAATTTCTGTTAAAAGGTTTTTAAAAACCTCTGCATCTGATTCTTGAAATAGAACATCGTCAACGATATTACTCTCATTCCAAGTGTGTTGTGGGTTGTTTGACATTTAAAGGGTTCTCCTTATTTTACGTATAATGGCAGCAGAATAGCAGATCCAATTCAAAAAAGCAATCAAAAGGATCAGAGATAAAAAAATTATAATATCGGGGAGGGAAAGCAGAGGAAAAAATAGGGAAAATCAGCTGGATCTCGGCATAGAACGGGGAGTGTAAGTGGCGCTTGCAGAAGGAGTTTCACAGATAGTCACGGAATAGAGGTTCGGGATGAGCGATTCTAAGTGGTGGAAGATCCAGTAGGCGATATATTCGGCTGTCGGGGAGTCGCAATCCAACGTCGTATTAAGCCATTTGTGGTCAAAGTAGGTCTCGATCATCGGTTTGACGATGCTTGAGATCAGTGAAAAATCAATCACCATATTTTTTTTCGGGCCCTCTTGAACGAGTTCCTCTGATCGCAGACGAATTTTTAGCACATAGGAATGTCCATGGGGGTGGCGGCATTTGCCATCATGGTGGTCGAGGAGGTGGCCAGCTTCAAAACTAAAGATTTTTTCAACTTCAAAACACATAATAAACTTTATTGATTTAGAAAAGGGGAGTCCGCATTAGCTTAGGGGGTCAGGTGTTATTTGTCAAGGCGTTAGCAGGGACCTCAAGAGGTAATTGCAAAAGTCGGGCCTGTCCCTGCTGACCTAAGCTATCGCCAAACAGACTTTCATCAATAGCTCGCAGATCTGGTTCGGGCTCGACTTCTGCAATTACCTCTTTAGGTCCCTTTTTATGCTAGCAGCTCACAAAATTGGCGGGCGATTAAACGGAAGAACACCACCAGTAGATCGGCTTTTAACAAAAAGTACAAAAAGCAATGTCAAAATCAGTAAGGAGATTGAGAGAACGGCTAAGATAATGTATGGTCTTAATTGTCTCATTTGTTGTTGATTCTCTAATTCCGTGCGATGACTGACTTGAGCAACTTGTTGGATTAATTGCACGGTGTCTGGGGACAACGGATTTGGAGTTACTGTCGAGGTCACAGTATCCAACGAAGTTGGGGTTGCTGTTATCGAGCTGGATGTTGTCTTAGAACCCAGATTCCTGAAAGGGCCTATTCGGGGAATGGGTATGAGAGATTGGTTTTTATAAGTAGTAGTTTGTGAGTTTTCATAATTAACAGGGTCCATAAAAAATTCCTTAGTATTTCAGTTATTGAAAAAAATCATTATTAGCTATTTGATCGTTTTTTTCAATGATGAAATCATTATTTATGGCCGCTTGATGTTGACTATCGCAAAGCAATTTTGATATACTTCGTTGCTTTCAATCGAGGTCGGAATGAGTAAAGTTCTTGTGATGAAATTTGGAGGAGCTGCTTTGGCGACTCCGGAACAGTTCTCTCAAGCTGCTGAGCTCATCATCGCAAGAAAAGAAGATTTTCAGAGTATTGTCGTTGTGGTGAGTGCCATGGGATCAACGACTGACCAGCTGATACAGTTGGCCAAAGAAATTCATCCTAATCCCCCCCAGCGCGAATACGATATGTTAGTGAGTGTCGGAGAGCGGATCAGCATGTCTTTGTTGGCGATGGCGTTATGTCTCAAACAGCAAGAGGCTGTCAGTTTTACAGGAAGTCAAGCAGGGATCATCACAACCCCGTGCCATTCCGACGCTGAAATTGTCGATGTCCGTCCATGGAGGCTGCTTCCTCATCTTCAGCGGGGGAGAGTTGTCATCGTTGCAGGATTTCAAGGGGTGAGTTCAGACCGGGAGATCACGACGTTAGGGCGCGGGGGCTCAGACACGACTGCTGTCGCTCTCGCTCTTGCTCTTGGAGCTGATAAAGTCGAATTTTACAAGGATGTTCCAGGATTTTTCGACAAAGATCCCAAAAAGCACCTAGATGCGCATTGTTATCCTCACATTTCTTATGGACAGGCGTTAGAGATCATCAATCGGGGAGCGAGGATTTTACATGCCCGCGCTGTTCTATTAGCGTCGAATAATGGGTTGCCCCTCCACATCCGCTCATTTGTTCATTCATTGAAAAGCCATTCCGGAACCTGCATCGGTTCTGCGAATGCAGAAAGAAAGGCAGTTCCAATCTTTGAGCAATGCGCACAATAACAGGGTCGACGCATGTATAATAAAAACACAGAGGCACAGAGAACACAGAGATGGAGAAATATCATCCTCTCCGTGACCTCTGTGCCTCTGTGTTTCCACTTATGAGAAGAGTGCAAAATAAATAGGCGCTTGACTTTTTGCCCTGTTCGAGTTATGAATGTTATTCCTGAAGTTGCCCTTTTTCCTAGTAAGAATTAAAAATTTAATGGAATATCATGGAAAAACCTCCAATCATTATTGCTCCTTCTATCCTTGCTGGGGATTTTGGTCATCTTGCCGACGAAGCCAAACGGGCTGAACAGGCTGGTGCTGACTGGCTTCACCTCGACATTATGGATGGATTATTCGTTCCTAATATCACGATGGGACCGCAAATTGTTGCTGCCATCAATAGATCCACTGATCTATTCCTTGATGTCCATCTCATGATTTATAATCCTTTTGACTATATTGAGCGATTTATTGAAGCCGGAGCAGATTCAATCACTTTTCATTTTGAAGCAACCGAAGATGTTGAAGAGACATTGGCTTATATCCGAAAATGCAACGTCCGAGCCGGCCTCGCTTTCAACCCTGAAACTTCACTTTCGATGATTCCTAAATATTTGGACCAATGCGATCTGATCCTGCTGATGACAGTCCACCCTGGGTTTGGAGGGCAAGAACTCATCCATGATGTTTTAGAGAAGGTGAGGTTTACTCGCGAGGTATGCGACCAGCTGGATATCCATGCCGGTGGATTGACGCCAAAGAACAAGCAGTCAGCAGACAATCAGCTGCCCCCTTTCAATATCCAAGTGGATGGAGGGATTTCTGCCGACAATGTCGGCAGCTGTATTGAAGCAGGAGCTAATGTGATTGTGGCAGGGACTCACCTCTTCCATCAGCCAGATATGGCGAAGGCGATTAAAGAAATGAGGGAGACAGCATTGAGGTATCAGAACCATGTGGGGTGAGCTTGTCTTGGCTGATATGGGGTGAACTCAGGCATATCATAGCCCAGGCTGTCAGGCCGCCTTACCATTACCCATTTTTTCAGCGCGAAGCGTTTGGAGTGCGGAAGTCCTCTTCCGCTTTATTGACGAATAGCATTGATAAGAGCTTGTGGATAGATTATAGTTAGTTTTATGCGATAGCACCAGACGTGGATAAGCTTGAGAAAAAAGTAGGAGATTCTGAACGCTGCGCGAAGCGGTAGAGAAATTCAAAAGACACGAATGTCTAAAAAATTGATCTAAAATAAAGCGAAAGAGGACTTTCGCACTCCAAACGCTTCGCGCTGAAAAAAATGGATAATGGTAATGCCGTCAGGCCTGGGAATATTCACAAAAAAGCCCTGAAAGGGCGACACATCGTTGTGAGTGATAGCATGCAGCACGAAAAGGGACGAAGGGACAATCGGGCAGGGGCACGGGCAGGGGCACGGGCACGAAAAGGGACGAGGTTAAATATAAACAAAAACGGGGTCTTATGGTAACTAGCAATCAACTCGCGCCAGGGATGACAATCTCTCTAAACAATAAACTCTATCGCGTTGAATCGAGTGTTAAAGTGACTGTTCCGAAAGGAACACCTTTTATCAAAACGAAGTTGAAGGAGCTCGATGGCTCTGAAATGATAGAGAAAAATTTTAAGTTGAACCAACCGTTAAAAGATGTCTCACTAGTTGAAAGGCGCTTAGAATTTCTTTACCCCGAGGGCGAGGGCTACCTCTTTTTAGATGTTGTCATCTTGGATCAAGTGCTCATCCCCAGCCATGTGGTCGCTGATAAAGTGAATTTTCTTAAGGAGGGGGTTGAGCTCAAAGCTTTTTTCTATGGAGATACGATTTTCTCCGTTGAGCTGCCGCAATTCCTAGAGCTCATGGTGGCCAAGACGCAATCAGAGGAAGAGGGGGACGGAACAAAGATAGCCATATTAGAAACCGGTGCCAAGATAGAGGTTCCGCCATTCATAGAAACCGGCGATATTATCAAGGTGGACACTAAAACAGATGAGTATATTCAACGTGTATAAAGTCAAACACAAGATGAATCCGAACGGATTGAGTCCTGCCAGGAGATTAGGCATTTCCTGCTCGACCGGATCCCTGAGAGAAAAAGTATGCAAGGCCTTGATCACCTGCGCTCTCATCCCTTTCATGCTCTCGGCGCTGAATGAGCCTCCTCTTCCTCAGCTGAGACCGCCTATCCCACAAGGCCTTCCACAACAGAGGCCGTCCAATCCGCAAGGCCTTGTTCAGCAGAAGCCGCCCAACCCGCAAGGTCTCGCTCAGCCATCAAATCAAGAGGGGCCTACTCAGGATGAGGGCAATGCAACCGGAACCATCCCAGCACAGAACCCTGAAGTCCCGTTGAGAGCACAGCAAATCCTCACATATTGGTTTGGAAGCCTCCCTTCCGACGACTATTTCCCTTCAGAGAAGATGGAGGTCTGGTTTGCCAGCAGTCCGGAAATCGACAGGGAGATGAGAGAAAACTTTACTCCCGATGTCAATGCTGCGATGCGGGGAGATCTGAATAGCTGGCGCGAAACCCCTCTAGGCCGGTTAGCTTTGATCTTATTGTTGGATCAGTTTCCGAGGCATATCTACCGCAATAGACCGCAAGCTTTTGCTTCTGATCCGATGGCAAGAGGGCTTGTCTTAGAAGGGCTTCAAAGGGGAGAGGACAGGTTTCTCTTTCCAATTGAAAGGGCTTTTTTCTATTTGCCTCTAGAACATTCTGAAGATCTCGATATGCAGAATCTCTCTGTTGCACTCTACCGTCAGCTTTATCTGCGAGCCCCTCCAGGGGTGAGGCCGCAGATGCGGAGTTTTTATGACTATGCCCTCATCCACCAGAGGCAGATTGACCGATTTGGACGGTTTCCACATCGGAATATGATTATTATGAGACCTTCAACTCCAGAGGAATTGACCTTCTTAAGAGAGGGGAAATAGCTTCTCAGTTACGTAAACGAAAGGACACTTAAGTGGAATTAAAACATATTAAAGAACTCATGGCGGCGATGGGCCGCACGGGAACGAAGCGGCTCCACATTAAAAAAGAAGACTTTGAGTTGACCCTAGAAAGGGAAGAGCAGGCTGGAGTTCGTTTTATCGATCAAAATTTCGACCTGAGTGATGACAATATCAAGTCAATGCAGATGAATCGAGCTGATCAAGCCCTTGCCAAAGGTGCTGAGATGTCTGCTGGACGGGTCACTGAACAGCCAGCTGCCGGAGCCGTTAAAGAGGATGCTAATAGCAGCTTTGTCACTTCTCCAATGGTGGGGACATATTATAGCTCTTCCTCGCCTGAAGTTCACCCTTACGTCAAAGTTGGGGATAAAGTAGAAAAGACGAGCGTCGTCTGCATCATTGAAGCGATGAAAGTGATGAATGAAATCAAAGCGAATATTGCTGGGACTGTGGCTGAAATCTTAGTTGAGAATGGACAGCCGGTTGAATTTGGAACTAAGCTCTATCGCATTGTTGGTGAATAATGGATAAAGTACTCATTGCCAATCGGGGCGAAATCGCTGTCAGGATCATCCGTGCTTGCCATGATTTAGGATTGCGGACTGTGGCTGTCTACTCTCAAGCTGATGCCGAGGCGCTCCATGTCCTCCACGCTGACGAAGCGATCTGCATTGGAGAAGCTCCTTCTCATCGCTCTTATCTCAAAATTCCCAATATCTTGTCTGCCTGTGAAATCACAGGTGCAGATGCGATTCATCCGGGCTATGGATTTCTCAGCGAAAATGCCAACTTTGCATCGATCTGTGAGAGCTGCGGGTTGAATTTCATCGGCCCTTCCCCGCAGGCAATCTCCCTTCTAGGCGATAAAGCCAAAGCGAAATCGACGGCTAAGGATGCGGGCTGTCCAGTTATTCCAGGCTCTGACGGTGTTGTCACCGACATCAAAGAGGCCCTTAAAGAAGCTAAGATGATAAACTTTCCTGTCTTCATTAAAGCTGTTGCTGGCGGCGGCGGAAAGGGGATCCGGATTGCTCATGACGAAGATGAGTTCATCAAATTTTTTGCAGCCGCCCGAGCCGAAGCTGAGGTAAGCTTTGGCAATCCAGATGTCTATCTAGAGAAAATGATTGTCAGTCCACGCCATATTGAAGTGCAGGTGTTGGGCGATAAGCATGGCAACTACATCCACCTAGGTGAACGGGACTGCACAACACAGCGGAGAAGGCAAAAACTGATTGAAGAGTCGCCCAGTCCAGTGTTGACGCCAAAATTGCGCGAGAAAATCGGACAAGCTGCTGTCAACGTTGTCAAAGCGGCAAACTACTACTCTGCAGGGACGGTGGAGTTTTTGCTGGACCGAGATAACAACTTCTATTTTATGGAGGTGAATACCCGGATCCAAGTTGAACATACCGTGACGGAAGAACTCACGGGAGTGGATTTGTTGATCGAGCAGCTCCGCATCGCTCAAGGGGAGCCTCTGCAATATAAGCAGAAAGACATCTCCTTCAATGGACATGTGATTCAGTTCCGGATTAATGCTGAGAATCCTCTGCAGCATTTCTGTCCTTCTCCAGGCAAACTCGAGTATTATCTCCCCCCTGGAGGTCCGCACGTCCGTGTCGACAGTGCCTGTTATTCTGGGTATACCATCCCCCCTCATTATGACTCTATGATCGCTAAGTTGATTGTGAAAGGAAAAACCCGCTCAGAAGCGATAGCGATCGCTAAGCGTGCTTTGAGAGAGTTCCATATCGGCGGTGTCCATTCAACGATCGCTTTTCACCTCTATATGCTCGAAGACCCCAAATTCTTAGAGGCGTCTTTTGATTTACTGTATATCGATAATCTAATCGCTGAGGGCTGCAATTTCAAACTCGAAGAGTAATTTGGAGTGGTTTACAAATACTTTACCTGACCTTATGCGATTCATAATGATATTTTTACCATTCGTTTTTCCATCCTTTATTTACCCTTAATTCTTATTGTTCATATATATTAGGCAAAACAAATTCAGTCTTAGAATCGAACTAGTTGATTTCTATGACAGGAGATGTTAGCTTATTAATCTGTGTCTGCTTTTGATTCACAGGTTTTTTGATTCAAATTTTTTAATGGAGGTTCGAATGAACAATGTTGTTTTCCGTGCATGCACCAGCCTATGCGCCATATCGATCTGTTTTAGTGCGTTCTCAATCGCTGAAGAGCCCGTTTCAATGCCTGAACAAGAGATGGTCGCATTGCAACCGCAAGAAACTATTGAATTGCCAGATCAAGAGTCCGTTGCCGCTTTTCCAGATTTTGTCTATTCTGATGAAAATACTCAAGAAGTTGAGTTAGCAGAAAATCAGTTGGCCGATCTGACCGAAGAAGTTCACTTCTTTGCTGATGCCGCTTATCTCTACCGGATTCATAACGATGCCTTTTATCACATTTCAGGATACTCGGACACAGGGTCGGTCCTCCAAATGCACGATGCCTCCAAGTGGGATGTCCATCCTAGCCAACAGCGTCAAGTGCTTTATTGGGTCACTGACGACGATATCTTCCTTAAGCCAAAATCTTCATGTTTTTCTTCTTATCGTTATGTGATGCATAACATCACCAAAAACGAAGCCATTGAAGTGAACTTAAGAACGCCTCCATTGCCAATGGGCGGATACACGTTCCGTATCCTCAATATTGAGCCGAATCAGAAACTCGTTCATCTAAGCGATGGAACGGTCTGGCAAGTGAATCCAAGAGACAGGAATTTTCATCAGTGGCAGATTAACCAGCGCTTGATCATCGGTGTCAACAACAACTGGAAAGCAGCAGAGATGCCGCATATCCTCATCAACGTTGACTTATACAAAGAACCTTATGCAGAAGCCGATTTCCGCGGCAATGCAGCCTACTAATTCTATCGTATAGAATAATCCCAGCCCTTAAAAGCTGTCGAGGATGGCTTTTAAGGGATTAATAAATAATTGTTATTTCATAAATTTTATAGGAGAATTTTATGTCCGTTCCAAAAGCAGAGCCTGCAATATTTGCGGCAGCAAAGTCATCGACAGAATCATTTAGTAACAAACCAGGCGGAACTGCAGGGAGTGTTCACAAATACGCTCCCCCTCCAGGGCATGGAACGTCCCCAGGTGCGCCACCGTCATCATTTCCAAGAGTCGAACGTGGGGCTGCTCAGCCATTCCCTACGCCAATGCCAACAGCTCCAGGGCAGCCTTCTGGCAGCCTAGGTACTGGGAGAGGGACAGTGATATTTCCAGCAGCTAAACATTAGTCTCAACAGAAAACAAAGGAGCCCCTTATGTTTCCAAGTCGTTTAGAAGGCAGTCGATCAAGTGATCGCGTTCAATTTCAATGCGGAGAATTAATTGTAGATACTGTCGTCGCTGTTGCTATCAGTGCAATAGCGTTTGCTCTAGCTGGCCGGTTTGATTGGCACCAGCCTCGCCTTGCAATGTCATTGCGTATGGTCCCCGTTGGCGTAACCTTTCTTTGGCTCTTGCGCCGGTTCTGTTCATGCCCGAGCGATTATTGGAGCTCTCCCGAGCGGTCAGGTTTTTATTATCCTGATGATGACCGTTCGACGATCGTTCGTCCTGGATATTTCCGATCTTTTTTTCATAGCAGCAATTATCATCCTGATAGAGGACCAGCGTTCCAGACGATGTCAACAGCACCAGGACAAAATCATAGTTATACTGATGGGAGAACAGTAGTTCATCCAACGGATGTGAGAAGACAAGATCAAACGCAAATCTTCCCAGCAGGAGGCTCTGTGACAAGGGGGGCAAGTACGACCACTTCTGGACGTCCAGGAGCCAGCCATTCGTATACCAATGCGGCGGCACCAGCGGCACAGCCGCAATCAGGTGGCGGGTCGTTCTGGAGTACATTCTCTTCAACGGCAGCACAAGAACCTACGATCTTTGCAGCGGGAGGCAGCAGCGCTAGCAGAAGCAACAATAGTGGTTTTAGTTCTTTTGGGACAACTTCGAGTTTCTCGACAGCTTCAAGCTTTCCAAGCGTAACAACAGCAACTACTCCTTCTTCTCCTACGATCTTCCCTGCGAGTGGGGGGAATATGGGAGGCGGTGGGCCAAGACATACCTATACCAGCTAATTTCATGGTTGAAGGGACAAAGGGACCTAAAGATTTCGACAGAATATCCTTAGGTCCTCTTTCGCTTTACTGAGAACAATATTGGAGTAGAATTAGTGAGACTGCGCACACACACTCTACTCCCTTAAAGTTCTTTCTCTTAGTGGGTGAGGGTTGCCTTGCGGCTGAGTTTAATCTGCCCTCGTTCGTTGATGTCTAATACCTTCACAGGGACTGTATCGCCCACTTTGACGTGGTCGTCGAGGTTGGCGATTCTCATCACATCGAATTCAGAAATATGGCACAACCCTTCTTTTCCTGGCAGGATTTCGATGAATGCCCCAAATGGAACGATCGAAGTCACCCGTCCTGTATAGACTCTGTTGATTTCAACGTCGGCAGTTAATCCAATGATGATCGCTTTAGCTTTCTCAATGCTTGCTAGATCAGCTGCTGCAATGCTGACCAACCCTTCATCGTTAATGTCGATCTCGACGCCTGTCTGTTCGATAATTGCACGAATCTGCTTCCCGCCTGGTCCAATCACTGTGGCAATCTTGCTAGGCTTAATTCGGATTGTCTCAATGCGTGGAGCATATTGAGACATGTGCTCTTTATATCTTGGGCAGATCTCCAACATCTTATTGAGGATATGGATCCTTCCCTCTTTCGCTTGCTTGAGGGCGGCATGCATGATTTCCAGAGTGATCCCCTCGACTTTGATGTCCATTTGGAAGGCAGTGATCCCTTCATGGTCTCCAGTGACTTTGAAATCCATGTCGCCCAGGGCATCTTCAATCCCTAGGATATCCGATAAGATGATAAATTTGTCTTGTTCGAGGATCAGTCCCATGGCGATGCCAGAGACAGGACGTTTAATCGGCACGCCAGCATCCATCAGTGCTAGGCAGGCTCCACAGACCGTCGCCATCGAAGAAGAACCGTTGGATTCGGTGATATTTGACTCAAGTCTGATGGTGTAGGGGAACTGCTCTTTCTGCGGGATGACTGCCTTTAAAGCACGTTCGGCAAGTTTGCCATGGCCAATTTCGCGACGTCCTGGTGCTCCTATCCGGCCGACTTCTCCAACAGAGAATGGTGGGAAGAAATATTGTAGATAGAACCGTTGCGTCCCTTCGGCGTCGAGATCTTCATAGCGCTGAGCCATCGATTCTCCACCTAATGTACAGACAGCAATGGACTGAGTCTCTCCACGGGTGAAGAGGGAGCTGCCGTGTGCGCGTGGGAGAAGCGACTGCTCGATGTCAATTTGTCGAATATCTGTCGACTTCCTACCATCTGAACGGAGGTTTTCATTTAAGATCATCCGGCGCATCATTTTAGATGAGACGCTTTTGATCGCATAGTTGACGTCGGTTTCGTTGTACTTTGAGGATCCATCAGCAGGGAAAAGGGCATCGTGGACTGTCTTCGTTGCTTCGCCTTGAGCGATTTCACGGCTCTTTTTATCGCTGATCCGGAGTGCTTTCTCCAATAACGGCTTGGCATGGGCTTCAACTTCTTCGTAGAGTTCTTTAGGAATCTTCCTTAAGCTGTCCCGCTCTTTTGGTTTTCCTAGTGTGTCTTGCCATCGGCTTAATGCATTGCAGATGAGTTTGATGTTCTCATGTCCAATCGTTATGGCTTCAAGGACTTGATCTTCGGTCAAGAAATCGCAGAATCCTTCGATCATCAACACAGCGTCTTCTGTCCCGGCAATCATTAAATCTAATTTAGAGATTTTCTGCTGTTCTGTGGTCGGATTGATGATGTAGTTGCCGTCGATGTAACCGACGCGTACAGCACCGACAGGCTTGATCAGAGGAATCGAAGAAATGACTAGTGCTGCTGAAGCGGCGCAGATGGCGAGCGGTTCAGGGGAGTGGACTCCATCATATGAAAAGACATAAGCGAGCAATTGCACTTCGTTATAAAACCCTTCTTCGAAGAGGGGGCGAAGGGGACGGTCAATGAGGCGGGAGACAAGGATCTCTCGTTCAGCTGGGCGCCCTTCCCGTTTGATGAATCCGCTGACTGTTTTTCCTGCTGAAGAGAATTTTTCCTGATAGTCGACTCGGAGAGGTAAAAAATCGGTTGTTGGGTCAGCTTTTGGCGAAGCACAAGCTGTGGATAGAAGCATTGTCTCTCCACATCGGACGATGACGGCGCCCCCTGCTTGCCGGGCAATTTTCCCTGTTTCGAAGACAATCTCTTTTCCGTCTATCGTTATTGAAATCTGTTGTTTTTGCATGCGATATTCTCCATGTACTAATAAATATTTGATTTTTCTGTTTTGTTTAAATTGGTTGTCATCTGATAGGGGCTAAGAGCTTTTCTAAGATAAAGAATGGAAATGATTGAATATATCCTGATATAAAATAGAATAATCGCATAAACAAAAAGGGCAGCTATTGCTGCCCTTTTTGTTTCTAAGCTAATTATCTTCTTAGCTTTAATTTATTTATCAATGACTGATAGCGTTTAGTGTCTGTTGAGTTGAGGTAGTCCAGAAGGCGGCGCCTCTGACCGACAAGCTTGAGAAGAGACAGTCTTGAGGAATGATCTTTAGGAGATCTCTTCAAGTGGTCTGTCAACTCAGTGATCCGCTCAGTCAAAATAGCGATCTGAACATCTGCAGAACCAGTATCTTTTTCATGCAGCTGAAACTTTTTTGTAATTTCTTCTTTTGTTCCTTTATCTAGTGACATTCAGCTATCTCCCTTAGGTTAGAGCCAAGAAAATTGGCTGTCGTTTTGACGATCAAGACTTTTTGTAAACGGTGTACTCTTCCAACACCACTCTCGTTGTTGATTCTTCGCCGAGAATATACCCGGCCTTACGCAGAGAGGCTTACTAGAGCCTGTTGATATGATCAATATTGTTTGCTGATATAATCATACCAAATTGCTGATTATTGCGCAAAGGAAATGTCAAAAGAATGTTAACGTTGTGTTAAACTAAAATTATACTTTGGTGTCTAGGATCACCTCGACGGTGTCTGGAAATTTTTTTAACGCATCTCGTCTCATAACGACTTTGAAGGGGATGGTGATATTTCCTTTGTATTTTTCCATTTGCAGTTCGTCCCAGATCTTTTCTTTGAGTTTATCGGTGACGGGTTCATGACGGTATTTTTTGAGGAGTTTTTTGATATGATCCTGCTCTTTTCGTCGAACGACGTCGATTCCATAAAAAGGGGGGTGTTCTTCTGCGTGAGAGCTCATATTACCTCGTGTTTTTCGTGCCTGCCCGCGCCCGAAATTGCCCTATTGTCGTGCCCATGCCCATGCCCGTGCCCGTGCCCATGCCCGTGCCCGAAAAGCGATGTAGATTAAACATTTAAACAAACAATAGCGGGCTTGCCTTTTCCTTGTAAAGATGATAATATCTTCTTCAAAAAAAGGGGATGTAGATAAAGGTGTTGCTAAATGTGCTAAATGGTGAACGAACCTGTGCAGGATAAGGCAATTTCGGGCACGGGCACGGGCACGACAATAGGGCAATTTCGGGCACGGGCACGACAATAGGGCAATTTCGGGCATGGGCACGATAGGGCAATTTCGAACATCACGATTTACACCCCAAAAAAAGGAGGATGTGACATGTACAAACAAGCGACATTCAAGCAAAAATTTGCGGAATTGAAACAATGGGTGCCGGCGATTATTGAGGTAGTGAAGAAAGATCTGAAAAACGAGCATCTAAAAAAAGACCCTTTCTTTGCAAAGAAGTTCTTTGGGACAAAAAATATTCAGAAAATCACCTCTGAAGAGATGGCTGAAGCCTATGAAAAGGCCATTCAAGAAGAGGAGAAGGGGGAAGACATCGCCGAGTTTATCGCCTCCCGTTGGCTGTTTAGAAATAGCGAGATGTACCATTTCTTTGAAGAGCAGCTAGGGAAGCTCTACACTAACTTTACGGAGTTGCAGGAGATTGAGCCTCAACATGCTGATGAATTGATTAAGAGTTCCAATGAGGAATTCAGCCCTCCGCACACCTATCTTTTTTCTGTATTAAATTCTGTGGTGTTCCCCGACGCCCACTTTATCCGGTTAAAAGCTGAAGCAGAGCAGTTTAGCAAAGAGAAGAAAAAAGAAGAAGAACAGGTTGAGGCGGCACAGTCGCTGGAACAGATGCAACGCAATCATCAGCTTGAGGTGGCTCGACTGACAGATAAATATGAGAAAAAGTTAGCCGGTCTGCAGAAGAAATATGTTCAGGATGTGGAGAGTTTGAAAAAGCAGATTTCAGCGTTGCAGAGAAAACTCAGTCCTGCTGGAGGGCGATGAGCTTCCCCTTTGCGATGACACCGCAGAACGACGATGAACGTTTTATGCTCGAAGCTCTCAAGGAGGCTTGGAAGGCTTTCCAGGCCGATGAGGTTCCGGTAGGGGCCGTTCTCGTCAAAGACGGACGGATCGTAGCGCGCGGATATAACCAAGTGGAAATGTTGCAAGATGCGACAGCACATGCAGAAATGCTCTGCATGACTGCCGGAGAAGCAGCAGTGGAAAATTGGCGACTGGCTCAGACGGTGTTATATACGACAATAGAACCTTGCAGCATGTGTGCTGGGGCGATTTTTCTGACGCGCATCCCTAAACTCGTTTGGGGCGCGCCGGATGTCAGACATGGAGCGAATGGGAGTTGGGTAGACCTCTTCGCTCTGGCACATCCGACTCATACGGTTGAAGTTCAGAGCGGGGTGTTGAAAGAGCTCTGCGGCGGGTTGATGAAAGAGTTTTTTCAGATGCAGAGAAGAAAAAAGGAGTCACAAAACTGATGGAATCGAATCAATGGGAAGAGCAAGAAAGGGTGATCGAAGAGGTGATCGACTTTTATCGGAAAAAACTCCTCGAATCTGCCCGGAGGATGATTCCTCATATCACTCCTGAAGATCTGATGCAGGTGAATGACTTTCCTGAACTTGAGAATAACCCTGAATTTCGATACGAGGAAGGGGTTTTATCGGGGATATTAACGCTTCAAATGGCTTTGCGGTCTGCTAGACCAATGCAATTAGACACTAGCAGACCGGCTTTGTGAGTAATTCATGGAGTCATCATGGCAATTTATATTTTGTAGTTTGCCCATAATGAACATTTCTTCAAACATTCGATTCTTTCTTGTGCAAAAGCTAGCGTTTCAGCCATTCCGAGCCTGTCAGCTGATTTCTCTATCTCTCCAAAGTACATCGGGTAGCGCATCGCTCTTTGAGTCGGTGCGATGTAAAGGTTTTCTGCGCCCACTGGAGCCTTGCCAGGCAACAGCCTTCTTTCAGCTGCTCTGAATTGTTTAGTTAAGTCATCCTTTGCTGGTTCATCTTGCAAATCTCTTATCATTTTAAGGAATTCAGGCAGCCTCTCACTAATCTTGCTCATCGATTGTGTCAATTCATAGAGCGAATCGGGGGTTGTTTGATCTGCAAGTGCTGCGAGCACCTGTCTAAGGTTGGCTGCATCGAAAGATGCCGGGCTTCCAGCCTCTGCGTTTGGGTCGGCTCTTTCGATGATGCCTATTTGAGAAAATAGTTTTTCAGAATTTACTATCACTCCATGCAAATGTCTTTGGAAGTATGTCGATTGCTCAGCAGTGATGATCCCCCTCATTTCCAATGCTTGAAAATAGTTCAATTTGATCACATTGCCTTCCTCGTCTTTGAGTTTCCTTCCGTCTGCGTCTTTTGGGATATAGATCGGTTCTAAGAAAGCTTGTAATGATGTTCTAAACACTCTTTCTCCGATGAGCATTTCATTGACTTGATTGATCAACGAATATACTTCTCTTTTCAGGGTGAGGTCATCAGCTCGATAGGCAGTAAATGAATGTCTGGCATCACTGATCCTATGTCCAAGCGCTGTTTTTTCCTCCCTGTTGATCAATCCTTCTCTAGCAAGCGCATCACGCAATGGTTTTGCATAGGAATTATTGAATGTGCCTGAACCTTGGAGCGCATGTAAAAATCGCAGAGCATGTCTTCTATCTGTTCCTGCAGGAATATGTTCGTTCACCCACGCTATAGGGTTTCCTCCTGTCAGGTCGGAGATTTGTTGATAGATCCCGTTCCTTTGCTCCATCTTTGTGATTGATGCCTGAAGGACGGCATTGGGGACCGCTTTGATTTCGTTATAACGTGCCACGGCTTGGTCGATTTGTTCTCCGTCTACCTCGGTGTTTTCAAATCGTGTTTGAGAAGCATAACGAATGGCTTCACGCGCTTCTAAGCGTTCAAATTTTTTAATGCTTGCTTGTAATAGAGCCATTTCTTCCGCCAGCTCGTCATCAGTGATTTTGGCCCCGCCGCTGATCGATTCATTCAAGGCGCGGGTTCCTACACCTATGACAGTATGGAGCACTTCACTTGCTTCACGGTCACCAACCACAGAGCTTCGTAAGAGTCGAGTTCCTCTACTGTAGAGTTCTTTACGCCCTTCAGGGGATGAGGATAATTCTCTTACTCTTTCTGGGTCGTGAACAATTTGACGAGCTTGATCCTCAGATGGTGTGACAAAACGGAGAAGACGATCATCCATTCGAGCTGGTAATCCAAATTCTTCTTCATCTTCCGAATCCTCAGAATCAGGTTTTCCTATTTCAATAATAGGGGGGGGAGCTGCGGTTTTTCTCGGAGGGCGTGCAGGAGCTTGGGCTGATTCAGATGGAGCAGGAATTGTCCTTTGTGAAGTCGGTTCCGTTCTTCTTCGAGAGCGGGATTCTTCAAACATAGATGGAGGTTTAGATTTTTCCTCAGTAGAAGGACGAATTGGCAGGGCAACACCGCCTTTTGGAGGTTTACTTATCTTTGCTTTGATGCTTTTTTTACTCCCAGTACTTTCAAAAAATTTTGACTCTTCGCGTTGTTCTAAGCCTAATTTTTTGATTGCTACTTTGTATTGCGTACTTTTTTGTTTTTCTAATCTTTTCTCTTGAGGAATTTCAGGTGTTTGACCTGAACTTGATCCTATTGCAGGAGTTCTAACCATAAATGCCCCCATTAACTTTTTGCCATTAGATAGTTTCTAATCTAATGGTGCAATTCGCATGCCAAATAAGGGGGGAGAGAGACAAGGGGCCTTAATAGGAATGGACAATCGACCTTTTATGGACTTTATGGACAATATGGACTGATATGGACAATATGGACGAAAATGGACAGAAACTAGATTGATTAACCACCAAATATGTTCATAAGGTCCATAAGGTCCATATCAGTCCATTGTCCATACCTGCCCTGTCCATTTAGACTTCTGCAATTACCTTTTAGGTCTCTTGTCTCTAAAATGATTAAATTGAGAGAAAAGAGTTGAATTTTTTCATTGAACGCACTATGATTTGGTCATTTATGCAACAAGCTACGTTTTGAGGAGTTATTGACCAATGAAAAAAGAGATTCATCCCCCATACCAGAAAGTTTTGTTTATCGATTCGGCTTCTGGTCACAAATTTGTTTGTGGTTCAGCATTAAAACCTGAGGGAAAAGAGGTTTTCGAGGGTGTCGAATACCCTGTGTATTATCTCTCGATTTCGTCCACTTCGCACCCTTTCTTCACAGGAAGCAAGCAATTGGTCGACTCCGAAGGACGTGTTGAGAAGTTCAAACGTCGTTTTGAGCGGAAAAAAGAAGCTGCCCCTGAGGAGTCCGCGGGCGAAGAGCAAGCATCAAGCCAAGAGCAACCCTCTAAAGACAAGCATGAGAAAAAAGGTGCAGACAAAGGGGCTAAAGCTCCAAAGACTGCGAAGAAGAAATAGAGGGGATCTCCAACACTCTGCACTTCTCTCCGAAGGCGAATGTGAAAGGGCGTTGTTGCATAAATCACCACTGAGTCACTGAGATCAGTGAGGGGGGGTGAGATCAATCCTTTCTCTTCGTGTCATTCCTATCCTTCCCATCCTGTCAATTTTACAGGATGGGAAGGATAGGAATGATGGTAGGGAAATTTAGGCAATGGTTACTTTTTGATGTCATCATTCCTCATTGATCTCCCTGCCTCTGTGATGATTTATGCAACACCGGCGTGTGAATGTCCTCTTTTGCTTTGTCTAATATTTTAGTGTTCTTCTTCGCTTAACTCAATGATCTCAGGCCTTATGGAACAGAAAATTCAACAGCTCCTTTCCCGACTTGCTGAAGTTGAAGAAGTTCTAGGGCAGCCCCATCTGTATGAAGATCAGAAGAAATTTCGTGCCTATTCGCAAGAGCATGCTTATCTCACCCAGCTGAAGAATGTCTGGGAAGAGAAGAAGCGACTTGAGCAGCAAATTGCCGACAACCAAGAATTGCTTAAAATCGAAAAAGATTTTGAATTTGCTGAGGTGTTACGGGAAGATCTCTCCCAGCTCGTAAAGAAGGTTGAAGACCTTCAAACTCAGATCGAAAACCTCCTCGTCCCTCCCGATCCCAATGACCACCGCCCGACGATCATCGAGTTGCGTGCTGGCACAGGAGGCGATGAAGCAGCTCTGTTTGTCGGCGACTGCGTCCGCATGTACAAACTCTTTGCCGATAAGATGGGCTGGCGCTACGAATTGCTATCGTGCACCCCTTCTGAAATTGGGGGATTCAAAGAATATGTGATGGTCATCACAGGGCAGAACGTCTACCGTTTTCTCCATTATGAAGCAGGGACCCATCGTGTGCAGCGCATCCCTCAGACGGAGGCGCAAGGGCGTGTTCATACCTCTGCGATCACTGTGGCGGTGCTGCACGAGCCCGACGAGAGCGAAGAGATCAACATCGATGAAAAAGAACTTCGAGTCGACACCTATCGTTCTTCAGGAGCTGGCGGACAGCACGTCAACGTGACTGATAGCGCAGTCCGCCTGACCCATATTCCCACCGGCATCGTTGTTTCTTGCCAAGATGAGCGGAGCCAGCATAAAAACAAAGACAAGGCGATGCGCATCTTAAAGGCAAAGTTGGCTGAAGCTGAAGAGCAGAAGCAGCAACAGGCCATGGCGACGACGCGGATGTCCCAGGTGGGTTCTGGAGACCGCTCTGAGCGGATCCGTACTTATAACTTCCCCCAAAACCGCTTGACAGAACATCGGATCAATCTCACCAAGTATAACCTCGACCAGATCATGAATGGAGAACTGTATGATGTGGTTTCTCCTTTAGTCGCCTATTTCCATCAAGAAAAACTTAAAGCTGCTGACCCCACATGAAAAACGTGGGTGAATTGTTAGCAGAGTTCACCTCCTCTTTTTCAGCTCACCACTTTGACTTGCCTCGACGGCAAGCAGAAGATCTCTTGTCCGACCTTCTCCGTTGCGGACGGACTGAACTCTACCTCGATAAAGAGCGTATTCTCACCTCACAAGAGTCTGAACGTGCTGATTTATGGCTTCAAAGGCGGCTGCAAGGGGAGCCTCTGGCCTATATCAGCGGCGGCGTCGAATTCTATGGTTGCTCGCTAAATATCACCCCCCACGTGCTAATTCCAAGACAGGAGACTGAACTTCTTGTCGATCAAATCGTCAACCAGCTCAAAGCGGAAGAGACTCAAGGGAAAGTGTTATGGGATCTCTGCTGCGGGTCGGGTTGTATCGCGATTGCTCTCAAGAAAAACCTCCCCGATCTTGAAGTCTGTGCTTCTGATTGCTCGGCCGAAGCGATCGCCTTGACGAGAGCTAACGCTGCGGGCGAAGGGGTAGTGATCGAGTCGTTTCTTGGAGATCTCTTAAGTCCCTTTGCAGGGAAAAGGGCGCATTATGTTGTCTGCAACCCTCCCTATGTCTCTGAAGAGGAGTATCAAGTTCTCGACAGGGGGGTGAAAGATTATGAGCCAAGAGGCGCTTTAGTTGGGGGAGTGGATGGGTTAGAATTTTATCATCGGCTTGCACAAGAGCTGCCGTCTCACTTGCACGCGCATGCACGCGTGTGGTTTGAAATCGGTTATCAGCAAGGGAGAAGCGTTCAAGAAATATTTTCGACTCCTGAATGGATAAAACAAGAGGTGCGCAACGATTGGGCCGGCCATCCACGTTTCTTTTACTGCGAGCGCGGTACAAGATGAGCAGGATCATAAAGCCACAACAATAAAACAAGATAGGCAGGATCGCTTCGCGGCAGGATAGGCAGGATAACAAAAAAACAGGATAGGAAGGATGGTAAGGATAAAAAATAGAAAATAATCATCTCTTTCTATTTCATCATTTAAGAAAGCTACTTAATCTTATTCCTATTATATTATCTTTTCCTATCTTTCCCATCCTCCCTATCCTGTTTTTTTTGTTATCCTGCCTATCCTGCCGCGAAGCGATCCTGCCTATCCTGTTTTATTGTCTTTCGAAGTGGAGATCTGCCTATCTTGTATCACTCCAATCTTTCCATTCTTTTTCCTTGAAAATGAATGTTTTTTTTATTATTCTCTCCCTCATATCAGAAGCAATTTTGTCATTCTTTCGTGAAAGAGTGGTTGTTTTTTATTGAAGAAATTTTTGAGGTTTTGTGTTTGGGGCGTTGACAAATAAGTTACAAGGTGTTTTTTCTAAGTTGACTGGTAAGAAAAAGTTGACTGAAGAAAACATTGGCGACGCTGTAAATGAAGTCCGTTTAGCTCTGCTTGAGGCTGATGTCAACTATAGCGTCACAAAAACGTTGGTTAAGCAGCTCAAAGAGAAAGCTTTAGGTGAGGATGTCTTCAAATCGGTCACGCCAGGCCAGCAGTTCATTAAAATTGTCCACGATGAATTGATCGCTCTGATGGGCGGGCTTGAAGAGGGGATCAACCTCGACAATAAGCCAACGGTCATCATGCTCTGCGGATTGCAAGGGTCTGGGAAGACAACGCAATGTGCCAAACTCGCTAAATTTCTCAAGAAAACCGGAAAAGTCACAAAACCTTTACTTGCTGCGTGTGATCTGCAACGGCCTGCAGCCGTGGACCAGCTGAAAACTCTCGGACAGCAGATTGGGGTTCCAGTCTTCACCATCGATGGCGAGACCGACCCCATCCGAGTGGCCCGAGAGGCATTGAAGCAGATGAAAGAGGGAGAGCACGATCTCCTGATCGTCGACACCGCAGGCAGGCTTCATATTGACGAAGAGCTGATGCAGCAGCTCGAAAAAATTAAAGCGGTGCTGAACCCGCACGAAATCTTATTTGTCGCTAACGCTGCAACGGGTCAGGATGCTGTCAATATCGCTGCCGAATTCAACAAACAAATTGCTCTCACAGGTTCAATTTTAACCATGTTGGATGGAAACACCAGAGGGGGAGCGGCGATCTCTATCCGGCAAGTGACTGGCAAGCCGCTGAAGTTTGAAGGAATCGGAGAACGGATCGACGACATCCAGCCATTTAATCCAAAATCGATGGCTGATCGGATTTTGGGGATGGGCGATACGATCAACTTGGTGCGCAAAGCCCAAGAGCACATGGATAAAGAAGAAGTTGAGAAGTTAGAGAAGAAGATCAAGACGGCAACATTCACTTATGAAGACTATCTCAAACAGATTCAAGCTGTGAAGAAGATGGGATCGATCAAGAGCCTGCTTGGGATGTTGCCTGGGATGAGTCAGATGCCTGCGATGGACTTTGATGAAAAGGAGTTCTTTAAAGTCGAAGCGATGATCCTCTCAATGACTCCTGATGAGCGATCAGAAAAGTGTGAAATGCTCAATCCACGGAGAAAGAGGATCGCTCAAGGGAGCGGAACGAAAATCGAGGATGTCAACAAACTCGTTAAATCGTTCAAGCAAGCAAAGCAATTTTTTAAAAATATGCCAAATATGAAACAATTTGAAAAGATGATGGGAGGCTCCTTATGGCGCTAAAAATAAGGTTGCGGCAGCAAGGCCGCACAAATCGTGCATTCTATCGGTTGGTTGTCACCGATTCCCGCTCTCCAAGAGATGGGAAATATGTCGAGCTCGTCGGCTGGTACAACCCTATAGAAGCTGAAGATGACAAGAGATTGTCAATAAAAGAAGATCGAATCGAGTATTGGCTCAACACGGGTGCACAACTGTCTGAAAAAGCAGAGCATTTGATTAAGCACACTGCTCCTCATCTTGTGAAGGCTCAAGTGAACAAAGTGATCGCCCATAAAGCCAAAGCTGCTGAAAAGCGAAAGTTGAAAAGCAAGGCAAAAGCTTAGTGCGAATCGATATTCTTTCGCTCTTTCCAGGGTACTTTCAAGGCCCTTTTGATGAAAGCATGATCAAACGGGCTTCGGAAAAAGGAATATTAGAAATTACACTCACCGATATCAGAGATTTTGCTGATAATCGACATCGACGAGTAGACGACCGCCCCTATGGGGGAGGTCCCGGCATGGTGCTGATGGCGAAGCCCGTTGTCGATGCCATTAGGCATGTGAAATCTCCCGATGCGCATGTGGTTTACCTTTCCCCTAAGGGGAAGGTCCTCACAGCGGCTAAGAGCCGGGAGCTTGCTCAAAAGAAGCATCTCGTCCTTTTGTGCGGCCACTACGAAGGGATCGATCAGCGAGCGCTAGATTGCGAAGTTGATGAAGAGGTGAGTATTGGCGATTTTGTCTTGACTAATGGGTGTTTAGCTGCCATCGTCTTGGTCGACGCAGTTGTACGGTTCATCCCAGGCGTATTAGGACATCCTTTGGGAGCTCAAAATGAATCTTTTGAGAATGGTTTGTTAGAGCATTCCCAATACACGAGGCCTGTCAACTTTGAGGGGAGGGTTGTTCCCGATGTTCTATTGAGCGGGAACCACCAGGAGATTGAAAAATGGCGCGAAGAGGACGGATATAAAAAGACATGTGAGGTCAGACCCGACCTTTACCGAAATATTAAGATTAAATTGGAGAATGGATCATGAGTCGATCTGCTATTATTGAGAAATTAGAAAAGCAGCAATTAAAAAACGATATTCCTCATTTCTGCATTGGAGATACAATCCGCGTGCACACACGGATTATTGAAGGGGATAAGGAGAGAATCCAAGCATTCACAGGCACCGTCATCGCAAAGAAAGGATGCGGCCTATCGGAAACTTTTTCACTTCATCGTGTTGCCTATGGCGAAGGGATGGAGCGAGTTTTTATGCTGAACAGTCCCCGCATAGCGAAAATTGAAGTGATGAAAGAAGGGCATGTTCGTCGAAGCAAGCTCTACTACTTACGGGGCACATCTGGGAAAGCTTCTAAAGTCAAGGGTCGCTTTACCGCTCGTCGGAAGAAAGCTGCTGTTGAAGAAACGAACAACAGCGCACCAGAGCAGAATTCACAGGAATAGTCCTGAGATCATCCTCTGTGCATGCACATTGTTCATAGCTCTTTTTTTAACGCAAAGGAGCAAAGAGGCGCAAAGGCGCAAAGAAGAGCGACAACGCTTGGGGTGAAATTTTTAAATGATATAAGAAAATATATTTGATTTTTCAATCCCCTCTTTGCGTCTTTGCGCCTCTTTTGCTTCTTTGCGTTAAAAAAGGGTTAGACACGGGCCGGGCTCGTTCACGAAAGGGGCCGTCGGGCACGAAAAGGAGAGACGTGAATAGTCACAAGGATTCTAAAGAGCATCTCCGATTAGAAGAAATGCTCGCTTTTGAACGAGACTTTCAACAGCAAGGGTACACTCACGTTGCTGGAATAGACGAAGCAGGGAGAGGCCCGTTAGCTGGTCCTGTTGTCGCAGCAGCTTGTCTGCTTCCCACTGGATGGATGCTCCCACAGGTCAATGATAGTAAACAGCTGTCGCCTCAACTGAGGAAGCGCCTTTATGAACAGATCCTGGAGGATGAAAGAGTCTTGTTTGGGGTGGGAGTTGTCCACGCCGCTGAAATCGATCGGATCAACATCTACCAGGCGACTATTGCAGCCATGTTGCAGGCGGTTTCGGCTCTGTGCCAGCAGCCAGACTTCCTCCTTGTCGATGGGATGCCTTTGAAACACCCTACTATTCCCTCTCTGAAGATTATCAGAGGAGATCAGCGCTCCTTGTCGATTGCAGCGGCATCAATCATTGCAAAGGAAACAAGAGATGAGCTGATGAGAGAATATCATCAACTATGGCCAGATTATGGCTTTGGACAACATATGGGTTATGGGACACCGCAGCATTTAGCCGCGCTAGAGCTGAAAGGGCCATGCCCGATTCATCGGATGACGTTTGCTCCGGTCAAGCATATGGCGTGTAGCAATGCTAATAGCGATCTGCAAGAGGAGTCATTATGCTAAGAAGTATGACTGGATATGGCCGTGCAAGCAAGAGTACAACGCTAGGCAACTTTGTCATAGAAATTCAATCTGTCAACAGGAAGCACCTCGAGGTGGGGACACACCTCCCTATTGAGTTCAGCCACTTTGATATTGAATGCAGACAATGGGCCCTTCCTCAATTGTCGAGGGGGCATGTGACAATCAAATTGAGCGTCCATCTTGAGAAGGGCGTCCGACAGTTTGTGATCCCCAATCTGCCTTTAGCAAGACAACTGAAAGAAGCTTGCGACCAGATTGCAGACGACTTGGAGATGAGTGGCAAAGAACTGCTGCTGGCGATCCTTCCACAACGAACCGACCTCATCAGCGTTGAGGAGAACCTTGAAGACGATGACCTTTACCGACACATCCTCAAGGAGATATTTGACGAAGCGTTCCTGAAATTTCTTGAGATGAAAGTGAAGGAAGGGGAAGCATTGCAAGAAGATATCGTTCACCGCCTTGTTAAGATTGAAGAGGAGATGAAGACAATTGAAGCTCATCTTCCTTCAGCGACGAATAAATTCAGAGAGAAATTGACAGCCCGCTTAGAAGAACTTTTTTCAGGCCAGATAGAAAATGACGAACGGATTTTAAAAGAGGTTGCCCTCTTTGCTGAAAAAGTTGATATCTCTGAAGAGATTATCCGATTTTATGCCCATATCAATGGTTTTAGAGAGTTGATTGCGTCGCCAGCATATTGTGTTGGCAAGACATTAGAGTTTGTGCTTCAGGAGTTGAGTCGAGAAATCAATACGATTGGAAATAAATCATCGAATCTCGAAATTGCAAAAGCTGTGATCGAGGTCAAAAGCGAGCTTGAGCGAATTCGAGAACAGATTCAAAATGTTGAATGAGAGGGATATGGACGAATTATTGGGTCCTCCGCGAGAAGAAGGATTGGTCTTCATTGTCAGTGCTCCTGCAGGGACGGGGAAAACGACTCTTGTGCAGATGCTGTCAAAAGCCTTCTCTTTTGTCATCCCAAGTATCTCTTATACGACACGAAGGCCAAGGGATGGCGAGAAGGATGGTTTAGACTACTTTTTCATCACTGAGGAAGAGTTCGATAAAAAAATTGCTGATGGTGATTTTCTAGAATATGTTAAGCTATATGACACCTACTATGGAACTTCTCGTCAATGGGTGTTTGAACAAACAAAACGTGGGCGGCATGTTGTCCTTGTGATTGATACCCAAGGGGCGATGTCCCTTAAAGGAATTATTCCGGCAATCTATATTTTTGTCCGCCCACCTTCATTTGAAGTGTTGAGGGACCGTTTGTCAGGGAGGCAGACCGAACCTGATGCAGAAGTGGAAAAAAGATTAGAATGGGCCAAACAAGAACTTCTGCTTGGTGGCATGTATGATTATCAGATCATCAACGATCGGCTTGAGGTAGCCTATGAAGTTCTTAAAAGTATTGTTATAGCTGAGTGCCATAAAATAAGGTAATCGTTCACGGGGGTCCAGGCCTTCAAAAATGGTTTTTGAATGGATGAGATGCGAAGAAATCGGCGAAATTCATAGTTTTTTACTATTAATGAGCCGATTTCTGAAGCAGATCACCATTCAAACCCATTTGGGAAGGCCTACACCCCTGTGAACGGTTACAAAATAAGACGTTTACAAGGGGAAAAGATGGATAAGAGTGCAAAAGGAAAAAATATTACTAACGAGAAGTTGAGTAAAAAATTTGAGAACAACTTTGATTTAGTCAACTATGCGATCTCTCTTGCAGAGAACATGATTAAAACAGGCCGCGAAACTCGGGTAAAATCAGATGTTCAAAACCGTGCGATGCTGATTCTAGAAGAAATCAACCAGGGGAAAGACCAATTTGATGACATTTCTGAAGAGTTCCGCCGTTCACTAGATTACGCACACCATCCTGTGAGTGAGGATCTTAAGGAGAAAATCGTCTTTGAAAAGACAGTGGTTGTTCCTTATATTAACGAAGCAGAAGACGTATAATTTCTAACAGAAAACACCATGAAAACGATTTTGCAGCTTCCCTCTTATGAGACTATGCCCCAATCAGACACTGCTGGATGGGTCATCTTTTTGGGAGTAGGCATTCTCCTTGCTCTCGTTTTCCTTTTCTTGATCGTTTGGTTTGGCTGGTGGAAGTCGTTGCGTCCCCATTCGATCTCTCCTTACACCGGCCTTCCGTTGAGGAGGGCGACAGACATCTCCTACTTCGCCACAGAAAGGATTTATCACTTCCTCTACTACATGAAAGAGTACGATAATCGGATCTTCGACCTTAAGAAAGCATCGCTATGCCGGGAAACTGGCCGGCTATTTCAAGACTCCGTGACTTGGTATGATGCCATCTTCGTCGATTGGACATTTATTCAGAAGCGGCATCCCGGGTCTTATGTCTCTTGGGGCAGCCTGAATCGTGACCAACAAGAGGCGATGCGAAATGCCCATGACTCCCTTGAAGGATTTCAAACCGGGTTTTCTTCGCCGACACCTTCTCCGCGCTCTGTCGAACCTCAATTTGCCTTCGCGAAGCCAGGCCCTCTCTACGTCGATATCGAAACAAAAACGTTGTTGGGGTGGAAAGTGGTTCCAGACACCGAACTCGAAGTGTTAATTGTGCAAAAACCAAAGAAATGAGGCCTTATTGAGATGAAGCAAAAAATCCTTATCACCTCTGCTCTACCCTATGCCAATGGCCCGCTTCATTTTGGACATATTGCGGGTGCCTATCTTCCTGCTGATTGCTACGCCCGTTTTCAACGTCTCATGCAAAACGATGTTCTCTACATCTGCGGGTCCGATGAATTCGGCGTTGCCATCACGATGAGTGCTGAGTTGGCGGGGAGGGATCCAAAATCCCATGTCGACATCTTCCACCAGATTAACCGCCAATTCTTCGATGTTTTACAGATCTCATTCGACCACTATTCCCGCACCACCTGGAAGGGGCATGTCGAGACCACCCAGCAATATTTTCTTGATCTCATCGCGAACGGCTACATTGAAGAGCGGACCACAGAGCAGCTTTACTCCGAAGCCGATGATAAATTTTTAGCTGACCGCTATGTGACGGGAACCTGCCCTCGGTGCGGCTATGAAGATGCCCGAGGAGATGAGTGCACCCGCTGCGGGGCTAGCTATGAAGCGACAGATCTGAAAAACCCGCTTTCGAAAATCACCAAGGCGCCTCTTGTGCGCCGTCCAACCAAACATTGGTTTCTCCTGCTCGAACAATTTAAGGAAAAGCTTAAGAACTGGATCGACACAAAGGACTGGAAGCAGAACGTCACCCATTTCATCAAAGACTATATCGACCACATGCATGCCAGGGCGATCACCCGCGATTCTACATGGGGGATTCCTATTCCCTTGCCTTGGACAGAAGGCAAAGTGCCCTATGTCTGGTTTGATGCCCCCATCGGCTATATCTCAGCGACGAAAGAATGGGCATTGTCGATACAGCAGCCTGACCGATGGAAAGAGTATTGGTGTGACCCTGAGACAAAACTTGTGCAATTCATCGGGAAAGACAACATCCCTTTCCATGCTTCGATATTCCCAGCGATGACGATGGGGCAAAACCAGCCCTATAAACTCGTTGACGAACTTCCGGCAAATGAATTCTATAACTTGGAAGGGAGGCAGTTTAGCAAATCGGATGGATGGACGATCGACTTAGACCATTTCTTTGAGAATTTCACGAGCGACCAGATACGTTTTGTGATCGGATCTAACGCCCCTGAAACTTCTGACAGCGAATTCACGTGGAAAGATTTTCAAAATCGATGCAATAGCGAACTGTTAGGGAAATATGGAAACCTCGTCAACCGCATTTTGACTTTCATTGTGAGTCGTTGCGAGGGGAAAAATCCTCCACCAGGAGACTTAGAGGCTGTTGACGTTGAATTCCTTCAAAATATCCAGATCCTTGCGGATCAGGCAGCGGAAAGTTACCAACACTTCAAAGTGAGGCGCGCGAGCAGCGTCGTCATGGAACTTGCTCAGCTGGGCAATGTCTACTTCGACCAGAAGCGGCCATGGGCTGATGCCAAAGATCCTGCAACACTAGGGAGGATGAATGCGACGTTGAATTGCTGTCTTCAGTGTTTGAAGACATTGGCGTTGGTCTCTTTTCCGATTATCCCAGCAACAGCGGAGAAAGTTTGGCGGATGCTCGGATTCAAAGGGTCCATGCAGGAGCTCGGCTGGAAAACAATCTCCAGTGAAAACATCCCTGCAGGGCAGCCGATTCAACATCCAGAAATCCTTTTTAAGAAAGTAGAAGATGAACAAATTTCCATTGAAACGGAGAGGCTGCACAGTTTGCTCGTTTCAAAACAACAGTCAACGTCTAAAGAGCAAGAGAAAGGATCTGGCAAAGCGGCGATTCCTCCTCTGAAATCTTCGGTTGCGATAGGAGAGTTTCAGGCACTCGATCTCAGAGTCGCGACGATCTTAAAAGCGGAGCCTGTTCCCAAAAGCAAGAAGTTGCTCCGGTTGGAAGTCGATATCGGCTTAGAAACACGGACAATCGTTGCAGGGATCGCCGCAAGCTATTCTCCTGAGAGGTTGATTGGTAAGAAAATCGTCGTTGTCGCTAACCTCCAGCCAGCGACTATCATGGGAATTGAAAGCCAAGGGATGGTCTTAGCAGCCAAGTCGGGAGATCTCTGTGAAGTGCTCTCTCCAACTGAGGCATCTTGTGGATCTGTCGTCAGCTAGGATCATGGACATGGACGGGTATGGACATTATGGACAGAAATGGACTTTATGGACATATTGCTATAGATGTCAATTGCGATTTAGCAATTCGTCCATATCTGTCCATAAAGTCCATAATGTCCATACCCGTCCATAAAGTCCATAATCTATTACAATAAATTATTATTCATTGCTTAATATAAAATTAACAACGATATGATACAATCCTATTAATAAATATTAATATAGGTTTGTTGTTGTGGATTATTCTAGATTAGAACCGTTGGTTAAAGATTATTATTCAGTACAGGGGGAATTATTTCATTTAGACAGGGCTGAAGGAGTATTGAGAACAAATTTAGCATCAGTGGATTCCCGTTTGGCAAATTACCATGAAAGATTTACAGAGGTTTGCGATCGAATCTACACTACTGAAAAAAAGATCAAAAAAATAGGGAAACATGGAATTGCACCTCAAATTGCTCATCAATTTATGTCTTTGTTGAAGCAAGAGAGCAGCATTCCAAATGATCGACAGATGTTGGCTCAACTTAAACAAGAAAAAATACGTTTAGATCGCCGATTCGATCATGTCGGACAGCAGTTCTCACAATTAAGAGCTGATCTTTCTCGATTAGAAGAAGATAGGGCACGGCTTCAATTTATCGGAACAGATCTGGAAAGAAGGATTGGAGAAGTGCTGAGGATACCCGTAAGGGGCCAAGGCTCAACTGCATTACAACGTTCTATCCTCCATAAAATTTTCCCTGCTACGCATTTCTATGCTAAAGATCGTCTTGAGGGTCTAGTTCCTCCAGAGGGAGAAATAGATATATTCACTTATGCTCAGCTGTTAGTGAGAAATGATCGAGTGTTGGTTTGGAGGGATAATTCTATTGATAGTCGCAATTTTAATACAGAAGCCAGATTGAACCGCGCTGAGAGAATTGGCATTTATACAGAAGATCATGTCAGGTTAGACGGCTGCATCGTCTACGCCAATCCGAGCGAGCGAGACATCAGCCAAAAGAAAATGATGGTCATGGTCCAAGGGAATATGGGATCATGGCAAAGCGGCTATGCACATGCTCAACTGATGGCTCAAAAATATGATTGCAATGTTCTGATCTACAACTCACGCGGGATTGGAGAGAGCTCGGGAAAGATTCAGCGTCTACATGAAGCGGTCATTGATTGTCGAGCTGCTATTTCGTTTGCTTTGACAAATGCTTGCCAAGGAGATCCGAAGAGATTAGCTGTTTATGGACATTCGCTAGGCGGGGGGATCACAGCAAAAGCTTTGGAAGAGATGATTATCGACCACACAATTCAAGAAGGGGGAATAGGATTATACATTAATCACCACTCATTTTCCTCTTTATCAGGAGTCGTAAAAAATGTTCGTCGTCATACATCATTCTTAGGCGGAGTCGTTCGATGTCTGATAAGCACGGTTGGCCATACGAACTTAAAGGCAAAAACTTCACTCCTTCGAACCCGTTTGGCTGATTCTGTTGTCGTTGCGGGTGCAGAAAACGATGAGGTCATTCGCCGGGCAGCTCAATTGGGGCATCGTCTTCAAGAGAGCCGGAGACCTATTGCCAACAATGTCCTTTATGTCACGCCTCCGTATGACCATCACGCGGAAATTGAATACCTAGTAGAACATGTACCAGGACGAGTGTTGGTTGACAGAATGACTGCTTCTTCTAACACTGTATGGAATTGCTCTTCATCATCATCATCATCATCATCATCTAGTTCCCCAAGTGTTGCCACTAGCTCTCTGATCGGAGTGATTGACGTTTCTGACTCTGCATCGGGCAGCTCGAATGATGAGAGCTTATCAGAAGAATCATTAGAAACCACAGAATTAGGACCGCGCGAAGTTAGCCAAAAAGATATCCAGCTTGAAGAATATCATCGCGCCATCCTCCATTGGGCTCAGGCTTAACTGTTCACGCAGGATGGGAAGGATAAGAGGGATGGCAGGAAATGGCTCTGGCAGTGTTACTTTTTTGAAATGAGAGACGACGTCGCTTGGGGTCTCCAAAGTTAGTTGCTTGACGAAGTTATGAAAATAACCGCCATTTTTTATTGAATGAAAATGTTTTGTCCTGTATGTTTATTATTACTTTTAAACAGGACAAAAGAATTTTCATTATGAATAATATTAGTCAGGTGTCTCCATCCAATTTTTCAACTTTAGTGAGAGGGGGCTTTAGCAGGTTATCCAACCGGTACGTTCTCGCTGCAATCGCAGCTCTCGCATTAGTTGCAGTCGCATACATTGCTCTTCGCACCTTCGCTCCAAATGCGTTGAGCCGCTTTTCACTTAGATTTCAACAAACTCCAAACACAACGCCAATTTCAACCCCAAACACAACGCCAATTTCAACCCCAAACCCAACTCCAATGGCAAATCCAACTCCAAAATCAGCGGATGAGGGACGATCTGAAGCGCTTTTGGCAGATTTGCTCTCCACAACTCTTTTAAAAAATGACAATGAAAAGCTGAAGCTGATTAATCAAGCTCGTGCTTTTGCGGCTACTGTTCGACAAGAATCTAATCTGGATGCAAGATTACCCTTGATTATTGGGACTGTCCCTGAAATAACAGCGCCAGAAAATGGGGATTGGCTTTCCCTAACCGTGAGGGTTATGAGTGGATGGTCAAGTCGTGATAAAGACACCACAATTGAGGTAGAATCAGGGAATGCGGGTCGCCATCCGGTTCAGTTTGCGAGTTCTGAGGGTCCAAGAGATGAGATGGAAGATGAGCATATTGCTGCAACTCTACAGTATCCAGCTGCCACTGATCCAATTGGATTGGTGGGAGTCTTTGACGGGCACGGAGGAGCTCAGGCTTCTAAGTTCATGAAGGATCATATCGAGGAATATTTATCACAGGAAATTCAGGCGAATGTTGCGGCTTCTCCGTTAGATAACGAAGATGATCTCTATGCGGGTTGTATCTTAGCTCTTCATAACGCCTTTTTAAAAATCGACGAAGCATTTTCAAAAGAAATAGATCCCAAATTCAAAGATCCACTTTCAGGTGGTACTACAGCTATCGTTGGGTTGATTGTTCACGATAAAGTGATTGTGGCCAACCTCGGCGATTGCAGAGCCATCTTAATCAGACATGGTCAGCCGATTCCAATGACTGTAGACGCAGAACCACACATTCAGAGATATCTTCAACAGGTTGAGGCTTTAGGTGGATCCGTCAGAAATGGGCGCATTTTTGGGTTAGCTACCCCTGCAGCGATCGGAGACCATAACATCTCTTATGGAAATGCTGGTCGGAAATGTATCATTAACGTCCCTGAAATCTCAATATTCGATTACGAGCCAGGTGATAAAATTGTGATGGCCTGTGACGGATTGTGGGATGCATTATCTTCCAATAAGGTTGCTGAAACCATCACAAAAAGACCCGGATCGGACGTGGTTCCAGCAGACATCAGCGATGCGGTTCTCCTGACGAGACAAGCGCTCCTGACACCTGGACAAAATGATAATGTGACCGTAGCGATCGTTGATTTGATTCAAAGATAAATCTTCGTGAATAGCATTCATCAATTATCTCAGTCAGATTCATTCAATTTAATGAATAGATGGTTTAATCATTTATCAAACCAGTATATTCTTGTTGCAGTCACAGCGATCGTCATGTTAGCTTTAGCTTTCATGACGATTCGTTCTTATGCTCCACATACGTTGAGTTGCTTTTCCTCTCGACTTCAACAAACTCCCACACCTTCGCCTTTCTCGATTCCACCCTCGCCAACCTCGACTTCAACATCGGCATTGCCATCCAGTTCAGCAGCAGGGGAAGCTGATTTTCAGCAAGATCCCCGCTCTCAAGCACTTTTGGCAGAGTTGAAGCCGAGCGCTCTACTGTCAACTCCTGGTGGAGCAGTAAATCTAATCAGGGAAGCGGAAACGTTTCTTTTGACAGTACAAAAAGAATCAGACCTCGACGCCAGACCAGACTGGGTTCGTGGAGCGGTCCCAGCGATAGCACGGCCAGAAGATGGTGACTGGCTTTCTCTTATTTTGCCTATAGAATATCCTTGGACTACTGTGGAGAAACTCGTTCCCATCCTAGAAGAATCAGGGCGTGATGTGGTCGGGTATGCTGTCCAGTTTGCTAGTGCAGAGGGGCCAAGGAGTGCAATGGAGGATGAGCATATTGCTGCCACACTCAGACATCCTGGCGTGGTTGATGCGATTGGCTTGGTGGGTGTGTTTGATGGGCATGGAGGTTCAAAAGCGTCCGAATTCGTTAAGGAAAATATTGTCGCCTATCTATCAAGGGAATTTCAAGCCAATGCAGAGTCTGCTTCAATGCAATCTAATGAACAGATCTATGCGAGTTGCATCTTGGCCCTTAATAACGCCTTTATCAAACTCGATGAGGCATTTTCAAGAGAAATCGAACCTCTTTTTAATGCTCCCTATGCAGATGGCACGACAGCAATCGTTGGATTGATTGTTCACGATAAAGTCATTGTGGCCAATCTTGGCGATAGCAGAGCGATAGTCATCAGAAATGGCCAGCCGATTCCAATGAGTGTGGACGCCGAACCAACGATCGCACGCTATGGCGATCAGGTGCGGGCACTGGGAGGCGTTGTCGAAGAGAATCGCGTTCTTGGGATTGCGACTCCAGCGGCCATAGGGGATCATTATATTGTCCCTAGGGAAAATTCTATTGCTGGTCGAAAATGCCTGATTAACATCCCTGAAATCACTATTTTCGATTATCAATCGGGCGATAAAATTGTGATGGCCTGCGACGGATTGTGGGATGCATTATCTTCAAATATGGTCGCTGAAGTAATCACACAAAGACCGGGGCTGGACGTGGTTCCAGCAGAAATCAGCGATGCTGTTCTCTTGACGAGGCAGGCGCTCATGACTCCTGGTCAATATGACAATGTGACCGTTGCAATCGTTGATTTGTCAGCTTCATCCTAACATCGCAATAAATGGAACTCCCTTTTGATGAGTGAGACTCTTTTATCCCTTGATTTTATTGTTCTTTTTTATAAAAATAGGACATTTCATGAAGAGAAACCCCTGAAAGTAAGGAATGACCTATGACTCTTGAACAAGAAGTAATTGATATTGTCGTTGAGCAGCTTGGCGTTGACAAAGACGATGTGACAGCAGAAAAATCGTTTGTCGAAGACCTCAATGCAGATTCGTTAGATTTAACGGAGCTTATCATGACTTTTGAGGAGCGCTTTGGATGCGAAATCTCTCAAGATGAGGCTGAAAAGTTGAAGACAGTCCGAGACGTCATCAACTACCTCGAAAAACAGAAGGGATAACACCCAAGCCTGGGACATAGTTCATAGAAAAGCGAAAGAGGACTTTCGCACTCCAAACGCTTCGCGCTAGCAATTTTTGTGCCTCGCAAAGCATTTGGAGCGCGAAAGTCCTCTTTCGCTTTTCTATGAACTATACTGACAATAACCTGTAAGTAGATAAGCATCTGTTTTTGGCGATAGCATGCGCGCTCAGGCAGAATTTTAGCAGGGTTGTGTTACTTAAGTTTATCCTTCCTTCGATTATGGATAGTTTAAACGGGAACGACTTGATCGCTAATCATGGAAAATTTATTTTAGTTTAATAAAAACCTTTTTTCTGTTAGATTGCATAATGAATTAATCTAAATTGGAGGTTCTTATGTCTATCCCAGGTATTGTTGGCCAAAGTGTCTTAACCCAAGCAACGACTCGATTCGTACAGATTACGGCAGGATTGAGAGGCCGTTTAATCAGTGTCTTTCAAAACAGATCTATTGCAGCGGCAACATTGTGCGTGACGGTGCTTGTTCTGATTAGTGCGATTAATAAAGTTTGTCCAAAAATATTTGAATCAAAACTCGTAAAAAATTTCAGTGCTAGGGTCTTTGAGAAAAGGTCAGAAAAATATGATTCTTGTAGACATGGCATCGCATGGATGTCTGCCAGTATCATAATGATTGTTGGAACGCTTGCTCTTTCAAAGCTTCTTCAGCTTCCTTTCTCTCGTGGAACAACATTAGCAGTGGCAGGTTGGACTTTATTTAGTCATGTGATCTACGTCGCATATTTAAAAATTGATCGAGACCATTCTGACGACAGCGACGACGAAGAAATACACTACGCTGTTAAAGCACCATCAGATTCTTACGTCGAAACCCGTAGCTATTCTGATTCTGAATCGGATTCTGATGACGACGACGGAGTTACAGAGCCGCCTCGCCGCCGAGAGCCTCCTACCGTTCAACCAACGGTAAACGAGGGCTTCATAACAAACCTCCTTGGAAGACTAAATACAACAGAGCACTCTTCAGGTGTAACTGGTTAGTCACTTAGAATTCTTGTTCTAGAGTCCGCTACCAAGGGATTTCACTGAAAAGCGAAAGAAGACTTTCGCACTTCTAAACGCTTCGCGAAGCCTTAAGAAATTTTGGCTTCCCGAAGCGTTTTTGCTTTGGATGCTGTTCTCTGTCAGATTTTCGGGCTATTTTCATAACTTCGTCAAGCCACTAACCCCTGAATAACAAACTATCCTACCCCATCTTTCCTATTCTCCCTATCCTGTAAAAATTGACAGGATGGGAAGGATAAAAAGGATGACGGTGCGTTAGATATTTGCCCTATCTTTCCTATTCTCCCTATCCTGTAAAAATTGACAGGATGGGAAGGATAAGAGGGATGAAACGGCTCTGGCAGCGTTACTTTTTTGAAATGAGAGACGACGTCGCTTGGGTTTCCAAAGTTAGTTGCCTGACGAAGTTATGAAAATAGCCGATTTTCGTTACCTCTAATCTTGTTTGTCCCTTAGAGCCGGCTTAATTTGTTGGATGATTGAGTTGATTATTAAATAAAATAAAATGTATTTTAAAATTATTTTCTTGAATAGATAAATTTTTTCTGTTATGTTTTTCTATTAATAAATCAAAACTAGAGGTTTTTATGGCTATTCCAGGTATTATTGGTCAAGGTGTGTCAACGCAAGCGACGAGTGGGTTTTTACAGAGTACGGCAGGATTGAGAGGCCGTGTGATCAACGTCTTTCAAAACAAGTATCTCGCAGTGGCAACGTTGTGTGTTACGATGTTTGTTCTTATCCGCGTGATGGAAAAAGTTAGTTCCAGAATAGTTGAATCTAAACTCGTAATGAATTTCAGTGCGAAGATCTTTGAGACGAGGTCAGATGAATATGAATCATGTAGATTTGCCATCTCATGGATGGCCACCAGTATGATCATTACTGTTGGAATGCTCGGTGTTTCAAAGATCCTTCAGCTTCCTATCTCACGTGAAACAACATTAGCAATGACAGGTTGGATTTTATTTAGTTATGTGGTTTACACCAATTATATACTTAGGGAAAATGAGGATGACAGAGTAGAAGGAGTTGTAGCGTCGCCTCTCCTTTCTGCTAGTTTCAATGATGAGGAAGACAGAGCAGAAGGAGTTATAGCGTTACCTCACCGCTTTGTAGTTGAAGGGTCACCTCACCTCACTTTCAGCTTCGACTGAGAGCCTCCTCAAGGAATCGACGCTGGACGGGGTCTGATATCACAATACTTCGAACCTGTTCCTTTGGATTCTTCCGACTCCGGGCTTGATTAAGCTCAGCACCCATTGGATGAAGAAGAACAACGCCCTTCCGCACTCCTGAGTAACACACTATCTTGGCCCTATCTTTCCTATCCTGCCCATCCTGTCAATTTTACAGGATGGGAAGGATGGTTGGAAATGACTTTAGGCTGTGTTACTTTTTGATATGAGAGACGACGTCGCTTGGGGCTCCAAACGCTTCGAGGTAGCAATTTTTGTGCTTCGCGAAGCGCTTGGAAATAGTTTAACTATATATATAATTCGATCAAATGTAACTTCAATAATTTGTTGGATGATTGAGTTGATCATTAAACAAAGATAGAATATATTTTAGAGTTATTTTTTGTTAATCCAATTTTTAGATTTCCTCTTGACGTTAAAAAAAAATCCTGATAGAATTGTCCTGCAATTTAAATAAATGGAGGTTTTATGTCTGTCTCAAATATTATTAATCAAAGTGTGTTAAGTAATGTTTTTATAAGTACATGGAGCGGGCGATTGAATAGCTTGTTCCAAAACAAGTATCTAGCAGCGGCAACGCTTTGTGTGACGGCTTTTGCATTATTGCGGTTATCAGAAAGAGTTTCTTATCACGTTCAGAAATCAAACTTGACTCGTGAAGCCATTAACCCGATGTGTAACCAGGGATCAGGTAAACACTGGGCATGTAGATCTGCCTTAGCGGAGATATCTTCCAGTATCGTCATGGTCGTTGGAACGTTTGGCATCTCAAGACTTCTTCAGTTACCATTTTCTCGTGGGACAACAGTAGCAGTCGTTGGCTGGACTTTAGTCGGAAGCTATATCTGGCAGAATGCTCTTACGCAAGTGGCGAAGCACAATGCTCTTGGTTCAGATGATTCTGAGTCAATCTTCCAGGTCCAACGAGCATGATTTAACGAACCATCAAGCCTATTCCACAGATTGGTTTATCCTCTGGCCTCCTTCAAAGTTCATTTCTAGATCGCGCCAAAGCCCCGGGTTTGAGCGATCTAGAAATAACCTTTAGCAGGCCAGAGGATACAGGAATGACTTTCCTTAGGTCCGTTGTTGACTTTTTAGGTCGAGATCTTTCGTCAACCGGGAGACCAAGACGATGGAGAGGTAGCTGAGGATAAAGCCTGGAATCATTGGGAGGATCTGCATTTCAAACAAGAGAGGGTTTAACGTTGGCCATACCATGACGACGAGGGTGCCGACGACGATTCCTGCCATCGCGCCATAGCGGTTAATTTTATCCGAATAGAGGGTCATGAGGACAAGCGGTCCGAAGGAGCTCCCAAGCCCAGACCAGGAGTAAAGGACGGTATCCAGGATGGTTTTATTCTGGTTGAATGCCATGAGCAGAGCAATCAAAGAGATGAAGACCACGCTGAATTTCGTACAGAAGAGAATTTTTCTGTCAGAAGGTTTCCCATTGCAAAATGGGATGTAGAGGTCTTCGCTGATCGTCGACCCGCATACAAGGATTTGTGAGTCCATGGTGGAGAGGTTAGCGGCGATGATGCTGCACAAGATGATGCCGCCGAAGAAAGGATGAAAGAGGGATTTTACCATTTCGATGAAGACCATTTCTCCTTTTTCCAGCCCTTGAGGGAAGAATCCGATAGCGACCAATCCGACAAAAGTGGCAGCGCCTAAAGCAATCAGCTGCCACGACATCCCGATCCATTTGGATTTAGTGAGTTCTTTGACATCTTTGATCCCCATAAATTTTGTGATGATATGGGGCATGCCGAAGTAGCCGAGTCCCCATCCAAGAGCTAATGAGAAGATAGAAAACAGCTCTTTACCGCCAGCTTGGGGAATCAGTGAAAGCGACGTTTCCATCTGCTTAGCATTCGTAATGATTGTGTTCCATCCCTCGATTTTAGAGAAGGCGGTGAAGGGGACTAAGATCAACATGATCAACAAGAAAATCCCTTGAAAGAGATCGATCCAGGCGACGGTGGTGAATCCTCCGACGAAGGTATAGGAGACCACAACGGAAATAGCGATCGCTAAGCCGATGTAATAGTCGATGCCGAATAGCGATTCTAGGAGATATCCCATGGCGATAAGGCCAGCGGAGAGATAGTGTGTGAGGAAGATGACGATGACCAGTGAGCTGATGATACGGATGAGTCCGGAGGTATCGTTCAGTCGTTTTTCAAAAAAAGATGAAAGTGTGAAGCAGTGATATTTCTCTGTCATCGAGCGGAGGCGTGGGGCGACGAAGTGCCAGTTGAGGAACATGCCTGTGAGCAGTCCGAGGGCAATCCACACTTGTGACAAGCCAAGGGCGAAGATACTCATCGGGAAAGCCATGAAAAGCCAGGCGCTCATGTCGCTGGCGTGTGCCGATAGGGCGACAAGCCAGAAATTTAGAGAGCGGTTCCCCATGATATAGTCGGATGAGGTGGTTTGCTTTTTATGGAAAACGAATCCGATGATGAGGATAACGGAGAAATAGAGAAAAAAGGCAGATAGGACGTAAATCGACATGGTTTAAACTCGTTCAGGTAGATTCATCTGCAATCCAACAATATGAATATTTTGTTTGAAAAGCTGTTTCTTATTTAAAAATTTCAATTCGTTTGCAATCATCACTTGGATAATTTCTAAGCCGTCGTTAGCAAAATGGCGCAATATTCTCCCCAGCCAGACTTGGATCTTCTCTGCAGATCCAAACACATCCAAGAGGCTGCTATTCCCTAAAAAGATCATATCATTGTGATGCAGCTCCACCTTTTGTTGAGTGGTTGGAACAAATTGATGCTCTTGAAAAGACCAGACGAAAGGGGGCGGCAACGTGGCATAGCGGAACGTCATCGATCGGTAGTCTTGTGAAAAAAAGGTTTCAATAAAATGGCTGTCATGATCTTCATCGATTGGCAATCCTGTTCTTTGGTTGAGCGTAAACAATCCTATAAATCCGGTCTCTTTTGCCTCCAAGAAAGTCAAGATGAGTGGGTGTTCGTCATCTGACTTGCATGTCAGGAGCACTCCTTCTTTAACGAGATTTTCGGGAAAAGAGGTGATCAACAGCCGGACATTTGGATTATTAAAGTCTTCGATGTTTTTTTGCAACATGTAGTGTTGGAGGAGCAAGGTACATTCATATTCTCCATGCATCCGTTCTCGCACTAAAGAGCTATTTTTCAGACGGATGATGTGTTCATTGAGGCACTCGCTCATCGTATTGAGGGTGTTAGCCAATTCGGTGATTTCTTTAGGGCCTTCGGGGGGGATATTTGCTTCGTAGTCTCCTGCTGCAATGGCGAGGGCGGCTTGATTGAGCCTTCTCATTGGGCGGCTGATGTTCTCAGCGATGAGAAATATGGTGATGGCAATGAATCCGAGGGTGGTGAGGGCTCCGATGATGATTAAGAGGAGGGCACGATTGAGTTTCTTTTCAATTTCGCTGATGCCGACGTCGGCTCCTAAGAGGGCGACCACGTCTCCTTGTTTATTGAGGATTGGAGCATAAGCGGAGATGAGCCGTTCGTGTGTTTTTCTCGTTTCATAGATAGGAGTGACATAGGGCTCTTTGGTGAGGTAAACTTGCCTTTCATCGTTTTCGCTGAAGTCATATTCTCCAGGCTTGGCTCCTTGTTCCCGATTGTTTTTGGGGATGTCGAGGAGCATGATCTCCCGATAGGCATCTTCTGGCCGGCTGCCCAGATAACGGGTATTTTCTGGGTGGTTGGGAGAATCGAGTAAAATCATCTCGCCTTCTTTAACGGGCAGGACTTGGATGATGAAGATATTGGTGATAGGCAGCTTCTGCTGCAGAGATAGCAGGCGCTGTCTATTTTCGAGGTATATCGGCTGATGAGGAGTTTGGGGGTCATGAATATGTTGTGCGATCGCTTCGATATCGGCTCCATTGATCGACTGTGCTCCGGTGACGACAATAGATTTAAGGTTGGAACTGAAGCTGTTGATGATCTCTTTCGACCAATTGAAATAGAAAAACAAGCAGATCAGCAAAAGAAAAGTGATTAAAGAGGGAAAGAGGAGTAGAAGTAAACGGCTGCGTATGGTCATGAGCGCTTTTCACATCCTTTAAAAAATCTGTTTGGGAAAGAGAGGGCATAGACGTGTAGAAACCCTAGAGCAACAGAGGGGCATTCTGAGATGATGGAATATAGATTCGTCTTAGATAAAGTGAGAACCTCGGTCTTGACCGGGGTGTACGCAGTGTAGCAGCGGGGTTGGTGGTTGAAGAGAGATTCCTCCCCGAAGAAGTCCCCATGTTCTAACTTGGTGAGGGCAACGCCTTCAGGAGTGAGGATTTCTACTGTCCCTTTGACAATGAAGTAGAGCCGATTAGCCTCTTCATTGGAAAGGAAAATATAGTCGTTATCTTGAAAGGCAATCAAGGACATCCGGTCTGAGATGCTTAAGAGCAAGTCAAGGTTTAAAGAGGCGAATAAAGGGGTCCTCTTAAGCAGTAATGCTTTATCGATTAATGTTAACGTTGTCATGTTTCAAGAAGCTCATATGCAAAATGGTGGAAAATTTCATCCTGCCGCGACATCTGCTGGCGGAGAGTCTCACGCCAATTTGGCAAATCCAAATGATACTTCATCGTCGCGGATAAGATCTGATCAACTTGTGCAGAAGATTGACTCATTCTATCTAAGAGTTCAGTTAAGCTCAATGCCTGGTTTCCTAATTTGACGTAGGCGCGAAGTTTTTCTGCATAGGGGATGTCATCGACAAGAGGTTGAAGCAGCCGGAAGATGGCGGGTTCGCATGTCTTCTCGAGGGTTTCAACGACTTGGCTCCGAACCTTCGGATTGGTGCTTCGCAGAGCTTGAGAGAGGATTTCGACATCTTCGACTTCGCCGGCAATGCCGAGGAGCTGAATGATGAAGTCGATGACAGATTGATATCCGGTGATGAGGACATCCTCTAGGATGCTTAGGTCTATTTCAGGGTTTTGCGATTGTATAGTTCCATGATGATAAAAATAGAAGTAGGCCCGCTCAATTTCGACTTGAATGATGTCAGATAAATTGGCATGGAGCTGAGGAAGTGCAAGGCGTCCCAAAATACGTCCAGCAAGAAGCCTGGAAGGATCAGGTATCTTGGTGTTCCTTGTGATCGAGAGGAGCGACGGCACTGTCCGCAGCCCCATGTGGTAGATGATTTCTTCAACTAAACGCCTCTCATTTGGTCTGAAATGGATTGTAGCATGGATGATGCCGTCGACAAGGCTTGAATCGTTGATCCCTCTAAGGGCTTTAAGGCAGGCGATGCGGACGTCGTTGTCATTGATCTGGCTGAGGAGGGCGATTAACGTGGGGGCATGCTGGATTGCATCGATGGTGTCAATGGCGGCGAGCGAGCGAGCAGCTCGTTGAGAGACTGCAAGGGAGGGGTGCGTGAGAAAAGAGATCAAGAGATCGACCTCATGCGCTGTTCCCACGATGCCGAGGATTTCCAAAGCCATGGACAGCTCATCTTCATCAGGCGATTGAATCATCTGCTCTAAATGTTGCGTTGCAATCGTCTGGTTGTAAGCTGTGATTGCCGGGGGTAGGAAGGCATACGATTTCTTCAGCGAGAGAATCGCTGCCCCTCTAAGGCGGATATCGGTGCTGTTGAGGTCGTTGAAAACTTTATCGGGGTGCAGTAGCCCCTGTTCTGCCAGGTAGAAGTGGACAGTGCTTTTTAGTTTGGGATCGGGGTCTTGTTGAATCCACTCTTGCAACGTATCTAAGACGAGAGGATGTTTTGAAAAGGGGCTACGAATCAACAGTTCTGTTAATTTAACTTTTGCCGATGGGTAGAATTGTGTCGAACACTTGAGGATTTTCTTGAGCAGTCCGTCATCTTCAAAAGCCAAGAGGCATTCGCAAGCAAATAGCTGAGCTTGTGTGTCGCCCATTTTAAGGATTGTTAACAGTCTGGTGATAGCTATCCGCTGTTGTTTGTCGGAGATTTTATTTAGCCACTCCTTGATTGAACGTTGAAAGCGGATGGCATTCTGAGAAAGGTTGAAAAATATTGCTTTGAGGTAATTGCTCCGCAGTCCAAGTGCGACAATGAGGAGGCAGCAGGCGAGGATGAAGCCGAGGAGTTTGCTATAATCCTGAAAGAACGTCAGCAAAAGGGCGCTGAGCAACATCCCCACAGGTTCAAAGAATGATTCGATGGCGACCCGTATTTTATACTTAACTTTCGATGGGACGGCATTGAGGAGTAAATTGAAGTTATTATCGTCAATAACATAGAGGGTTCCTTCAACAACAAAATAGCCTATAAGAGGAAAGAGGAGGCTCGGACTGAACGACCAACCGGTGAAAGAGATGATGAGAAGGATTGGAGTGATTACAAGCATGATGTTGATCCCGAAGCGCCGCACTAACCTGCTGTAGATGAGAAGTCCGAAGAAGAGATTGCAGACGCTGACGACGCTGAGCCACTGTCCTAAGAAAAGAGTCAACTGGGCTTCTGTTCCGCCTCCAAGGTTGCTGTCATCTTGAGCGGCAAAGTGGCTTTGGAATGTGAACATGTAGTTGTATTCGGTGATGACGAGCAGCAGGTAATTCAATAGGTTGCACGTCATCAGGAGGAGTGTAAATCGTGAAGAAAGAATGGTTTTGAGAAGAAATTTAAAGGAGCTCCCTTCTTCGTAAATTTGTCCTTCATGCTCGACATCTTCATGCGTGACGATAGATAACTTCGATTGGATGAGCCGTACAAAAGCTGCGGTGACGATAAAGAGAAGGATGATGAGGAAAACCAGGTGGTGCAGGTCCAGAAGTCCGGAATTCATGACAAAGCCAGTGCTGGCCGATCCAAGGAATATCGTTGAGCTGAATAGGCTATAAAGTCGTTTTGAGTCTTGGAGATGGTGGTACTGGTCGATGAAGGTCCAGTAGCAGGTCAGCAGGACGGTAAAGAAAAAAAATCCCGACATTTTCAGTCCATACCAAAACCAATGCGAATCTAAGGCAACTTCGAAATAGACGAGTCCGAAGACGATGACATAAAGTCCTATCCCAATCAGAAGGGTTTTGAGGTAGATCTGATAGGATGAGAAGTGGTGGAATGCATAGAGAAGCAAAACGGCGATGGAGAACATCCCGCAGGCGATCAGAATGTAGGCTTGGGGGAGTGACTGAGCGCCGACGTGCAAGATGAAAAGGGCATCGGCGAATTTTAGTGCAGAGGTTGAGGCAAAAGCCCAGATGAAACCGAGGAACGCAAAAAGGAACGCATTTTTTTCTTCACCTGGATAGATGTTCAAAAGGCGATGTAAGAATCCTTTTCTTGGTGTTTCCATTTATTGATTATCGTTCCTAATAAAATGAAATCACTATAACGGAAACAAACTCGCTTGTCAATCTAACTTCAACAGGATAAGCAAAAGGGGCCTGTCTATCCTGCCGCTTGCGATCCTGCTCATCCTGTTCTCCATGATTTGCGAGTGTGGGCATTGTTTATCATTCTGGAATCTGTTCAGCATTGACAGCAATTCTAGCGATGTAGAAATGTGTTGGTCCCTCAAATCCCGAATCGGTGCCGACAAAGAGCCAGAGGCGCCCTTCTGGATCAGTTCTGACTTTTAATGGGGATGGGTTCAGATAGCCGATCGGTTCATATTGGGGATCCTCGCCGTTGACAAGAGCATTCGATAAGGTTCCGACAACTTGACTGTTTGCCCCTTCCATTGCCTGGTCGCCTTTATCGATATTCATGAGATAATAGCCGTTGACGTCTACTTTGTCTGGTTCTTCGGCTGAAGCCCCAACTTTAACGTAGACGCTTTCACCTGGAGATCCTCCGATGCCATATTGACCAGGAAAAATATTGTTTTCAAAGATAAGAGTGAATGTCAAAGCATACAATGTATCAGGTTCTAATCCTTCAATTTCCCGTTTTACGTACATAAAAAGATCGTCGCTATGATTATTTCCTGTTAAATGCAGCCCATGACTCAAGGCAGAATTGGACGATGGGATGGGTTTAGGAAGAGTTGATAGGCTGAAATCCAGCTCAAAAAATTCTTCGTCTCCGACAGGGTAATCAGCAAAGTCACCGACCCACCCCGATTCATCGGTATTGAAGGTAAAGTCAAAGTTCAGTGTTCGATCTTCTGTGCTTGCTGAACTGAATCCCATCGTAGAGCTCAGCAATAGAACAAGGACAAAAAATGTAAAATAAATTGAGTTCATCGTTATTTGTTTGTTTCTTACTATATTATTATAAATATATTAAATTGTAAATATTGTTTCGTTCCTAATGGACAATATGGACAAAACTCTCATCGCAAGCGATAAGGTAGCGCTGTCCACCAAAAGATGATATCAGAGTTTTGAAAAAATATTATTTTTCGTTGGTTTTTTGCACCAAATATTCTATCATAAGAATAAAGGATTCGAAATGCCGTGTAAGCCATTGTCGACTAAACAATACGAGAAATTTATTAAAATAGCTAAGTGGAGTTTGAAAAAGGGGAAAATAGAACAGATTCGCTTTCCTCAAGACATTGCCGTTTGGTTAAAGCAGCCCGGTATTATTCATAATCTACGGCATCTTATACAATCGTACAAACATCTCTGATCTTATCAGAGTATAATAAGCCATCCAACAATTTCAGATCATTAAAGGCATGTCAAATCAAGATGTAAAATCTTCTCCTCTCCCTTGGTACAAAGAGGGACTGAGATTCAAATGTACCGAATGTGGCAAATGCTGTACAGGTGCGCCTGGGTATGTGTGGGTCACAGAAGAGGAGATGTCCGCAATTGCTGAACTGCTCAATATTTCTCTCCAAGTCTTCAAAAGAAAATATGTGCGTCAACGGGACAATCGCTATGCTCTTGTTGAAAAAAAGTCGCAGAACAACGACTGCGTTTTTCTTAAAGATAACAAATGCTCGGTCTATCAAGCCCGTCCCACTCAGTGCCGGACTTTCCCCTGGTGGAAAGAAAACCTTAACTCCAAAGAGAGTTGGGATCTTGCTGCTCAATCCTGTGAAGGAATCAATGAACAAGCCCCTCTAGTTCCTTATGATCAGATTGAGAAAGGGTTGAAATAAAATGCTCATTGCAGAAGTTTAAATGGACAATGGACTATATGGACAGAAATTAGATTGACTAACCACAAAACATGTCCATAAAGTCCATAAAGTCCATAAAGTCCATAAAGTCCATAAAGTCCATAAAGTCCATAAAGTCCATAAAGTCCATTGTCCCTTTCTTCTCTTTGCTCCCTTTTTCCCTTTTGATCTTTTTCTCTTCTAATATTTAACGATAATACATATTTAATTAATATTAGTTTATTATAATAATTTTTATGAATAAACGAGGTTTTATGTATGATTCATGGTTACAGTAAAATAGAAGTTCCTGAAACAGAACAACCGAGCCAACAGATCGAAGCAACACATCAGCATTATGATTGGAAAGAGAGGATAGGAAGAAGAATATCCACCATCATGAGTTGTATTTTTGGACCAAAAAATCCGACTGTTGAAAGCCAGTATATTGCGGAAGAAATGCATGAACTGACAGATCAATTACCCCGAGGGATCTATGGTGCTTTTTCTAATAGGCTGAGCTATGTCAATCCAGAGGAGTTTTATGTGGGAAACTATTTAAGAGAGAGATTGGATATCGATGAAGGCGAAAAGCTGAGAGTCTTTACCGAAATCCTTCAAGGCGCCTATGTGATGATCGACGATGATGGCGAAACTTATGAAAACTGGAAGATCACACTGAGAGAAAAGTTTGAACGTCAATCTTCTCATGAATCATCCGGGTTTGATCAATTTGCCATTCGAGGATTTGTCGTGAGTGAATTTCTCTTTTCAACAAAAATCGTGGTAGATCCCGATACCGGTCTCAGTAAAAGGTACACGTGGTTTCAATTAGAAAGGCATCCGATGAAATTTGGCTATGCGATCCGACACCTTTGGGGATGGGTAATGTATAAGATTACCCATAAAAATCAAGGTCCATATGGTTCATCAATCCATCGAGAAGATAATAACCAGCTTCAATTTAATCTAAAAACCTCGCGGTAGATAAAATCAGAAGACTGGTGGAACAGGTTCTGGAAATTTATCCTTAAGGGCATGCCATTCATAGAGCTCTTCGGATTCCCCATTTGCTGATTCATATCTGATCGTCGCACCGGACTGTTCTTCTTTTTTAAAGAGTAAGCTGCCATAAAATCCGAACACAGCTTCTTTGATCTTTTTAGCCATAAAACAACACATGGCAAATGGTGTGTCATGCGCCTCATAATAGCGATTTCTTTCACTCATTTCCGCGCGAAACACGACCAGAGGACGACTGCAAAAAGTGGCAATATAGTTTGCGAGCAAACGACCGACTCTGCCGTTTCCATCTGAAAAGGGGTGAATCCATTCAAATTGGTGGAATGTTTTTCCTAAAAATTCACAGTAGGCGACATCGTCTTTCAACTTTTCTTTATCTGCCAGTACAGCATTAATGTCTTCAACTAGGAGAGCAATCCGATTAGGGACTGTTTCATATGATGGGGGAATATGCTTTCCTATCCGAACATTTTTTTGATTATTGGGACCTCTGATATGACCGATCTCTTGTTCTTCTAACTTGATGCCGTCAAGTTCTTGTTCTCTAGTAATGAGTTTTTGCCAAAGGCATAAATCTTTTACTCTTAAAGGTTTGCGTTCGCATGCCTGATTTTGGGAAAGAATAAAGGCGCCAAAATGACCAATATCTTCGTTTTGAAAGCTCTCTGCTCTGTAATCAATTCCCTTGATCCCTTCGATAAGGTTACTTTCGTTTAAAAATTCGATACAGCGTTCAAATCCATTGCGTTTAATCACTGATTCACAAGAAGGCATAAACTGCTCCTATTTAAATATTAAGTTGTTTAAATTAACTATAAATTAACTTCAACTTAAAATTCAATGAATAAATGAATTATTTTTAATTTTCGTATCCGTTCACGGGGTAGGGAGCCTAGCCATGTTTGGCCG